>DATEDZ010000334.1:0-58537 GCA_035281385.1 Polyangiaceae bacterium
CGATCCGTCGCAGTGCAGCCGACGACGAAACCGCGCACGCTGCTCTCCTTGTCGTCGAGGATCGAGCCGTCACACAGGTCGTCGCTCGACTGCAGCAGCTGACCGGAGCCGGCCAGCACCGCCCCGCGCGCGTCGAGCAGCGTGACCTCGAGCCACATCTGGCGCACGAACGCGAAGCCGCCCGGCAGATTGTGACCGGTGCCGGTGTTCTTGATGGACACGTTGAAGGCGACTTGCGAACCGTTTGCCACCAGCGTGCTCTGGTCGAGCGTGAGCTGCGCCGCGCGCCGCAACAGCGCCTCGCGCTCGGGCCGGCTCTGGTCGCGGATCGCCGGCAAATCGATGGGATAGTCGACCGCGATGAAGCGGTGGCTGCGCAGCGTGCGGGGCGGCGCCTCTGCGTCCTGCTCCAGCGGGATCAGCGCAGTTTCCGCAGCGCGCCCGCCCTTCACCACCGGCATGTGGCAGTCGACGCAGCCAGCCGGTCCGCCCTGCTTTCGGTAGTCCTGCCACTCGTCGAACAGCGTCTGCAGGACCAGATCGGTACCCTTTTCGATCTTGCCGTCGCCATTACGATCGTACTGCACGGAGTGGCAATTGCGGCAGAGCTGCGACGCATCCTGAAACAGCGGCGCCGCCTGGCTTTGATGGAAGGCATTGCCGACCGTGTCGTCGTAAGGCCCGAAGAAGGTGCGGCCCGGGATCAGACCCTTCTGGAAGGCCGTGAGCCCGCCACCGGCCGTGATCGATTCGCCTTGCCACTGGTGGCACACCGAGCAGGTCACGCCCTCCTCCACGAGCGCCGGCTCGGCCAGCGCGCCCTGAGCCACGAAGGGCAGGACCGGCGAGCGCGACAGCGCGGTCGCGAGCGGACCGTGGCAATTGACGCAGACGTTTTGCGGATCGGGCGTGCTGGTGCTGGAAAGTGTTTCGCGGTGCGCCAGATTCGATTGCGCGACCATGACCGGCCCGTTGAGCGCGTGAGCGTGCATCGACTCGCGCCATTCGTCCACGACGCGCTCGTGACAGCTGCGGCATTCACCCGAGGCGTGAAAACCGTCCAAAGTACTGCCCATCACCGCGCCGAGCGGCACCAACTTGGATGGCAGCTCGAGAGCGAACAGCACGTGGAGCGGGAGCAGCATCAAGAACAGCAGGCTGACCGGCACGTGCAGGATGCGAATGCCCTGCAGCAGGCGCCGATAGCGGCCCTGCTTGCGCTCCCGGGTGAGCATCTGGTGACGCGTGCGCGTCAGCCGCACGAGCTCCGGGATCAGCACGTGCTCGTCCGGCGGGATGGCGTGCGAGGCGTGGGCGACCTCCGCATCACTGGCGGTCACTTGCAGCAGCCAATCGACCGTCTGCTGTAGCGGCGCGGAGCGCCCTGCGCGAAGCTTCTCGATTTCGACCAGCAGCGTGGCAGCGCGCGTGTGGCTGGAGGCTTGCGAGTAGTGCCCGACCTCGCTCGCGGCTTTCGGTGGCAGCGTGGCATAGACGATGCGCCAGATCAGACCGCTTACCACCAGCACCACCAGCAGCGCGAGCAGCAGCTTGCCCAGCGAAGGCTCGAGCCCCACGCTGCCGTAGCCAGCGTGGGCAAAGGCCATGATGACGCACAGCAAGCCCAGGTACACGTGCCCCCACAGCCAGCCAGCCATGGTGCCGAGCGGCATGCGCTCTTGCAGGCCGCGCTTGCGCAGCGAGTAGAGGAAGGTGAGCAGGCCGAGGGCCACGCAGGCGGCGCCGAAGAACAGGCCGCTCAGCGTGTAGCCCCGCAGGATGGCCGGGAAAAACACGAAGTCCGTGAGCAGCCCGCCGTCCACCGCCATGGCAAGCGCTGCCGTGAGCAGCGCGATCGCGCTCGAGCCGAGCAGCCACAGCCATTGATGTTCGAGCAGGCTGCGGCGTTTCTGTAGCGGGCGGCTCACGCCGGTGGCCTCAATGACGGGCGAGCCAGAGCCTCACCCGGGTTGATGCGGAACGCCGCACCCACCGGGCACGCGGTCACGCAGGCGTAGTCGGAGTACTCCGCGCACAGATCGCATTTGACCGCGACCCGGGCCGCCTTCGGATCGACCGCTTCCAGCGCGCGCTCGCGGATGCTGCCAGTGGCGAGAAAATCGAGCAGGCTCACCAGGACTCCGCGCTCCGGCTTTTCCACCGGGTGCATGCTGATGTTGCCGTACGGGCAGCGCTCGGCGCAGGAGCCGCAACCGATGCAGTTCTCGGGTACGATCTGAATCTCGCCGCTGGTCAGGCGTACGATGCCGCTCACGCTGCACATCAGGCACGCCGGGTCCTCACAGTGCCGGCAGGCCGTGGGGAACATGTAGTTTTCGACCTGAATGCCGCGCAGCTGCAGGCGGCTGGCGCCGTGGCGGCGCTCGCAGGCGTCGATGCAGTTGCTGCAGGCGGTGCACTTCTCCTGATCGATGACCAGGATTTCGCGCCCGTGCGCCAGGCCCTCCTCGACCAGCACGTTGACCGCGAGCGAGGCGCGGCCCTGCTGCTGCGGCCGGTGGCCGACGTTGTCGGCTCGCGCCAGCGCCTCTGCTTCGAAGCCGGCCTGGCGCAGCGCATGCTCGGCTTGCGGGTAGCGTCCCAGCAGCGCAGACAGCGCGGCGCCCGGCACTCGAATCACCTCCGAGCGGCTCGCCGCCTGCACCGTGTAGCCCATGCGCTGCTCGCGCGCCAAGAGCGGCAGCACGCCGAACACGTTGCCTTCGCGAAAGTAGGTCAGCACCCGCTCGCCCTGATGGTCGCGCTGGCTGGCGCGCAAGAAGCCGCTGCGCACCAGAAACAGGTCCCGCGGCGCGTCGTTCTCGCTCAGCAGTGTGCTGCCGGTCGGCAGCAGCTCCAGGCGCGACGACCACAAGAGCTCGGCCACCGCGGCCTCCGGCAGCGCGCCGAGCCCGCCCGGGTTACGCGAGTAGCTCCAGAGCGCGCGCTTTTCGTACAGCGCATCGAGCGACGCTCGCACCTCGGGCGCCTGATCCATCAAGCGCAGCACGGCGATCTTCGGCGCTTCCAGCACGATCGACAGCTCCTCCGCCACCACCGTGAAGGGTTCGGCCGAGTCGCTGAGCACGCCCATTTCCCCGAAGAAGCTGCCCTGTGCCAGCTTCAAGACGTGAATCGTCTGACCCTGGGGTCCGGTGCTCTGTTGCTCCAGCGTGCCTGACAGCACGACGCACAGCCGCTCGTGAAACTCGCCTTCCTGGCACAGCTCTTCCCCTGGAATCAGCATGCGCAGTGTCGACTTGAGCACCAGGCGACGCAGCGCGATCGCGCTACTGCCGCGGAACAGCTGCAGCTCACCGAGCTTCTTGGCCAGGCCGTCGAGCGTCATGCCGGACGGGAAGGCGGTGATGCGCGCCTGTAGCATCAGCTCGTGGTCGGGGACGCTGTCCTCGACCTTCAGTTTGTTGAACAGCACCATGTCGGCGCGGTTCAGGTCCGCTGGGCACGCCGGCACGCACTGCCGGCACTGGGTGCAGGCGGTGACGAAGCTTGCCACGTTCGCGTCGTTGATGGTCGGCAGGTGCACGGCCGCATTCAGCTCGGCGATCGTGACCTGGCGCGACTCCACGATCGGGCATGCCAGCAAGCAATCGTTGCAGCCGATGCAGGCCAGCACCTCGCGCTCGACCGCGTCCTTCAGCTGCTGGTCATCAGCCGAGCTCATGCTTCCTCGAAGCGCAACATGGCGCCGGATGAAACCAAGAGCATCTCGCCGCCACGCAGCGGCGACCACTGTGGACCGAGCGGCGCACCGCTCTTGAAAGTGCGTCCACCCGATAGATCGCGCGCGAAATAGCCGCCGTCGTGGCGCACGATCTCGATCTCGTGCGGCGCCAGACCCGGCAAGCACAACTCGGCGCCCGGTGCGCTACCGGCCAATGCTCGCTCCGCGAAGGCTGCCGCTCGTCCGCTGCCCGCGCCCGACACCACGCTGAGCCGTGCCATGGGTCGAAACGCAGCCAGGCGATCGGCGGTCGGCGCGCGGGTGTAGGCGATCGCGATGGCACCCACCTGGAAGACCTCACCCTCGCCCAGCACCAGCTCCTGGCCCGGAGTCACGCGCACGCCGCGGGCATAGCTGCCGCTCGGGCTGCCGAGATCCGAGAAGTAGTGCAGACCCTGGGCGTGGCGCACGCGGGCGTGCTGGGCCGCGATGCTCGGATCGAACACCTGCAGGTCGGCGGCCGGGCCGCTGCCGATGCTGCAGCTCTCGGCGGACAACACGAACGACAGCCCCAGGCTGGGTCCCGAGCGCAGCTCGAGCCGCGGCACCGCGATGACCGGTTCCGGGCCGGCGTTGCCCTTACCGAGCGCGCTCGAGCGAAACACCAGCTCGGTGCGGCCGATCACGATGCGGTCGCCGTCGTGCAGCGCATGGGCACCAGCCAGCAGCGCACCGTTGACCCAGGTGCCGGTTTGGGTTCCCGCGTCGCGCAGGTACAGGGCAGTGCCCTGCTGGGTCACCTGCGCATGCAGGAACGCGACCGCCGCATCGTTCAGGCGAATATTCGAATCCGGCGCGCTGCCGAGGCTGCACAACTTACCCGCGATCGGCAGGACGTGGCCGCCGAGCTCGAAGCGAGCCTCGATCGCTCTCTCACTCGGCAGTGATGGGGGTGGAGCTTCGGCTTGCAAACCGATCGAGAGCAGCCGAGTCTGGCGTGGCCTGGAGGCGGGGATGAGTGAGGTGCCGCTCGACCGCGCGCCGACGCTGACCGGCATGGATCGGCTGGGCAAGGCCACGGTACCGGGCGCCCCGACTGCCTGCAGCATGGCGCGGCTGTCCAGCACGGCAGTCTCGCTGCGCTGCTGGAGACCCTCCAGCTTGACGCCCAGGCTCACCACCTGGGTCCCGCGCAGCTTGGCGGCCGGCACCGCCCGCGTCGCGTCCCGCTTCATCTCGGGCCGCGCCACCAGCTTGCGCGTCTCCAAGAAGCTCGGCACATCGAAGCTCGGATCGAGCAGGCGCTCGGCCACGCTGCTCACGTCGGCTGCGGCGTCGATCAAGCGCTTCATACCGCGCCCTATGGTGCGCACGCGAGCCTGGCGCTCACCGATCAGCAGCGCGCCCTTCAACTGCACGCCCTGCAGCACCAACTTGCGGTAGGCGATGTGACCGGTGCCGCGCGGAAAATCCACGAGCACGCTGCGCCCGGGGCCCTCCGCGACGTCGCCGACTCGCGCGAAATCCAGGTCGAACAGCCGCGTCGCGAAGTAGTGCACGCCCGGTCGATACTGCTCCTGACCGCCGCTCATGTTCACGGCCGCCACGCGGCCCTGGTGGCGCGCCGGCTCCCAAAGTCCGAGCTGCTCACCCTCAACGTTGGCCACGTCACCGGCAGCCCACACGCCCGCCGCCGACGTGGCCAGCATGCGATTGACCTTCACTGCGCCGCTGGGCAATCGCTCGACCGGACTGTGCTCGAGCAGCTCGCTGTTGGGCACGATGCCGAGCGCGGCCGCAACCAGATCGCACGGAATGCGGCGCCCGGCGTTGGTCACCAGGCCTCCGACCGCACCACCTGCGGCTGCTTCGACCTGCGCGACTTCCTCCCCCAGCACCACGTCTACTCCCGCCTTGCGTAGCCGCGTGGCCAGCAGATCCGAGGCCACCGCGTCGAGCGCATGGGGCAAAAAGCGGGCCGCGCGCTCGATCAGCGTGACTTTCACGCCGCGCTCGAGCAGCGCGTGCGTCCACTCCAGGCCCAGCGCACCGCCGCCCAGCACCGCTGCAGCTCGAACGTTCCCGCGCAATGCATCCACCACGCGTCGGGCGTCCTGGATGGTGCGCAGCGTGAGCACGCCGGGCAGGTGCGCACCCGGGAAGCGGGGGGGACGCGCCCGGGCGCCGCTCGCCACCAGCAGCTGGTCGTAGCCGAGTGGGGCAGGGTTGCCGCTGCACCACACCTCGCGCTTCACCGGATCGACACGCAGCACGCGCGTGAACACGCGCTCGATGCGGCGCGACTCGTAAAAGTTCGGCGCCACCGCCCACAGTTGATCCTCCCGCAGCTCGCCGAGCAGGAAGTTAGTGAGCGCCGCGCGGTAGTACCCCGGATTGGGATCGTCAGAGAAGATCCCTACGGCAGCTTCGGCATCACGACGCCGAAGCTCTTCGGCCGCCGTGAGGCCGGCTGCCCCGTCTCCGACTATCAGGTACCGCTTGCGGGGCATGGCTGCTGAAAATCCGGGCTCGCCCGCGCACCGATAGTACACCATTGCCGGGGGCTCGAAAGGCCGGCAAAGTGGCGCCCATGCGAGTCGCTCCGCGTACCACCGTGCTTACGCTGCTCTCTCTGATCGCGCTCAGCGCTACGCTCGTCGGGTGTCCGGAAAAGGCCGGAGCGCCAGCCGACAAGACCACCGCTGAGCCGGAGCGCGTCGAGCCGGATGACGAAGCCAAGGCCGACGACAAGAAGAAGCCGGCGGCTGCTGCGCCCGCCGCGCCGGCAGCGGCTGACGAGAAGAAGGAAGACGCCAAAGAAGAAGGTGGATGGTAAACGTCCTCGCGCTCTCGGCCGTTATTCATGAGCGGCGCGCCATGGAAAGCTTCTCCTCGAGCTCCGCCAGGACCGGATAGGCGCTCCGGCCGAGCGCACCTGCGATGCCCACCGCTCGATGCAGCAGCCTTCGGGTCGCGCTGAGCGTGGGCTCCGGAAGGCGCACCAGGTTCTTGCCGGTCGCCACCGCGACCACGTCCGCCAGTCGTGAATCGGGCGGCTCCGCGAGCAGCGCCAGCACCTGCTTGGTTTCACCCAGATGCGGGTGCTCGAAGTGCAGTTCCACTACGCGCAATAGCCGTTCGGGCAGGCGCTCGAAGAGCGCCGTAAGCGCCGGCCCCTCGAACGGCTCGAGCCCGCCGCATCCGAGCCAGCTATCGAGGATGGCCTCGGGCGCATGCGCGACCATCTCTGGTGTGATCGGCAGCGTGCCCTCGAGCACCGCCTCTTCGATGGCCCGCCACAGCTCCTCGCGCAGGTGCTGAAGCGGCATCGATTTATCGCGAGCATCCAGCAGCAGAGGCTTGAGTAGCTCGCGCGGGATGTGGGCCCAGAACAGGCCTTCCGGATCGCGCTCGGGCAAGAGGAAATCCGCGCCTTCAGCGGGCCGTTCGGCGGCGTCCCACGCCAGCCAGATGGCACGCGCCACGTCGCCCCACGGCACGTCGAGCGTTATGGCAGCGGCGCGCGTGGCGGCCAGCAGCAAGTCTGCGTGGGCCGTACCCAGCTCGGCTACGGTTGGCCAGGTCAAGACGCCGTGCAGAACCTCCTCCACGATCACGGTAGGTTGCTCGAGCGGATGAGGCGTTTCGACTCCCGCGAGCGCCCCCGCGCTGCTCCTGAGCCGCCCAACCAGCGCAAACACGCCAAGCGCCGCCGCCTGGCTCAGCCGCGGCGAGTCGAGCACGCCTGCAATGGCATCCAGCATACGCGGCAGGCGCGCGTCGAGCTGCGCGCCGCGCCAGGGCCTGAGCAGCGCGTGCTTGCGTGCATGAGCCGGTAGATCTTCGGCCAGGCTCAGCGCCGCGAGCAGCCACAGCCCGTGCCGTTCGGTGCGCTCGGCGGCGCCGCCCCGCAGCACGCGCGGCAGCGGCAGCTCGTCCTCGAGCTCGAGCATCAGCTCCAGTTGATCGTCGAACAAGCCATGCCGCAGCTCGCGCGGCAGCTCCGCACCTTCAAGCAGTGAAAGGCCCGCCGACAGGAAGCCGAGCTCCAGCGCAGCAGCGTACGAAAGACTGTGCGGTTCGGACGTCTCGAGCAGTGACTCCAGGCTGGCTCCGCTCGAGGCGCGCGCACGCTCCAGCACCGCCGCCTCCACCTCGTGAGCTGCCGAGCCTTCTAGCAGCGCGGTGCCCCACTCGATGGGCGAGCCTTCGACCAGCGCGGCGATCGCTTCGCTCAGCAGTGTACGCGCCAAGAAACGCGGCCCCAGCTTGAGTCGATCCGCTTCGCTGCCGTCGAGAACAGGCTCCAGGAATCCTGCCTGCTCGAAGCAGCGGATAACGCGAAAAGCGCCAGGCGGCAGCTTGCGCGCCGCCCGTTCCAGATCACTCGCTCGCAGCGCCCCGCTACCGGTGCCGAGCGTGAGCTTGAGCCAATCCAGATCCGCCTCACGCTGTAGCTCTTCGGGCACCAGTGACAGCCACGTCTCGCGCGAGCGCGGGGCGTCCCAAGGCTCTGCGTCTTCGGTGAGCAAGCGCCGGATCAGCGCGACGAGGGAGCCGTAACCGTTCTTGCGAAAGAAGGCGGCGTGCGGCGTCTCGGGGTCGAGCGAACCCGCGAAGCGTGCTTGCGCGAAGCGTCGCGCCAGCTTGTCGAGATCTTCGGTCAACGCGCGCACACCGAGCTCGTCAGCGAGACCGCACAGCCCGAGCGCCGCGCCGGGCGTGTCGATCACGCCGCGCTCTAGCGGCTCGCCCGACAGCCATGCCAGCGTGCGCGCCACCTCGAAGCGCTCGTCCTGTGGCAGACGTTCGCCGACCCACTCGACCAGATCGCGCAGGTAAAACTCGGGCGCTGGCGTGCGTACGATGCGAAAGGGCGCGTCCGGCGCGGGTTCGAGAGGTGCGGCGATGCAAAGGCGCAGGCTCGAGCTAGGCGCGGGATCGGGAGCGCTGTCCGGAGCTTCGAGCTCCACGTACACCGCGCCGTGTGCGGGCAGCTTGGCTCTTGCCTGGTCCCAGGTTTCGGCGCGAACGAAGCGCGAAAGCCCGCGCGCTTCGAGCCAGCGTCCGACCAGCGTGCGGCCCGCGCCGCTCGGGGCGACCCAATACAAGCCGCCAAAGCTCGCCGGCTCCAGTACCTCCGGGGGAATTCCCGGGAACAGCGGCTCCTCGAGCAGCGACAGCGCGCGCGCAGCCGGTAGTGACCTCAACCGCAGCACCTGGCTCGCGGTGCCTGCCTGCCGCCGGCGCACCCGCGCCCGAATGTCCTCGAGGGGAGCGCCGAGCGCCTTCGCCAGAGCAACCTGGGCGCCCGGCCGATCTCCGAGCCAGTCGAGCTCCTGATCCCGATCCAGCTTACTGAAAAGGGCGGCTAAGGACCTCGGCTGCATTCGAGTGTCGCTCGGCCAGTCTCCTGAGCGCAGCGCTGCCCGGGATAAGTCGCTCAGACTGCGCATCGAAGTCGGCGCTTGGTGCATCAGGTCGCGGAGCCAGCCCACGGATCATTGCCTCGTCCTGCACATGATTCGCATAATGCACGCATTATGCAAAAATATGCGTATCGCACCTTGGAATACACCGTGATCTTGTACGGAGGCTGTCCCCTCAGGCCCCCGAAATGGACAGGCGAAGTGAAGCGATTAACGTTGGCCTGCAGGCCTATTGCACACGCCAGCCGCCTTGCTGAAGCTCGAGAATATAGCGCCCGCCCGCCTCCAGCTTGAGCGCGGCCACATGCTGGTAGCGTCCGTCCCGATCCAGCGCCCGGCAGTCCCATCGGCCGGGCCCCGCGACGCTGACCGGCACCCGCTTCCCCGTAGGGATGGCGGCGTTCAATAAGTCGGCGCCCCACACCTTTTGACCTTCGGGCGAGTCGGGGTCGAGCTGGGACGAGACCTCCTCGCTCTTTGCCAGGAACAGGCTGTTGATCGGGACGTCGGTCAGGTTCTTCACCTCGAGCTGGATGGCGCCTTCACCGGTTCCGCTCTTGACCGTGACCAGCCGCGTGGGGACCCCACCACATCCCGCGCCCGCGCCGAGCACGAGCAGCGAAGCCGCAGCCGAGCACATGGTCCAACCGAAGAAGCGACGGCGGCTGCACATGGCGCGGCAGATTAACACGCTATGGTTCCGGCAATGGATCTATTCCTGCCGGGCATCGCGCTCTACCTCATGTTCGTGTTCAGCACGACGTGTCACGAGGCATCCCATGCACTGGCGGCCAAGCGCGGCGGAGACGACACGGCTTACTTGCATGGTCACGTCACGCTCGACCCGATGCCGCACATCGTGCGTTCGCCCTTCGGTATGGTGATTCTGCCGCTGTTCGGCGTGTTCACGATGGGCTACCCGCTCGGCTTCGCGTCGGTACCGTTCGATCCGCAGTGGGGGCGGCGTTATCCGCTGCGTCAGGCGTTGATGTCGCTGGCGGGGCCGCTCGCCAACTTCGCTCTGGCGCTGAGCTCGATCGTGCTGCTTCGCATCCTGCTCGCAAGCGACGTTTTCCACTTGTACGGCGCGGGTCTGCGCGTCGGCTTCGTGCACTTGAGCGAGGGCGTGGCGCAAAATTCTCCGCTGGCAGCGATCGCGTTCCTATTGTCGTACTTGTTCAAGCTCAATCTGATGCTGGGCGTGTTCAATCTGGTGCCGCTACCACCGCTCGACGGCTCGGGCGTGCTCGAAGGCATTTCGCCTCGCCTGCTGGGCTCGATCTACGACTACCTGCGTGAAATTCCGGCGCACGGGATCCTGGGCTGGCTGGTGGCATCGCAGGTGTTCAGTTACATCGACGAGCCACTCAACCGCGTGATCGAGCTGGCGCTTGGTTTTTGATGGGTATTCCGGGCAAGCCTCCCGGCAAGGGCGGTCGGCCGCCGCCCCCGCCTGCGACCGATGTCTGCAAGGACGACGGCGACCCGCTCAACAAATCCCTTTGCCTGGCGCGCCGACGCTAGTACGGGCAGACCAACGACGACCAGCCCCACGTCGCGCCGTTGCACGTGACCTCGAGCACCTCGGTCAGGCCGCACACGCCGTAGTTGCACGTGCGCTGTTGCGCGCCGCAGGGCTGGCCCTCGTTGGGCACGTTGGCTGGGCAGCCCTGCATGTTCGTCGGGCTCACGCACTGCCAGGTTGGGTCAGTGCCGCACACCATGCCGACGCACTCGGCGCAAACGCAATACTGGTTTCCACCCAGGACGCAGGGCTTGGCGGTCTGCAGGTTGCATAGCGCGCCCGGGGCAGTGTCCTGGCAGCTTTGAAGCGGTGGGCACTCGGCGTTGGGCGCGTAGACTTGCCAATGGCCTGCTTGGCATTTGGCGCGCATGCGGCACGAGGACCGGACGTCGCTGCCGTAACTGCAGGTCAGGCCATCGGCGCACCCCGTCCCCACCACGGGCTGATTGGTCGGACACACCTCGTCGATCGGATCTGGATCCGGGCCAGCACCAGCCGCGCCAGGCTCTCCGCCCATCGTCAAGCTCCCGCCCGCGATCAGATCACCGGCGACGCCGAAGCCGCCGGTGCCGATGACGTTGCCGCCGCTGCTGAGCGTGCCGCCAGTACCGATCTTGCCGCCGCTACCGATCTTGCCGCCGCTGCCGACCTTGCCGCCGCTGCTCAGCCCGGCGTTGCCACCGCTGTCGTCGTCGCCCGAACCGCCGTCGCCGTTCGAGCCACCGTCGTTGGACGAAAAGGCGGAGCCGCCGCACGCCAGCGCGACGCAGCCCAGCGCGATCCAAGAAAGAGCCCTCATGAGGAAGCTACCTTATCACCCTGTAAACCACGACGCTCGGGCGTTCAGGCAGCACCCACAGCGGCATACACGCCGTGACGCCGCGCCGTGCGCCGCCTGCGCTTTCGGTGGCTCACTTCCGCCAGCCGATTTCACGCGCGGTCAGCTCGCCAATCCAGAGCTCATCGAGCGTTTCGGGTGGGCGCTCGCGGCCTTCGTCGAGCGGCAGGTTGCGAGCCATCAGCTCGGCGCCGGGCTGCGGGTAAAGCGGCGTGCGCTCCGGCGTAGCGAAGCCGTCGGGAAAGCGCGCCTGGCCCGTCGCGTCGTACTTGTCGGTCGCGCCGAGCGTGTGAAAGAGCTCGTGCGCCGCGACGAACAATGACAAGTCCAGCATGCTGGCGTCGAGATCGGCGCTCGCCACACCGATGCGACCTCCGTCTTCACTCTCACCTTCCACGAAGGCGGGCGCCTCGCGGTGTGCCGGCTTGAGCACGAGGTAGATGCGCGCGTCGTAGCCGCGCCATTCCACCTGACCGCGCTCGTCCAGATCGCGCGTCCATTGCCAGAGACGCAGGCTGTGTCGCACCAGCCCGAGCAGGTCCTGCTCTCCGGCGCGAGGCGGATCGGCCGTGGCCGCCACCGGGCCTTTCACGACGATCGAAAACGGTGGCAGGTCTTGCCCGGTGTGGCGCAGTCGCTCCTGCTGCAGCCGCCGTTCGAGGTTCAGCGCGCGGCTGTTCAAGCTGGCCAGCAGCTCGGCCGGGACCGGTTCACGCTCGACCAGCACCAGCGCCACCCGCAGCGGGGTGGTCCAGGCTTTGCGCGCGCGACGTCGCAGCCAATCGCTTGCGGCATAGAGCAGCACTCCCGCAAGCGCGATCAGGAGCAGCGTGACCCGTATCCGAAAAAACCAGCCGCGTGACGCCACGCTCTGACTCTAGCCGCTCGGCGCTACGGTCACGCCCAATCCCGCTCGCGCACCAGGGCCTCGACGCGAGCCCGGATTTCGTCGCGAATTTCCCGCACCCTTTCGACCGGTTTGCCCTTGGGATCCTCGAGCGGCCAGTCCAGTCGCAGAAGGCCCGGTACGTGCGGGCAGGCGTCGCCGCAGGCCATGGTGACCAGCAGCGCCGCGCCCCGGGCCAGCTCGTCGGACAGAAACTGCGGCCTGCCCGCGGACAGATCGATGCCGACTTCCTTCATGGCCTCGACCACTTCCGGATGCACGCGCGCGCCCGGCTCGGTGCCGGCCGAAATCCCGTGCGCCTTGCCGGGGCTCGCCAGTTGATCGGGGCGCGCGACCAACATGCCGGCATCGACCAGATGTTTGAGGTGATGGCTCAGCGTCGAGGCTGGGAGATCCACCCGAGCTTGAATCTCACCGGCAGCCGCGCCGCCGTCGCCGCTCTGCACCACGAAGCGCAGAACGGCCAGGCGCACCGGGTGGCCCAGGGCAGCCAGCTGCTCGGCATGTCGCTCCAATTTGGCGGCCACAACTACTTCTAATATTTTCGAATAAGCCAGGCAAGGCTATACTTCGAAAAAAATCGAAGAAAAGTCTGCGTCCTTTTGGCGGCCCCGGCGTCCTGGCTGGCGGAGGTCACGAACATGGAAACGAGAACGAACGACGACATCAAAACCCAAGTGCGGACGGCGTACGGCAAGGTGGCGCAAGGCGCCAGCGGCTGCGGCGTCGGTTGCTGCGGCACGCAAGGCGCGGGCAGCCTCTCGCTCGGCTATTCGACGGAGGAGCTGACCAGCGTCCCGGAGGGGGCGGACTTGGGGCTCGGCTGCGGCAATCCCCAGGCCATCGCGGCCCTGCGGGTCGGTGAGACGGTGCTGGACTTGGGCAGCGGAGCTGGCTTCGACTGCTTTTTGGCGAGCAAGCGCGTAGGCCCGACCGGTCGCGTGATCGGAGTGGACATGACGCCCGAGATGGTCGCGAAGGCGCGTGAGAACGCGCGCAAGGTGGGCGCAGACAACGTCGAATTTCGGATGGGTGAGATCGAGCACCTACCGGTGGCCGATGCCTCGGTCGACGTCATCCTGTCCAATTGTGTGATCAACCTGTCGCCCGACAAGGCCGGCGTGTTTCGCGAGGCGTTTCGGGCACTCAAGCCGGGCGGCAGGCTCGCGATTTCGGATGTGGTGGCCACGCGACCGATGCCGGCGTCTTTGTCCGACAACCTGGAGGCGCTGACCGGTTGTATCGCCGGTGCGGCGCCGGTCGACGCGCTCGAGCAATGGCTGCGCGAAGCCGGTTTTCAAGACGTCAGGGTGACGCCCCGGGCGGGCAGCGGCGCGATTGTCGGGCAATGCTTGCCTGGCGCCGAGGACTACGTCGCCTCGGCCACCATCGAAGGCACCAAGCCCGACGGCAAGGGCTGCTGTGCTCCGAGCTGCTGCAGCTAGGCACCATCATGATCGAAGCAGAAGCACGCGGCGCGTGGCACGAGCTCCAGCGGCACTTGAGGCCGTACGTGGCGCGCCGCCTGGCTTCTTCAGCTGACGTCGACGACCTGGTGCAGGAGATCCTGCTCAGGCTGCACCAGGGCGGCGACGCGCTGCGTGATAGTGAAAGCTTCGGCGGTTGGGTGTACCGCGTCGCGCAGAGCACCATCGTGGATCGCGTGCGTGCGGAGCGGCGGCAGCCACGAGTCGCGATCGCCGACGCTGGTGACCTCTCGGACACCGATGCCGGGCAAGAGCAGGCGGCCGATGCGCTGCGCAGCCACATGACCCGGTGCCTGGCGTTGTTCGTCAGCCAGCTGGTCTCCCCCTATCGGGAAGCCATCACGCTCACGGAGCTGCAAGGCCTGACGCACAGGCAGGCGGCCGAGGTCTTGGGCATCAGCCTGACGGCCATGAAATCCCGCGTGCAGCGCGGTCGCGACAAGCTACGCAGCATGTTCGAAGAGTGCTGCAGCATCTCGTCGGACGCGCGCGGCCGCGTCGTGGCGTGCGACCCTCACGCGCGCAGTTGTTAACTGGCCTGACGCGCGCTAGGTGTCGCGTGCATGGCGACCGCGCGAGCCCCTGACAAGGTACGTTGTGGATGGGCGGGTGACGATCCGACGTATGTTGCGTATCATGACGGCGAGTGGGGTGTGCCGGTCTACGACGATCAGAGGCTGTTCGAGTTTCTGGTGCTGGAGGGCGCGCAGGCGGGCCTGTCGTGGATAACCATCTTGAGGAAGCGCGACGCCTACCGCAGGGTGTTCGCCGGGTTCGATCCCGAGAAGGTGGCGCGCTTCAACGCCAAGAAGGTCGAGTCGCTGATGCAGGACGCCGGCATCGTGCGAAACCGGCTCAAGATCGAGTCGGCGGTCAAGAATGCGCGCGCGTTCTTGAAGCTGCAGGACGAGCTCGGTAGCTTCAGCGACTATCAGTGGGGCTTCGTGGATGGCCGGCCACTGCAGAACCGTTACGCCTCCATGAAGCAGATCCCCGCGCGCACGCCGATCTCGGATGCTTTCAGCAAGGATCTCAAGAAGCGCGGCTTCACCTTCGTCGGCTCGACCATCATCTACGCGCACATGCAGGCGGTCGGGATGGTCAATGACCACATCGAAGCCTGTTTCCGGCAGCTGCCCTGCAGCAAGCTGGGTAAGAAGCGTTAGAACACGGCCGTGAGCGTGAGGCGCGCGCTGAGGGGCGGTCCGGCGACGTAGTGGAGCGCGGGAATGCCGCTGGCGGGCGCCGAGCGCTGCCAGTGGCTGGCGAAGTGATACTCCGCTTCGTAAAGCTTCTGGTTCAGCAAGTTCTCGAGCTCGAGCTCGAGCCGCCACGTCTCCCAGCTGTAGCCGGCGGTCGCATCCAGCTGCGTGAGGGTCGACGAACGCGCGCCGTGTGGTAGTGGCCGTGGGGCGATAGCGAGCAGCCGCAGCCCTGCGCGGGGACCGTGCTCGTCACCGAGCTGGGCGCGCGCGCTGCCGAGCAGGGCGGGGGCGAGCGGCACCGGGTTACCCGACGCGACGAAGCGCGCGTCGAGCGCGGTGATGTCCGCGCCCAGCGTGAGAAGCGGCGTAGGGCTCGCTCTCAGCGAGAGCTCGGTTCCGACGCGCCGGGTCCCGTTCAGCTCGACGTTGAGACCCGAGACGTGGTCGTACACCGACTCGCGCGCGATGTAAGTTGCAAACAGACTGAGCTGCGCGACGAGACCGCGGCCCGCCCCGTAGCGCGCTCCGACCTCGAACGAGTCGGTCGTGGTCATGGCCGGCTCGCCGCCGTCGAAGACTTCCTCAGTGAGCCCCAGCTCGGGGGGCTCGAAGCGGCTGAAGGCGCGCGCCTCGGGCGGCCGAAAACCACGGCCATAGGCTGCCAGCAAGCGCAGCTGTGGCAGCGTGCGCCACTCGAAGGCGGCACGTGGCGAGACGACGGGCAGGGTAGCTGTGTCACGGGCAGCGCCGGCCAGCTGATCGGTGGTGCGAACGTGCGCCACGTCGAGCCGCGCGCCGGCGTCGAAGCGAAGCTTCGCATGTGGCCGGAGCGTGACGCCGCCCAGCGCATGCGTCAGGGTTTGTAGCGCACTCAGGCCGCGCTCGTGCGTCAGCGGTTGCTCGTGGATGTCGGTGTGCCATTGCTGCTGGTCGAGAGTATCGCCCGTGATGCCGAGGCCCACGTGGCCATCGAGTGACCTGAGCAGCCGCGAGCTGAACGCAAAGCTGGCGCCGAAGCTCAGCGCGTCCTGTTGCTGCAGCCGAAAATCACCGCGAGCGCGATCGTAGAGATAGCCGGTGAAGTTCTCGAAGACTTCCAGGCGCCTCAGCCCGGCGTAGGCCCCGCCACGCAGCAGCTGCCCATCGTTCCGCTTCTCGTAGACAAGGGCAAGCAATGCTCGGAGCGACGCGCCGCGAGACGTCTGCGTGTAGCTGTCTCGAAAGTCGACGCGATTCGCGTCGAAGTCGTCGGCGCGCAGCGCGCCAGGCAGCTCGAAACGCGCCAGGTAGCCGCCGATCAGGAGGCTCAAGTCGCCCAGGCGTTCGGAGTGCACGAGCTCGCGGCGCGCCAGTAGCGTCCCCTTGCTGACTCCTCGGCGGCTCCCGAAGCCGTCATCGTGTAGCGTCTCCGAAGCGACGAAGTCGTGCCCGTCGCCCTCCCGCGGGCTGTAAGTCACGAGGGCCGCGGTGCCGGTTCGTGCTGCCCAGCGTGTACGCGGTGCGTAGCCCGCGATCCTCCTCGGCGACTCCCAGGTGGTAGTCGGCCGAGCCGGCCATGGCGAAGCCGCCCTGTTTCAGCGTGAAGGGCCCCTTGGTGACCTGAACCACCGAGATCAGCTCCGGGATCACGAAACCGAGATCCAGGTAACCCTGCGCGTGCACATTGGACCATTCGTTGAGCGGCACGCCGTCCACGCTCACGGCGAAATCGGCGCCATGCTGCGCGTCGAAACCGCGCACCAAGAATTGGTAACCCTTACCCTCGCTGCCGTGCTGCACCACGGTCACGCCCGGAACCAGGCGCAGCGCGTCCTCCGCGCTGCGGCGCGGCATGGCCGAGAATTCACGGGCCGTGACCAGCGTGCTCGACGCGGCGATCGGATCCCGCGGCGCGCCCTGCACGGTGATGGTCACCGGCTCGTACTGCGGTTCGCTGGGCTCATGCGCAAACGCGCTCCCGGAGAGGCAGGCGCCGAGAAACGTCGTCGCGAGAGCTAGTCGGCTGAGTTGGCTTCGCAGTGACCTTCTCCGTCGACGTGGCCGAGCGTCCGAGTTTGGGCGATGAGCCAGCCCCACAGCTCGTCGACGTCCTCGTTACCGGGATCGTAGGCCCCGATGTCCACGGCGCCGAGCTCTGCCTCGGTGATCTCGCCGTCGTCGTCGCTATCGCTGTCGGCCAGCGGCTGAAATAGCAGCTGTGGCTCCTCTGCGACCAGGCTGTCGTAAAACAGGTGGTCTGCGTGCACCGTGATCTGGAAGGTCGCGCTGGCGTCCTTTGCGACCGACGTGGTGGTCCCGCAATGAGTGTAGTGCGTGGGTGAGTCGAAGACCCAGTTGAAGGTCTTGGTGACGTCGTCTTGCTCGGCCGAGCCGTCGATCTCGACGTGAGCGATCGTGAAGCTCGGCTCCGCGTGATCCCCGGCACTGACCGAGGCCGCGCCCAGCTCGTGCCCTTCGCCGTCGGAGGCTGCCGAAAGGTCTACCGCCTCCGGATCCTCGAGCGCGACCTCGCCCACCACGATGTCCTGCACTGTCACGTCGAAGCGGCTGAACGAGATGGCCCAGCCGTCGTCCACGTCGTCGGACGGAATCCCTTCCTCGATGAACGACTCGCCGTACAGGCGCACACTGATGGTGCCGGTGCCCTCGTCAGCGTCGTCACCACCGCAGCCTGGCAGCAACAAAGCGAGCGCGAGGGCAGCCCTTGAAATCGTCGACACGATCAGAAACCCTCAATGCTTTGGTTGGACCATGAAATGGTCGTGCGACTGAAAGACGCGATGGATCAGGTTGTAGGCAGTGACCACTGCTTCATCGGTGGCGGCCGAGTCGATGAGGACGTGGCCGTCCGCGTCGGCGTCCAGCGCCGCGAAGTCCACGCCATCGAGGAGCGTGTCGTTCTCGAGCCTATCGAGTGGTGACAGGTGCAGAGCCAGGGTTTCGGCCGTCGTTTCAGCGACTTTTTCCTCGAACAGGATGCCGATGAGCTGACGGCCGGCGGGGGAGTCGAGGACGACCTCGAAACCCCAGGTGCCTGCCTGGCTGGATGCTATCCCTGACAAGTACGCGGTGTGCTCGAGCATCGGATCACCTTTTTCCACGTCCTCGGTGCTGGCGGACGCGAGGGTGAGGTTGACGCTCTGGTACGTGCCCACGAGCAGGGTGGCGATTCCGACCTCGTAGGTCTGACTCGGCTCGAAGCGCAGCACGAAGTGGCCCGGTAGCTCTCCCGTGACCTCGCCCCCTTGGAAATGGCCCGGATGGGCCTGAGCGATCGGAACGACCCAGTTCGAAAGCCGTCGCCACATCGAGGTATGAGACTCGCCTGCGATGGTGAATTGCAGGTCGTCAGCCACCATCCTGGCGCTCGTCAGCTCGACCTCGTAGCCGAGGTCGGTCGTTACCGCCAAGCCGTCGCAACCTGTCACCACCTGACGCTCGACGCGCTTGGCTTCCTCCGCCCCCGAGCAACCGGCAAGCGAGCAGAGAGCCAGAAACGCCACGGCGTTCTTCATCTTACGCATGACACCTTCGAGGGGAAACGGCCGTAGCACGCGCTTAGTTTCACTTTGGTGACGATTGTGGGGCAGTAGCGGATTGATTGCCCAGCGTCATTAGTACGAGGCTAGAGAGCCGCATGGACGAGGTCTTCCGGCTGTTTCCGACGCCGTTCATGCGCGCGCGGGGGGCCCTCGGTCGAGAGCTCGTAGAAGGTCTGGTGGAGCACTTCACGGCGCGCGCGACACGCGACAACAGCTCGTCACCGAAGTTGGTTCACACCGAAATGCTCAAGCCGAGCGACAGTCCGCTGCTGTCCGAAGTGGCCGCAGCGGCTATACCCAAGCTGGTCGAGCTCGGAGTGCACCTCTTCGGCGAACGCTTGGCCTGGGGTCTCAAGGAAATGTGGGTCAACGTGCTGGATACCGGCGGCCGCCAGGCCATGCACAACCACGCCAATAGCTTCATTTCGGGCGTGGTGTACCTCACGCCCACGCATCCGAGCTCGCAGACCGTGTTCATGAAATCGCCGGGTGGGACCGACTTCCTGTTCAAGAACGATCACCAGGGTATGAAACCCAACGAGTTTTGCGCCGACAAGTGGGTCAGCCCGCCGCCCGAGCCGGGCGACCTTGTGCTGTTCCCGAGCTATCTGATGCACGCAGTGCCGCCGAACCAAGGCGAGCGTCGCATCACGCTGTCGTTCAACGCCATCCCCTCGCAGCTGAGCTCCTGGGACTACGTGATCAGGTTCGGCGGGTGAACAGCGCTCGGGATTGGCTGCGGCGCTCGGCGCCATCGCTGCTCATGCTGGCTTCGGGCTTTGCGGGGCTGGGGTACCAGATCATTTGGACGCAGCAAGGCTCGCTGTGGCTGGGTCATGAGTCGGCCGCGGTGCTGGCGGTGGTAGCGGCTTTCTTCGCCGGTCTGGCGCTCGGTGGGCTGGCGCTAGGTCCGCGTATCGAGCGGAGCGCGCGTGCACGGCGCTGGTACATCGGCTCTGAGCTGGTGATCGCGCTGTGGAGTCTGCTCCTGCTCTTCGTCAGCGCACCGCTCGGCGCGCTCTTGGAGCGCGCGATCGGCGTCGAGCCACCAGCGGGCTGGCAATGGTTCATCGCGTTCTCGGGGACAGCGCTGATGCTCTTGCCGGCCACCTGCGCCATGGGCGCCACGCTGCCCGCGATGGAACGTCTGACGTCGCAGCTGCAGCGCGAAGGCCGCTCGATCGCCGTGCTGTATGCGAATAGCACTCTCGGCGCGGTGCTGGGCGTGCTGGGCGTTGCCTGCTTCTTGAGCCCTGTTTGCGGCCTGAATCGTAGTGCTGCGCTCTGCATTGGGCTCAACTTGCTGTGCGCGCTCGTCGCCCGGCTGCTGCTACCGAGCAGCAACGTGGCAGTGGCGCAGGTGTCCGCGTCCGGGTCGGTGAACCGCGGGCGGAGGCGGAGCGTGCTCGGCCAGTTGGTGGTCACCGGGCTTTTGGGCATCGGTTACGAAGTCGTGGTCGTTCGGGTCCTCAGTCAGGTGACCGAAAATACGGTCTATACGTTTGCGCTGCTGCTGGCGGTGTATCTGGTCGGGACCGCAGCGGGAGCCGCGGCGTACCAGCGCTGGCTCGAGAGTCGCGGAGATCGCGAAACCCTGACCGACGTGCTGTTCGTGGCGCAGGCGATGGCCTGCCTGCTCGGTGCGGCGTCGCTTTGGAGGGCGGAACAGTCGAAAGCGGCGGTGCTCGAAGCGTTCGGGCCGAGCTTTTCTACCGCGATCATGGCGGAAGGTTTTTTGGCGCTGTTCGGGTTCGGATTGCCGACGTTCGTGATGGGCGCCTTGTTCAGTCACCTAACCCGCGCCGCGATCGCGGCCGGCGTGAGCTTCGGTCGGGCACTCGGCGTCAACACGGTCGGCGCCGCCTTGGCGCCGGTGCTGGGCGGTGTGCTCGCGCTCCCGACGCTCGGGCCGAAGGCCAGCCTCTTGCTGATCGTCGCGGCTTACCTGGCGCTGACGACGCGGCCGGCCTGGGCTACGAAAGGCGTGTGGCTACCCGCGGCCGCAACGCTCGCGGTGGCGTACTTCGCGCCGCCCTTGGCCTTCCTCCAGATCCCCGAGGGCGGCCGGCTCGTCAGCTATCAGGAAGGGGTGATGGCCGCCGTGAGTGTGGTCGAGGATGGCGACGGCGCCCGACGCTTGCACATCAACAACCGGCAGCAAGAAGGCAGCAGCGTCACCAGGCACGTCGATGCGCGGCAGGCTTGGCTGCCGCTGCTGCTGCACCCGGCACCACGTCGCGCGTTATTCTTGGGTCTGGGGACGGGAGTCACCGCCTCGTCTGCCGCCGAGGATGCCACGCTCGAGGTCGACGCGGTCGAGCTGCTGCCCGAGGTTATCGCCGCTTCGAGCCACTTTCGCGATCGTGGCGAGCGTGAGAGCGCGCCACGCCTGCGCGTCGTAGCGGCGGATGCGCGCCGCTACGTGCGCGCCTCTGACCGAACCTACGATGTGATCGTATCGGACAACTTCCACCCCGCGCGCAGCGGGTCGGCGTCACTCTACACCGTGGAGCACTTCGAAGCCGTGAAGCGGCGGCTCACGGCCTCGGGCATCTTCTGCCAGTGGCTGCCGCTGCACCAGCTCGATCTCGACACGCTACGCAGCATCGTGCGCTCGTTCATCAGAGTGAACCCGCGCGGCTGGGCCCTGCTGGCGAGCAACAGCTTGGACACGCCGGTGCTCGGCCTCGTCGCGCGCCGCGATCAGGGCCTATTGGAGCTGGTCCCGCTGCAGGGGCGCCTGGCCAAGGTCGGGCCAGCACTCGAGCTAGCGCGCCTCGGGCTCGAGGACGAGTACGCGCTGCTTGGCAGCTTCGTGGCGGGACCTCAATCGCTCGAGCGCCTTGCCGGAAGTGCTGCAGCCAACACCGACGACCATCCGATCGTCGCGTTCCGCGCTCCGCGCATCACGTATGCGCCTCGGTCGCGGCCGCGAGATCGGCTCATCCACCTGCTCGAAGAGCTTTCGATCGACCCCAGTAAGCTCTCGACCCCCTCGCCAGATCCGCTCTGGTCGCGCCGTTTGGCGGCCTATTGGACCGCTCGTGACCGCTACATCGAGTCGGGTCGGGACGTGCATCCGGTGGCGAATGTGCAGCAAATGCTGGCGCAGGTTCGGGAGCCGCTGCTGTCCGTGCTGCGCATCAGCCCCGACTTTCGTCCGGCCTACGATCCGCTCCTGCAGATGGCGAGCGCGCTGGCTCGGTCGAACGTTTCTGCTGCGCGCGCACTGTTGATCGAGCTCGATGGAATCCAACCAGCGCGTTCCGAAGCGTCACAGCTGCTGACGTTGCTGAGCGATGGCGCGAACGCCGTCGACGCTGCACGCCGCTGAGCTAGCGCCAGCGAATTCCGGAGTTCGGAGACTGGCTTCGATTTTCGGAGCCTGCTTCGCGACCGCCGCGTGGACGCGCGCCGCGCGTCTCACGAAGCAGCAGGAATTCGGCTGTCGATTGTCGGTGCGCGCCACCCCCATGTTGGCGCGGCTTTTGCTGTTTCCACACCGGCGCGTGGAGTGCACCGCCAACGTTCGCAACGGCTGGAGAACAACGATGATTCGAACCGAGAAACTGACGATCCTGGCTTTAGGATTTTGTGGCGTCACATCCCTCGCTATGACGAGCTGCGGACAAGGCGGTGACCAAGGTGACTCGCCTTCGTCATCGAACGAGGAGACCGCGGGCGCTGTCGACCTGGCCCTGCAGCTAGGCAACGGCACCATTCTCAACAGTGCCAGCTACACCATCACCGGGCCTGGCGGGTTCTCGAAGACCGGCAGCATCGACGTATCTCGATCGAACCGGCTCAGCGCCCGGATCAGTGGCCTGCCAGCTGGCACCGGCTTCTCGATTAGTGTCACCGCCGCGACCACCGACGCCGCGACCAACTGCTCTGGCTCTGCCAGCTTCGACGTGGTGGCGCGCCGGACAGTACCGGTCAACGTTCCGGTCGCGTGCCGTGAAGCGCCGCGTACGGGCAGCATTTTGGTCGGCGGTACGGTCAACCTGTGCCCGACCATCGACGGCATCGGGGCCAGCCCGGCCGAAGCGAACGTCGGGGGCAACATCGCGCTCTCTGCGCTCGCCCACGACAGCGACGCGGGGCCGAGCGCGCTCAGCTACGCCTGGACGGCCAGCTCCGGCACGCTCAGCGATTCGAGCGCCAAAAACCCCACACTCACGTGCACGACGCCTGGAACCGTCACGCTCGGCCTGACCGTCAGTGACGGCGATCCAGTCGCCTCGTGCGCCGCGACCGAAAGCGCGGAGGTGACCTGCTCGGTCGCGCCGGAGACTCCCGGCACGTACGTGGCTGGCGACTTCCACAACCACTCCACCTGCTCCGACGGCTCCACGTCGATGCAGAAGAAGATCAAGAAGTCGATGGACAAGGTCGAAACGCCCTGGGGGCTCGACTGGTTCATTCAGGCCGGCCACGGCGGCCAGGGCAGCCGCAACTGCACGCTGGTCGAGGACGCTTCGCTGAGCACGCCCGCGTATCCGTTCATCGCCGGGCAAGGTCCGACCACCACCTGGGTCAACTCGGGCATCACGCCGCAAGGCGACGTGTCGGGTTCCGGCGCGAACCGCAACATGTGGCGCTGGCAGTCGCTGCAGCAGTTCCAGTACCCCCTGGTCGAGTACCTCAACGCCTACCGCAACGAGCCGCTCTTCCTCGGCCTCGAGACGGTCAACCCGGGTCACGAGCACACCTCGATGTCGATCTTCACCGGTCAGATCCCGGCCGCGCTCGACACCACGCCGCTGCCGACAACGCCGGGTTACACCGCCATCGGCAACGCCAACGCCCTGGCGCAGTGGGAGTACTGCTTCGACCGCAACGACGGCGACCGCAGCCGCGGTGCCGCCAACCAGTGGGACTGCTCGGTCCCCGGCAGCCTGAACGCTGCCGATCCGAACTGGAACGCCACGGCCATGAAGCTGATCCCGGCAACCGGCCCCGGCGTGGGCTTGCGTGGCCACGACAAGGGCATCGAATCGGTGAAGTGGATGAAGGAGCTCCACCCCGAGACGAGCTACTTCGTCCCCGCGCACTTGGAGCGCGCCGGCGTGTTCAATCCCAACGGCAACAACGGCTACAACATCGAGCACTTGCGCGACTTCAACAACGCTGCGCCGCGCGTCGCCTTCGGTATGGAGACGCAGCCCGGTCACGGCGCCTCCGATGCGCGGGGTGAATACACCGTCTTGCGTAACAATTTCGGAACCGGTGTCGGCTTGGTGGATAGCGCTGGCGGCACGACCTACGGCGGCACCGGCGTGTACGGCGCGCAAGTCGGCGGCGTGTGGGACGCGCTGCTCGGTGAGGGCCGCAACTGGTGGTTCTTCGCCAGCTCGGACTGGCACAACCGCGGCAGCTTCGGTCCCGATGACCGCCGCACCTCGCAGGACTTTTACCCCGGCGAGTACCAACGCAACTACACGCTGGTCCGCAGCGGCGCGGCCAAGATTCGCCCCCAGGCGGTCGTGGACGGCTTGCGCAGCGGTAACAACTGGGCCTCGAGTGGTCAGATCATCGATCGCCTGGCCTTCGTGGTCTGCACCGGCAAGTCGGACGCGCAGGTGGCGCAGATCGCGGCTAACGCGGCGATCGGCAACGTCTCGCCTGAGGCCGATGGTTGCGCCACGATGGGTGAGAAGCTGCAAGTCGCTTCTGGGGCCGATCTCGTAGTAGGAGTCGCGCTGCGCGATCCGGCCGGTAAGAGCTTCTCGCCGTACACCTTCGCCAATCCGTCGCTCGCCCAGATCGGAGTGACGCAGCCGCTGGACGAGCCGGTGCTCGACCACGTCGATCTGATCGGCGGTCTGGTCACGGGCTTCAAGACCCCCGGCGCGCCCGACTACTCCGGTGAATGGCCGCGCAACACCAATTGGCTGCGCGCGGACGGCTCGGTTGCCGACCTGTCGGTCGTACCGGACGCGGCCAAGAACACCAGCACCTCGCTGCTGCGCGCCTTCAGCGCCGGCGGCATGTCGGC
This sequence comes from Polyangiaceae bacterium, assembly GCA_035281385.1. Lineage (GTDB taxonomy): Bacteria > Myxococcota_A > Polyangia > Polyangiales > Polyangiaceae > PMG-095. The sequence goes on from DATEDZ010000334.1 coordinate 24,617, forward strand.
CTGGGACAGCGTGACGTCGCACATCGACGGCTCCACGTTCCTGACGATGACGTTCCGCATCTCCGCGGTCACGGCTTCGCAGTACGTGCGCCTGCGTGGTACCAACCTACCCGCGGCGGTGCCGTTCGAGACCGACGCCAGCGGCAATCCGCTGCCCGATGTCCACACCAACGCGGTCGACCCCACCCGCTTGCGGATTCCCTGCAGCACGCCGCACAGCGCCGGCAGCCAGTTCGACGGCTGCCCGGATCACATGACGACCGCGACCGGCACCGACAACCCGATCGCGGGACAAAAGGCCGTCACGTTCGACATTGCAGCCTGGGCAGACCTCTGGTTCTACAGCAATCCCATCTACATCGAGGTGGCGGGTTCGACGGTCGTGGCGGGCGTGAACTGAGCGACCCCCAAGGGCTAACGCAAGTTAGTCACCGGACTGCTACAAACATGGCGGCGCCGCGCGGTTACATTCCCGCGGCGCCGCGCTTCATTTCGCCGCGCCCTTCCAGCCATGTCTGCACCGTTCGCCGACGTCTTGCCCTCCGAATCAGTCGCGCTTCCACAGACTGAGCCGGCTGCTCGACCCGAGCCGGCCGCGTCCGCCGCGGCGCCGCGCCGTTCCCGTTCGAAGCCACCAGATTGGCTGCGCGAGCCGCTGCTGCACTTCGTGGCGCTGGGCGGGCTGTTGTTCGTGCTCGACTATGCGCTGCTCGGTGACGCCGAGGCCGCCAGCACCATCGTGGTCGGGCCCGAGGTGAATAGTGAAGCGGTGCACACCTTCGAGAAGCTCCGCGGTCGAAAGCCCAATCATCAGGAGCTCGAAGCGCTACACCGCGTGTGGCTCGACAATGAGGTGCTGTACCGCGAAGGTTTGGCCCTCGGAGTGGACAAGGGTGACCCCGCGATCCGCGAGCGCGTGATCTTCAAGGCCCTCAGTGTGGTCGACAGCAACGTCAAGCTGCCGCCGGCGGACGAAAAGACGCTGCGTACCTGGTTCGAGGCGCGTAGAAGCAAGTACGATGAGCCCGCGCGCTTCGACTTCGAAGAGGGAGCCCTCTCCGGCAACGCTTCGGAGGCGGACGTTCGCGCGTTCGTGGCGGCTCTGAACGCCGGGACGCCTGGCGACGCAAAGGCAGGCCTGCGCGTATTCAAGGCTCGGCCACGGCCCAACTTGCTCGAGAGCTACGGGCCCGAGTTCACGCAGCTGCTCGAAGCGGCGCAACCGGGTGTGTGGCACGCGCTCAAGACGAAGGACGGCTGGCGTGCTATCAAGCTCAACGCGATGACGGCGCCGAGGCCGGCCGTGTTCGAGGCCATCCAAGGTCCCGTGCTCCAGGACTGGAAAGACACGCTGGCCGCCGAGCAACGCACCGCGGCGGTGCGCGCGCTGGCGAAGAAATACGAGATCGAGTTCTCGGATGCTCATGAGTGCGCGGCTGATGAGTAGCGCTCGCATTCGTCGCGCGCTCTTGCCGCTGCTCGCGCTCGCCGTGATGCTGCTGGCGCTACCGGCGCGCGCGCACGAGATGAGCATGGCCGAGATGGAGGTGCGCGAGACCTCCCCCGGCGAGTTCTTGTGGCGCTGGTCGGCCGCGAGCGACAAGCGGCCCATCGGCCATGATCTCAAGCCGCGCTGGCCGGAAGGCTGTGAATCGGGCCAGACCGGGCTACGTTGCAAAGGAGGGCTCAAGGGCCAGATGTCGGTGGACGGCGTGGGCGAGCGCTACTCGGCTGCCATGATCAAGGTGATCTGGCTCGACGGCCAGGCCCGGGTCTACACGCTGACCAGCGCGCAACCGACGGTTCAGCTCTACGGTTCGGCGGAAGATCAGCGCGGTCGGGGTGAGATCGCGACGGCTTACACGGTGCTCGGCATCGAGCACATCCTGAGCGGCATCGACCATCTGCTGTTCGTCGCGTCGCTGCTCTTTCTGGTCGGCTTCAATCGCCGCCTGGTGGCCACCATCACCGCGTTCACGCTCGCGCACAGCTTGACGCTGGCCTTGAGCGTTTTCGGCGTGATCACGCTGCGTTCGCCCCCGGTCGAGGCCACCATCGCCATGTCGATCGTGCTGGTGGCGGGTGAGGCGTTACGCCCGAGAGAGACGCTCGCCAGGCGTTGGCCGGCGCTGGTCTCGTTCCTGTTCGGGCTGGTCCACGGCCTCGGTTTCGCCGGAGCGCTGAAAAATGTCGGCCTGCCGCAAAGTCACCTGCCGCTGGCCCTGCTTTGTTTCAATGTGGGCGTGGAGCTCGGTCAATTGGCCATGGTACTGCTGGCGCTGGCGTTCGTGCGCATCCCGCTCGCGGGTCGCTATCTAGGTCGTGCTCGGGTTCCGGCTCTCTACGCGATCGGCGCGGTCGCGGCGTATTGGTCATGGCAGCGCGTGGCGGCCATCGTGGCGTGAGGCGCGGGGGCTGATTCCCGTGGGGGAGCAGGACAGCCCTTGCCGCCGCTGACGCCCATCTGTTCCCTGGGTCGCCGCCTGTCCACTCCGTCGGAGCCGCCCGGAACAGCCACGCCGTAACTGCCTGGCGCTTCCGAGCTGACCGCACTACTTTCGGCTCGTGCGCAGGCCCCTCGCCGCCATGAGGAAGTCACTTGGTTTCGGCGGCGCCGCGTTGCTAATCAGTAAGCTGACAGCTGCGCAGCCTGCGGCCACGGCTGAGGCCGCCTCCGAGCAGCGTTTCAGCGTCGCGCTCGAAACGGATGAGCGCGCGGCAAGCTGTCCCGACCAAGCGTGGTTCGAGGGACGCATCGCGTCTTACTCTGGTCAAGCTGGGCACGCTGGTCGCTACCGGATCGTGCTGAGCCGCCGTGGCGAAGCCTGGCACGCTCGCATCCAACGCCTCGAGGGCGATCGCGAAACGCCCGCCTCGGAGCGCGTGCTCCAGGATCGCAGCACTGCCTGCGAGCCGCTCGCAGAGGCTGCTGCGCTCACGGTTGCTCTATTGGCCGAGGACTTCGCGCAGAAGGAGGAGGAGGTCGCGGCGCCAGAGCCTGCCGCGCCTCCTAGCACGCGCGCTCCGGATCCGGTGGAGGTGCCGGCCGACCCCAATGAGCGTAGCTCCTACAGCGTCTGGGTGGGTGCCGGTGGTGGTGCGGCGTTGTCGTGGATCTCGCCGGCGGCGCCCGTGCTCGGTTTCGGACTGGCCTTGGATTCGCTGCATCTGCGCCAGGGTGTGCGCCTCATGCTCACGACCGAGCAACAGTTCGAGCTTGCTCCGGGGCGGGTGTTCGTGCAGGCCTGGCTGGCCAGCGCTTTCAGCTGCTTACAAGTCGAGCCCGGGCGCTTCGGGGCCGCGCTTTGCGCGACGCTCGACGGCAGCATGCTGCGGGCCAGCGCCGAGGGTTTCGACGAAGGGCGACCCAGCACCAGGTTCTACGGGGGTGCCGGGATCGAAGTACAACCGAGTTGGTTCATTTCCGACAGCTATCGCCTGTCGGCCGCGTTTTCGGCGCTGCTGCCGTTCAAGCGGGAGAGTTTTTCGGTGTCGGGCAGAGGCGTTGCCTACGTCCCTCCCTCGGTGAACTGGCGCGTGCTGCTGATTTCGGAGCTTGGCGCGTTTTGATCTAGCCTCGAGTTGGGCGATTTCGCCTCGGGAATAGTGGGGCTGCTGCGGATATCTACGTGGTCGCGTGAGCGAGCAGACCACTCGAAATGTCCGGCGGCTCATGCATACCCGAGCGCAGCAGGCGCCCGTCCCGCCGGTCTTTCTCGTGGCTCGCGGCTTCCCTGACGATCGTGATCTTTCCTTCCAAGACCGCGAAGCTCGAGTTTAGAGCTCGAACTGATCGAAGGCGTTGAGGTCCTTGAAGGCCTCGACCAGGCGAGCGACCATGGCCTTCTCGCCGAGGTGGAGCCAGCCGCGCGGATCGATCTGCTTCTTGTTCGGCTTGTCCGGACCTTCGGGGTTGCCGAGCTGGCCCTGCAGGTAGGCCGACTTGTCGTCCATGTACTTCTTGATCGGCTGCGTGAAGGCCCACTGCGTGTCTGTGTCGATGTTCATCTTCACCGTGCCGTAGGAGACGGCCTCGCGGATCTCCTCGCGCGAAGAGCCCGAGCCGCCATGGAACACGAAGCTTAGCGGCTGGTCGCCGGTCTTGCGCTCCTTTTTGACGTGGTCCTGTGAGTTTTTCAGAATTTCAGGGCGCAGCTTGACGTTGCCCGGCTTGTACACGCCATGCGTGTTGCCGAAGCTGGCGGCGACGGTGAAGCTGCCGACGCTGTCCAGGGCGTCGTACGCGGCCAGCACGTCGGCCGGCTGCGTGTAGAGGCGTGAGCTGTCGACGTCGCTGTTGTCCACGCCGTCTTCCTCACCGCCGGTGACGCCCAGCTCGATCTCGAGCGTCATGTTCATCTTGTTCATGCGCGTCAGGTAGCTGCGGCAGATCTCCAGATTCTCGTGCAGCGGCTCTTCCGAAAGGTCCAGCATGTGCGAGCTGAACAGCGGCTCCTTGTTTGCCGCGAAGAACTTCTCGCCGACGTCGAGCATACCATCCACCCAGGGCAGCAGCTTCTTGGCGCAGTGATCGGTGTGAAGCACGACCGGCACGCCGTAGGCCTCGGCGATGTTCCGCACGAACTTTGCGCCCGCGACCGAGCCGGCGACGCTCGCCTTCTCGCCCTTGTTGTCCAAAAACTTGCCACCGAAGAAGGCGCCGCCGCTGTTCGAGAATTGAACGATGACCGGGCTCTTGGCTTCACGCGCCGCCTGTAGCGCGGCCACCGCCGTGTGCGAGCCGATCACGTTCACGGCCGGTAGCGCAGCCTTCACGCTCTTCAGGTACGCGAACAATTCTTTCAGAGCAGTACCCGTCACGACACCCGGCTTGAGCTTCATTTTCGACATGGCTTCGTCAGTTTCCTCGTGGTGAAAGGCGCGGAGCCCGCGCAGCGCCGGGGGAGCTAGCATGAGGGCCGGTCTGGAGCGAGCGCGCCGAACAAGCTTACCTCAACTCCGTTTCCCTGCCGTTTCAGCCGGAAAGGAACGCTTCTCGTACCGCTGGGCCGGAACCCCAGCTCAGCCCCGCTCGACCTAGCTCCGCAGCTGCCGCACCGCGGCGGAAACGTCCTTGCCATGGACCACGGCGCCCAGGGATTTGAGGTGTTTCATCGCAACCCCGGTGGCTTGGCCGTCGTTACCAGCTGTCCTGACTGCTTCAGCCACCTGCGCCAGGGAAGCCACGATCTCGGGCACGCCGAGGGCCTTCGGCAGGAAGCCGTTCAGGATGTCGATCTCAGCCCGCAGGGTTGCCTTTTGTGTCTCGTCCTGCGACGCCGCCAGCGACTCCTCGTTCGATTTGACGAGCTTCTTGAGGATGGCCTGCGCCTCCTCATCGTCACCCTTCTTGCCGGCGCGCGCCGTGTCCGTCGTGATCTCGCCCATTGCCACCCGCAAGATCTCTTTCTCTACGGTATTTCCCGCCTTGATGGCCTGAAACATGCGCGCCTTGATCTGATCGACGAGTGCCATGGGCGCGAAGCTTAGCGCGCGGGCGCCGGCAGCGCGACAGCCGTCTGCTCGGCTCCGTCCAGCGTGCCGCTTTCGTCGCTATCCATATAAACTGCAGCGCTGGCGCGCGCCTGCGCTTCGAGCATCTCGATCGCCTTCTCGGCCATGTCTTCGGTGAGCGGGATAGCAGCGAGCCAGGTGGAAAGATCGAAGGCCAAGATCAACGGTTGGTCGCCGAAGCTCGAGTCTGCTTGGGCCTCCAGCAGTAGTGACAGCGACTGCTCGCTGGCGAGCTCGAAGGGTGTGGCGGCGGCGTCGGTGCCTTGGACGTAGATGGAAGTGCCTTCGGGAACACCGTCGGTGACATTCTGGGCCAGCGGATCGATGTCCAGGCGCAGCCCGCAGAGCTCCCTGACCGCGGTGTTGATGTATTCGTTCGGGGCGGGGGAGGCGAGCAGATCGTAGCCGCGTGGTAGAAGCGCGATCTCGGCGGCATCGCTGCGGCAGGGCAGCAGCGTGAGTGAGCTGGCGCTCACGAAAACGCGCGACACGACCAGGCCGCCGGCAGGTTCCCCCACCGTGGCGACCGAGGGGTCACTAGCGGTCGTGGTCAGGGTTATCGAGACGGCCGAGGTCTCGGCATCACCGAGCGTGGGACTTCCGCAACCGAGCAGTGCAAGGACCGGGCTCGCCGCGACACAGAATGCCAGCCTGAACGAGTGGGCTCCGATGCGTCGCGCTCCCATGGCGCCCAGTCTAGCATTCGGCATAACCGGTGGTAATCAAAACGCTTTCTGCTACGCTCGAGGCAGCATGAAGTGGGCCTTGCCCGCCGTGATCGTGGTGGTCGCCGTTCTGGCGGAGCTCACGTTGGGGCGAGTCGCGCGCGCGCCGGATGCGGCTTTCTTCCTGGGACGCTTCCACCCGCTGATCGTGCACCTGCCGATCGGATTCTTCTTGCTGGTGGCGATGGGCGAGGTTGCGACGTTTCATCCCAAGCTGCGCGACCGTGTCGAGCCCGCGCTCGGGTTGCTGTTGCCGGTGTCGGCACTAGCGGCGCTCGCGGCCTTCCTGATGGGTCAGCTGCTGGCGCTCGAAGGTGGGTTTCCAGCGCAAGCGCTGAACTGGCATCGCCGGCTCACGCTCATCGCCTTGATGGGGATGGCCGCATGCTGGGTCGTCTTCGAGCGCTCGCGTGCCAAGGGAGGGCAGGGGCGCTGGATGTATCGGGGCGTGATGGGCGCGACGCTCGGGGTGCTGTCATTGGGCGCGCACTTCGGTGGCACCATGACGCGCGGCGAGAGCTACCTCGCGAAGTATGCGCCGGGACCGCTCAAGCCCTTGCTGGGTGGCGAAGAGCCCAAGAAACCAGCGAAGGGACCGCCCAAGGCTGCACCGTCCGACGCGGAGCCGCTCGTCTATCAGCAGGTGGTGCAGCCGCTGCTCGATAAGTACTGCGTGGAGTGCCACGGCACCGACAAGCAGAAGGGCAAGCTGCGCCTCGATTCGCTGGCCGAGCTGATGAAGGGCGGCGAAAACGGCGCCGTTCTGGTCGCTGGCGACTCCTCGAAGAGCCCGCTGGTAGAGCGATCACTTTTGCCCCTCTCGGACGACGACCACATGCCGCCTGAGGACAAGCCGCAACCGAAACCGGAGGAACTGGGCGTCATCCAGTTTTGGATCGATCGCGGGGCCAGCCCGACCCTAAGGGTGAAAGACGCGCTCCCGCCCGCGAACAGCCGCGCGCTACTCGAGCACGCCGCAGGCGGCGCTCCCGAGCCCAAGCCCACTGCGGTTCCGGTAGCCGCCGCGCCCCTAGCCTCCGCCAGCGCTGCCGCCCCTTCCGCCCCAGTCCCGCCTTCCGCAACCGCAGCACCCGCAACCGCAACCGCAGCGGCATCGGCATCGGCATCGGCATCCGACTTCGCGTCGGCATCCGACTCAGCCCCAGCTACGGCTACCGCCCCAGCTCCCGCGCTGGGCGGTCCCGCGTTCTTGGCGACCCATTGCCAGAAGTGCCACGGCCCTCAAAAGCAGAAGGGTAAGCTCCGCGTCGACTCGATCGCGGCGCTGATCCAAGGCGGCAAGGGCGGCGCTGCGCTCGTTCCGGGCAGTCCCGAAAAAAGCTCGATCGTGCAGCGCGTGCGCCTCCCGCTCGATAGCGACGAGCACATGCCGCCCAAGAAAGAGCCGCAGCCAAGCGCCGCCGAGATCGCCGCCTTCATCGCGTGGGTCCGCTCCTCTTCCGCCGCTTCCAATCCCGTCGCCACTCGTCCCGTCGCGCCCACGTCCGACTCCGCGTCCGCGTCCGATTCCGCGTCCGCGTCGGCATCAGCATCGGCAACTGACTCAGCATCCGCATCGGCATCGGATATGGCATCGGCAACCGCATCAGCCTCAGCTCCCGACTCGGCTTCCGCTTCCGAGTCTGCTGGGGCGACCGCTTCCGCCTCCGCCGCTTCAGGCCCTCCCGATCCCGCGCTGCTGAAGTCCCTGCCGCCGCGCGTCGTGCTCTTCTCCGACGCCATCCAGCCGCTCTTCCGCGAAAACTGCGGCAAGTGCCACATCAAGGACAGCCCCGCCGGCGGCCTCGGCGTCGACCAACACAAGCAACTGCTCGAAGGCGGCTACAGCGGCCCCGGCGTCGTGCCGAACGACCGCGCGAAGAGCTACGTGATGGCGCGCCTCGTCCTGCCTGCCTCCGACGACGAGCACATGCCGCCCGAAGGCGAGCCGCAGCTCACTGCCGACGAGGTCGAGCTGGTCGGCGCCTGGATCGATCAAGGCGCACCCTCCGGCGCCCCCACCGAAGTCGCCAAGCTCACCGGTGGCGCCGTGCGCGCCCTCTCCGCCATGGGCGTCAAACCCGGCCCCGAACCCCTCGCTGCCCAAGCCGGCGGCTGCGCCGCTTGCTCCGTCCCCGGCGCTCCCCAATCCCGCTGGCTCGAAGCGCAAGCGCTCTCGCTCCTCGCCGGCGCAGCGCTCCTCACGGTCCGGCGACGACGCCAGCGCCCTACTCGCCTGGCTAGTCCACCACTCAAGGGAGCTCTGCTCGGAGGCCGACTTTGACCCTGCCGACGGGGAGCTCACGGTGAATCTTGCAGTTTCGAAATTTGGGTCACGTGTGTCCACGACGCGCCAGTTCCTCACCAGCATGAGCTGGGGCTGCACGTCGCCGCGCGAGCCCAGCGGCATCAGTAGGACCTTCATGTCGCTTCGCGCCTCATAGTATTTCGGACTTGACGGGCCGCCGCTCGAAGCCCGGCACGAGCGTCATACTCGTGACTGCGCTTCGCGCGACATCGCTGTCTTCCCAGTGCACCGGGACGCCTTCGCCGCGCAAGTACAGCGGCACGAGGTCGCCGTAGTGCGGCGACAGCGGATTGCCCGATTGGCCGCCGAGCAGCACGAAACGCGAGGCGCCCCAGTTGCCCACGTCGAACACCGAACGCAAGTGCGCCGTGACGGTGGAATGGCGCAGCGGCTGCCAGAACTCGAAGCCTGCCTGGTTCACCGTCGTGCCATCGCCCCAACCATTCAGCGGCCCCACGTTGAAAACCCTATCCAGCGGCGCCTTGTCGCCGAAGCGGTGACGCAAGGTAAACGGCCGGACCTTACCCCACGACCAGGTCGCATCACTGGGACCGAAGCGCTCGGTCAAGAGCTCAATCGCATCCGACAGCGCGCCCGATAGCTCCGCAGACCACGACTCGACGTAGCCGCTCGGTTGATCACGGACCAGGCGCACCACGAAGCTAGCGCGTCGCGAATTCAGGCAGGTACCCGGAATGAGCTTCATCACGCCCTTGCCGGAGGCGTAGTGAAAGCTGTTCGGCGCCACGCGCTCGCACACGCGGCGATTCACGGAGCTCACGAACAGCTCGTACACGCTCGCGCCAACCGAGTCGCCTGTCAGCTGCCCGTCCCAGCGCTTGAGGATCTCGAGCGCCCGAGTCGCAGCGTCGCTCAGCGGCGTGATCGCCAAGAGCTGCGGCTTCACATCGAGAAAGGCCAGGCTCTGCACGTCGGTTTGCAGGGCCGCCATGCGCTCTACCGTCCAGTCGTTGCGCGATGCTAGCTGCTCGGCGATGCGCCGCTGCCGGTACCCGTCGAGGAAGTCATGCCCCAAGAATACCTTGCTCTCGTGATCCGCGACTGGCTTGTTGTTGGCACAGCACACGAAGCCAGCTTCCGGATTCTTGCACCAGGGCAGCTCACTGCTCGGCACTACGCCGTCCCAACCCACGTCATGCCGCCAACCCGGCAGTGGTAGCGAGCCATAGCCGCGTCGCCGCTTGGGCGCTTCCGAAGCCAGCAGCCAGCCTACGTTGTCCGCATCGGCGTAGATCAAACTGTACGAGCAGCCCGCCGAGGTCGCGCACGCGGCGCGGAACTCCTCGAAGCTTTTCACCTTGTGAAAGGCGAGCAGCGCCCGTGTCGGTCGGCGCTCGAGCCAGGTGGCGGCCAGCGATAGCGCATTGGCTTGGCCTGTTCCGTGTGCCGGCGGCGGCTTCGCACCCAGCGGAAGGGGGTCGAAGATGCTGGCGTCGGAATCCCCGGCGCGCGCCACCACGGTACCGCGCGGCGTGCGGATCACGCGCAGCTCCACGTCTGCGGCGCCTTTGACGCGGATGATCTCGAGCGTCTCCTGGCAGCTCACGAAGCCGTCGCCGCTTCGCACCTGGCGGCCGTCCGGGCTCAGCTCTTCCAAGAACAAATCGGCGTTGTCGATCTGGGCGCTGGTGGAGCCCCAGGCGGCGTGCCCATTGTGCCCGGTGATGAAGGCCGGAATGCCGGCGATGCTGATGCCCGCGACCGCGAAGCTCGGGCACTTGACGCGAGTGAGGTAGCCCAGGTTCGGCAGCGACGCCGGCAGGTGCGGATCGTTCGCCATCAGGGTGCGACCGGTCGCGGACTTGTGCGCGCGCACCGCCCACGCATTCGAGCCGCCGGAAGAGCCCAGGAACTGACGCAATGCCTCGAGATCGCGCGTCACGAACTCGGCTGCCGCGGCTCCCGCCGGAGCACCCGGTGGTGACGTCAGCGGCAAATCCGGGCGCCACGTCGGATCCAATGCCGCTACCGCGTCGGGCCCGTCGCTGGTCAGGATGATCAGGCGCGCCAGCTCGACGTCCCAATTCGAGGGCAGAAAACAGCACGTTAGGAGCCCAAACGCGATCACGTCCACCGGCTCCCAGATGCTGGGCGCACAGCGCAGCAGGGCATGCTCGTGCGATCGCGGCAGCTTGCTGTCTTCGAGGGCCGCGTTTACCCCCGCGCAATACGCTCTCAGTTGGTCGCGAATGTCCGGATCCAGTGTCGGTTCCTGCGCCTCGGCGGCGCGGCGCACGCCGATCAGCCGCATGGCGCGGTCAATCGGGAGTCCGGCCGGTCCCAGCACCTCCGCCAGGCTGCCGCGCGTGAGGCGCACGGTGATTTCGAGCTGACCGGCACGGTCCTGCGCGTGGCAGAAACCGAGGCCGAACCAGGCGTCGTGCTCGTCCTCGGCGTCGACGTATACCACCCCGTGCTGGTCGCGGCGGATTTGCACTGGACGTCGGCAACCGACCCGATGTCGCCCCTCGTAGCTTGGCAGGCGCCGGCCCAGCATCGCGCCGAACGCGAGGGTCGCGAAATTCACGGCGCTCAGATAGTCGGGATCGCAGGCCTCAGCAAGCCGCCCGGTCAATGCTGTCGCGACGGGCGTTTGCGCCTCGCTTTTTTGTCGGGATTTCCCGGACAGGTTGAGCATGGCTCTTGCTCTGCGATCTACCTAAAGGAGATTCCGCCATGCCTCGTCCTCTGCAGCAGTGGACCGTGCTGCCGCACGGCAAGCTCACTCAAATCGACGACGGCTTGCTTACCGTTGTGGGTGAATTGGAGATGCCCCTCGTTGACTTCCCGCGTCGTATGACCGTGGCACGTTTGCACGACGGTCGCCTCGTCATCTACAGCGCCATCGCGCTCGACGAGCCCGAAATGAGAAAGCTCGAGCACTTCGGCATCCCGTCGTTCCTGATCGTTCCCGGCGACTTGCACCGCCTGGACGCCAAGATTTGGAAGGATCGCTACCCCGGACTCTTCGTCGTGGCCCCGGCTGGTGCTCGCCGCCGCGTCGAGGAGGTGGTGCCGGTCGACGCCGACGAGGTCGACTTCAAAGACGCGAGCGTGCGCTACCTGACCGTGCCCGGCACTGACGGGCGGGAAGCAGCGCTCATCGTGAAGACGCACAGCGGCACGACGCTGGTCGTCAATGATCTGATCTGGAACGTGCAGGATCGGCCCGGCTTTGGCGGATGGGTGTTCCACGCTTTGGGCTTATCCGGGGAGCACCCCGTCGTCCCTTTTGTCGTGAAGCTCCACAGCATCAAGAACAGGGAGACGCTGTCGGCCCAATTTCAAGCGTGGGCCGCGCTGGGGGGCTTGAATCGCATCATAGTTTCCCATGGTGAAATCGTTGGCGCGGAGGCGCCGCTCGTCTTGCGCGAGCTGGCGTACTCTCTCGCGGCCTGATAGTTAGAACGATCCAGAAGAGGCAGGCACTGGGGCCACTGGAGCCGGCGTTGGGGCAGGTGCCAGCGGAGTTGCCCGTGCGGGTGCCGTCGCCGGTGCTGGTGTGGGCGCGGGTGCAGGCGCTGGCGCAGGAGGAGGCGCTGCGGGTGGAGCCAGTGCAGCGGCGGACGCGGCTGGCGCGGCTGGCGCGGCAACTGGCGCGGGTCGTGGCACAATCTGCTGAGGTGGCCGCTGGAGGTTTGGACGATCCAGGGCGACCCACATGGTTTGCACCGCATGCTTGCAGGACTTACCGGTGTCGATGTTGAGAGGCATCTCGTAGGGCACCAAGCCGCGCCGTTCGACGCGCATCCTGTATTGACCGTCGGAGAGCGCTGCCTGGTAGCACGACGTGGCGATGGTCTCGCTGCCGTCCTCGGTGAACGTCACCTTCGCGTCGCACAGCTTGGTGCCCGTCACCTTGTCGGTCACGGTGACCGAGACGCGGTCGTAACAGGTCATGGAGAACACGCCCGCTCCCACGAACGCTGCCCCGACGCCCGCACCGATCACGCCCGCGCAGCTGGTCGTGAGCAGACCCGCGGCCATAAGCGCCCACGAAAGCCAGTTGCCCCATGACCACTTCATGCCGAAAGACCTAGCACGCGCCACACCAGCGCCCATGCCTCAGCTGTGCCCGCGCGTTGGCGGCGCCCGCCTCGCCCTCTCCGCCAACGCGGTTGGCGTCGGTACGCACACATTGCGGTCCCCAGCCCCTTCTCGGCTCCGAATGGGCGAACCCCATCAGCGTTTTTCCCGACTATTTGCGCCCACTTGCGCTCTCCGAAACGACGGTCCGGTTCTCCTTGACTCTGGCGCCTCTATGACTACGTTACCGCCTCCTGACTGACGCGCGGTGGAGCAGCCTGGTAGCTCGTCGGGCTCATAACCCGAAGGTCGGAGGTTCAAATCCTCCCCGCGCAACCGAAAGCCTCGAGCCAAAAACTCGGGGCTTTTTTCTTTTGTCAGTTCAGCGCGCCGGGCGGACCCGAAGCCCCGTTGACTTGGGTTGGCCAAGACGAGCGCGCGGTGCACCGAAAGCGGGACCTGGCTCAGCAGAAAACGCCGAAGGAATTGGGCACCGAGTCCTATGAACCGTCCGGCCGCGTGGGACCCGTCCGGGTGCAACGCCCGAAGGTCGCTGCGCCTGACAGACCGCGTCCGAGTGACATCTTGGCGCCATGTCCGCTCGCCTTCCGGACTTCGGAGACGCGTTCGCTCTCCGGATCACGCTGCGCGATATTGACCGCCATCTGGCGCACCGTAGTCGTTCCCGCCGAGATGTCCCTCGGCGAGCTCCACGAAGTGCTCCAGATTGCGTTGGGCTGGCAAGACTCCCATCTGCATGACTTCGAAGTGGGCGAAATCCGATTTGGGATGGTCGACGTCGAGGACGAGCTCTTCGCCGTCGATGAGCAAGCGGCCCCGCTCGGCGCAGTCGCTCGCGAGGGGTCAAGCTTTACCTACCGCTATGACTTCGGTGACGACTGGGAGCACGACGTGGTCGTCGAAAGCGTGATCGCCAACGGAGCGCAGGGCATAGTGTGCAGCGGTGGTGCACGCGCGTGCCCGCCCGAAGATAGCGGTGGAACACACGGTTACGCAAACCTGCTGGGGGTGCTTGCCAATCCAGATGACGATCAATCCAGATGACGATGAGTGTGCGAGCGTGAAAGAGTGGGTCGGCCGGCGCTTCGATCCGGAGCGCTTCGACGTTACGGCGGTGAACAAGCGTTTGGCGACGCTCTCGAAGCGGTTCGCCCGCGCCAGGAAATGAACGCTCGAGCGGCGCTGGGCGCTAGCCGGTCGGCGAGATCGCTCCTGGTGTCGCTACCGCCGTCAAGCTAAAGGGCGCTTCTGGATCGCCGCGTGTGAGGCGTGTGGTGCCCGGTCGTCGCCCATGATGCCGGCGACTACCTCGCGCTTCTGTGCGCGGACATTGATTGTCTCATTCAGCCGAGTGGCTCAATGCCCACCCGTCCACGGCTTGTGCGAGCTCGTCGTCCGACGGTTCGAGGTAGTTGTCGCCTTCCCTCTCGCCAAAGACAGCCGCGAGGTCTGTTTCGAGCAGCACTTGCCCGCCGTGCGCCGGCATCCTTTCGCTTGTCGGCTCGTCTTGTTCCCACGCAAGGCGCGACTCTGCCTGCTCTCGTTCGCCCCGGTAGATCAACTCGGCGACGTACAGCTGTACCCGCGGGTTGGGGTGCTGCAAGGAGCGCTCGAGCACGGCTCGAGCGCGGCGCGAAATGCAGTAGCGCGAACGAAGCGCCCTATCCACGTTTCGAATTGCTTGGCGGCACTCGAGCTCTTCCCTCCCGAGCCTCGAGCATTCTCGGCAGACGTGCCGGGCGTGCCCGCGGCCGGAGAAGCTCTCGTTCGGCCGCGAACGCCCGCAGCTCCAGCAGAAATGCCCGGGCCTTCGCTTCTTCACGGCGGGTCCTGAAGGTGCTCATCGAAATCCATGGAGTCGTGCAGGAACCTGACGATCTCGAGTGCACCCGCGGCGCCCAGTCGATAGAACACGATATGGCGGGCGTTCCGGCCGGGTTGCTTGATGTGATGGCTCAGGATTCCCGGCCTTGTGCCTCGCACTTTGCCTAGCTGAGGCTCGGCGGCGATGGCATTCAAGGCCTCGCGGATGAGGTTGCGATACTCCCGAGCTTGTTCCTTGCCCCACCGCTCTCTCGTGTACCTGAGGACGTCGACAATGTCGCGCCTCGCTAGTGGCGAGCGGAATACGCGTGCCATCCGTCGGGAGCGCTAGGAGTCGAGACCTAACTCGGTCGAAATCTCAGCCATCAAGTCGTCGGGCGTGGTCTCGACGCCAAGTCCAGCATCAAGCTCCGCAAGGCCTTCATCGAGGGCGCGCTGCAACACGGCCAGCTTCTTTTCTTGCAGGGCTCCGCGTACCACGTCGTCAACGCTCGCGCTCTCGCCCGCGCGCACGCGTTCTTCGGCGAAGGCCTGAAGGTCTTGCGGAAGCTGTATCGGTCTTGCCGTGTTCGACATGTTGGAAAAATCTGGAGCAAGCCTAGCAGATTCGCGGCCCCTTCACGTGGTTTGCCTGCACGACCCGTTGACCTGACGTTGCCATGCCGATGGGGCATGAGGTGACATCGCATGACGACCCATGATGCTGCGATGCCCGAAAATCCCGCGCCATGTTCGCTAGTTGTGAATCATTTCCGCTCGTTGGCAAGCCAAGCAAGATGGACCGATTTTCGCCTCATAACCCGAAGGTCGGAGGTTCAAATCCTCCCCGCGCAACCGCTGCGACAAGGCCCTTCGGGGCCTTTCGCGATTTCGGGATCGGATTTTTATTGGTTACTCCGGCAGCTCCGCTGCCGGGGGCTCCCCGCTCGTTCTGGTTTGTCTGGTTGCTTCGAAACCGCGGGCTCCCCGCGCACCGATTTGAACTTCCGATCGCCCGGTGCGGTCGGAGGTTCAATGCTTTTGGGAATCGCTTGGGGCGAAGCGTTGGACTATCGGCGCCGTCCAAGCCGGTGCCTCGCCGTACGTTTTGACCACGCAGCCATCCGAGGCACGAACCACGAGCTGAGCGTCCCGGTTGTCGACCGAATTATCGTACACATAGAAGCGGTTTACCTCGGCGGCGATCGATGCGGCGTTCGCGATCGAACGTGCCCAGCGATCGACGATCTTGCGTATCTGGACTTCGTGTCCTCCTTGAAGGACTCTGCGGGCGACTCGAGCCGCGTTGATCTCCGGCCCATCCGTTCCGACGAAGAAGATCCTTACGAAGTATCCTGCAGCGAGGGCGCGTCGGACGAATTCGGGCTTGTCGGGGGCCGAGAAAACGGTTTCGAACGCCAAGCTTCGTCCATCGTGCAGACATGCTTCACGCCGTTCCGTCGCTAGCCGCGCTGCGCGCAGAACGATCTCCTCGTCATTCCAATTGCCTAGCTCGTCCTGCGCAATGAGATCCGGGTTGATGTACTCGCAACCCTGAAACCACTCGTGCGCCAGACCGCGTTCGGTGATCGTCGTCTTGCCGGCGCCGTTGGGGCCGGCAACTACCATCAATCGAGGTCGCGACGCGAGCTCCTGGGTCATGGACGCTCGCTAGTGCGTCGTCCTCGAGTGTTCTCTTGTGCAAAGCGCGCAGCGTCTCTCAACCTGGCGGAAATCCAGGCGTCCACTTTGGCGCGGCGTTCTACCGCCAGCTCCCTGGCCTCTCGCATCACGAGCGCGAGCTCCTCGTCGGTCGGTTCCGTATCGGGGGCCATCAAATCTCGTGACTTCATCGATTCGCGACACAGCTTAGCAGATTTGCCGTGTCCGCATGCTCCTCATGCTGGCCATGCGCAATCGCTAAGGTCTAGAAAGCGCGGCCTGATCTGCGAAGGGCACAAGACCGAAGGAAACGCTAGGCGACCAGTGCCCGCTCAAACTCCAGCAATACGGCGGTATACAGCGGGTCTATCGCCCCCGCGCAACCCGGAAAGGCCCTGTGAAAACAGGGCTTTTCGTTTTTCTAAAACCTCGCTTGGACTGCGACTCGGACTCAGCGAGGAGGCGCGCGCTGTGCCATGCGTTCGCTTCGCTGGCGGGGGCGCTGAGGCTAGCGAGGAGGATCGGTTTCGAGCCCCTGGAAGGGGAGGGCGAGCTCTTGCCAGAGGGGGCGCATGTCGAGGCCAGCGAGTTGCGGATTGCTTTTCAGGATCCGCTCCTGTTCCCTGAGCCAACTGATGGCATCGGGGCGGTCTTTTGCGCTGCGGGCGAGCTGGCGCAGGGTCTTGCCTTTGAACTGCGGAATCGATTCGTCGAGCGTCGAGCGGATCTTTGCAAGCACGGCGTCGTGGACTTGTGCGGCGACCTCGGGCGGGAGCTCGAGTGGCGGAGATTGCGGGCGGGCTTTTCCGGCGTTGCCTTTGCGTGCACGCAGCGCTTGCTCCACGTCCTCATGCGCTTCGAGGCTGCGCGCTATGGAGTCGCCGAGCAGGGCTTCCAGGTGCTTCTGAGCAGCTTTCAAGCGATTGCGCGAATTGACCTGGACTCGGAGCCTGCCGCTGGAGAGCTCGATGTGCGCGAGTGCGGTACCCGCGTCGTCGATCCAGCCGTAGCTCCCGTCGCCGTTTTGCGCGAGCTCACGCCCCAGGGTGGCCACGACCCGAGCGCGATCGCGGACTCGGTAGTGACCCGTGACCAACTCGAGAGGGTCGCCGCTCGTGTTCACCAGCTCGGGCAGCGGCGGGTTCGCGCGTAGCTCGAGGATGCCGGCGATGAGCGGAAGCGGGAGCTCCGCGGCGCTGTCCTTCCACGCCTGCTCGTCAGCCAACGGCGGCATCGCGCGTCGAAGCTGCTCGACCAGCGACATGAACGGCGGCGCTCCGAACGACGGTACGTGGGCAATTCCTCCTTCGAGGGTGATGGTACCGGCGGAGTCTTTGCAGAGCCAACCCGAAACGAGGTCGCTTGGCGCCAGCTGGCGTGTCGCTGCTCGCTCGCTGACCTGCAACTTCTGCCGACGGAGTAAATCGAAGGCCTCGAGCCCCTTGTCCAAATGAATGCGATCCACGCGGAGGACGGTGAACCAGCCGTTCTTGAGGCTATTGAGGAACGCGCGTACGTCCGGATGCACCGATTCGGCATCGTGCGAGCGTTCGAACCGAGTGAGCACGGTCGTGCCGTCCTTCGAACGAAGGCCAAAGGAGGCGTAGGCAGCAAGCAGGTTTTGCTCGTTCGGGGAGAGCTCGGGCTCTGCGCCGTCGGCGAGCCGTCGCAGCTCTCGCAAGGCGAAGTCGAGCAAGCCTTCCTTCACCGCGATGCGCAGCAATGATTGACGGAACGCTAGCTGGGGCGGCAGGTCTGGCTCGGTAGCGTTTTGGTACTCCGTCGAGT
Source organism: Polyangiaceae bacterium (assembly GCA_035281385.1). Classification (GTDB taxonomy): domain Bacteria; phylum Myxococcota_A; class Polyangia; order Polyangiales; family Polyangiaceae; genus PMG-095. The sequence goes on from DATEDZ010000334.1 coordinate 42,485, forward strand.
GGGGCAGGAGCTCCGGACGATCTGGGACGCCCGCGAGGACAACGATGCCGCGCCGTTCTCCAGCGTAGGCGTCCATGACGTAGTCGAACCAATAGCGATCCGACAGGCCGAACTGCAGGTAGCGTTTGATGATTTCTTCCGGCTCGTTGCGAGCCGCTTTTGCCTTCTCTTTCTGGCGCCTCCTTGCCTGCTCCTTGCTGCTGAGCTTGCTCGCCTTCTGCGATGCGGAAGTGGCACCGAGAGCCTGCTGCTGGACGACGATACGGGCGAGGTGATCGAGCCAGTCCTGCGCGCTCGCCTTCAACAGATAGGGCGAGTCGGCGATGAAGTGCTCGTTGTCGAACGGGAGGACGCGCATGAGGCCGAAATCGCCGGTGCGCAGGAACGGACCGGTCAGTCGCACGCTGAGCGCGGTGCCGCCGCGCACGGGCTCGATGTCTGCGCGGTGGTCGCCGGTGCTCCTGACGCGATAGAGCTCGAACCTCGCGTCGGCCAGGCTCTGCGCCATGCACTGGAGGCGTGATCGTGATGGATCCCGTTGAAGTAAGCGCGCGAGCACGGAGTATGGCGTCTCGTTGCCGATGCCTTGCCGCACGGAACCCAGTACGAATTGCATCGAGAAGGAATCGTAGACGGGGCTTTGAGGTGGGCCGCCTGGCATGTATTCCTCTTCGACCTCGTCGTGAAAGCGAGCCAAGCTGTCGAAGGCCGGAGCGCCAAGGAGTTGGGCCGCGGCGCGCACGACGACGCAGTAATGGCCGAAGAACGGTTTGACTTCTTCGGGCAGCTCCGCTTCACCCGTCTCAGGCCTCCCCCGATGGTCGCGCAGCACATCCTCGATGGCCCCGCGCGGGAAGAGCGCCTCCAGCGAGACGGCGCGCGCGAGCTGCGCTGCGATGGGGGCCAAGGTGGTGATGGTCGCCATTTCTGTCGCCTACCACATCAGTCGGCTGACGCCGATGGTAGGATGAGTCCATGTCCGGCGAATCCGAAGGTCTTATCGATCACCGGCTCATCCGTGACGCTTCGCTGGGCGACATGTCGGTCATCGAAAGCGACGTGCACCCTTGGTCATGAGTAAGAACGCCCGCAGACCGTCGAGCGCGGCCCCTTCAAGGAAAGCCGAGCGGCTCGTTGCATCGCGACGCAACGAGCTTGCTGCGTTGGACGACGAGTTTTTCGCAGAGGTGGTCGGGGTGGCTCAGGCGATCGACGCGCTACGCAGAGCTTTGAGCAAAATAAGCATGGCGCTTGATACGCGTCAGTACGAGAAAGCCTCAGCGCTCGGGTACGAGGAGGTGGCGTCGGAGTTCGTGTTCTTGCAGCGGACGCTCGGCGGCCTGCAGGGGGCTTGCCTAAAAAAGGAGGGGCTCGTCCAAGATCTCGCGTTCGCGCTGCGCTGTCCCTACGAGGAGGTCCTGCCAAAAGTCGACGCCCTGCTTGCATCCGCACGCCCCATCGATCGAAAGCAACGCATAGCGAACAGGAAGAAGGCGGCCCCGCGGATCCGTGCCGCAATCGAGGCGCTGACCATGAAGTTCGGCGACGACGCCGAGACGCGGACAGTGCGCCCACGACGGCGTCGAGGGCGCACATGACCACCTTCCGCTTCGGCGACTTCGAGTGGGACGAGACGAAGGCGCGCGCCAACTTGCGGAAGCACGGCGTCTCGTTCAGCGAGGCCGCGACCTGCTTCCTTGACCCGGAAGCCTTCACCGCTCCCGACAAGGACTATCCCGACCGATTCGTCCTGATTGGTCTGTCGCGCCAGCTTCGGGTACTCTTTGTGGTGTCCGCCGAAGCTGGAGACCGCATCCGAATCATCACCGCCCGAAAGGCATCGCCTGCTCAGCGGAAAGTCTACGAAAATGGCCCGTAAAACCGAAACCGATCTCAGCCGTTACGATTTGGCCCGCGGCACACGCGGCAAGTATTTCGAGAAGGCCCGACGTTCCTTCGAGACCATCATCGTCGACAAGAAGGTTGCCGCGACGCTCGGCGGCGCCGAGGGGGTGACGGCGCTGCTCGAAGCGTTGGCTAGGTCGGTCGGGCAGGCGAAGAAGAAGCGTCGCGCGGCCTGAACGGTTTGCTGGCGTCATCCCGCGCATGCGGTTGCACGCCCGCCCAGCTGGCGCGACGTGAGCCGACCGTCAGCTACCGCCACCCAATCACGATCGCCTCCTCGAACGGCACCCAACCCTCCGCAAGTCCTCGGAATTGCTGGGCAGGAAGTCGAGTTGCAGGCCCGCGCAACCCCGATATGAACCTCCGACTGCCTCGTGCGGTCGGAGGTTCAGTGTTCTTGAGGCTTCGCGGTTGCGGCCGGCGATCGCGGTGGGCGGAGCGCCGGCGCTCCTGCGCGTTTCGCGCGTAGCGCTTCGGCGGCCGCGAGCAAGTCGGCGACGCGTCGTCCGGGGTGGCGCGGGGGCGTCCTGGTCTGCTGCCGAAAGGTCCTGAGCAGCTCGGCCCCCAACGCGAGGTCGGGCTCCTTGATTGCTCGCTCCAGCCATTCGTTCTTTGCGCGAGGGTTTGGTGCGAGAACCCATCGTCGCGCCGCGGCGCGATCGTTGGTCGGCGCGGGACTCGCGGTTGTGGCAGCCGTGAGCAGATCGCGGTCGAGCCGAAGGAATTCGACCATCGCTTGTTGAGTCGTGGACCGGACTCTGCGGCGGTCCTCCCGGCATGTACACCTCTTCGACTTCATCGTGAAATCAAGCCAGGCCGTCGAATGCAGGTGCGTCGAGGAGCTGAACAGCGGCTCGAGTAACGATACAGTAGTGACCGAAGAACGGCTCGATGTCGTCCGGAAGCTCCGCCTCGCCGGAATCTGGAGCCGTCTCGCGATGATCGCGGAGTGTGGCCTCGACCGACCCGCGTGGGAAAAGCGCATCCAGCGGGACTGAGCGCGCGAGCTGCGTTGCGATGGGGGCAAAGGTGATGACAGACGTCACGAGCGGACCCTAGCGCCGTACTGTCGGCGTCGCCAAGCGCCGAGAATCAGACGCTCGGGCGCGCTCCCCCGAACCGCCGCAGCAAGCTTCGCAGTGGCTGCGTGGCGTGCTCGATCAGTGCGTTATCTTTCGAAGCCAATTCGACGCAGACCCATCCGGCAGCTAGGCACACCTCGTAGAAATGCACATCGGGAGCGGTGACGTGGCCGCCTCCGTTGTTACCGTAGGCTTCCAGCAAACGTTCCATGCCCCGATCGATTTGGAAGGGGCGCTTAACACCCGCGTGACGATGGCCAGATCGTATGCAGGATCCGCAATCGCGCAGTACTCCCAATCGATGAGGCCTGGCGCGTCACCAGGTGCCAGGAGGATGTTTTGACCCAGCAGATCACCGTGAATCAGCGTTGGAGCGCCACTGGGTGGTTGGCGGCCTGCAGCCCAAGCGATGGCGTGAGCGACGTCCGGATGGTGGCGACCTCGGTTGAGGGAGGTGACCTGATGAAGTGCGAAGTCCTCGCGGCTCGTGAACGTGGGCACTCGACCGTGGAGGGATTCCAGCGGCACCTGGTGGACTGCCGCCGCAAGCTCCCCCACGATTTGCCAAGGGCGGACGCCATGCTGCCGGCCAGCTCTCAAGTCCAGCTCCACGCCCGGCACGAAAGTGCGAATCGTTGCGGTTTGGTGCGGAACCGGCACGCGAACGGGTCGTGGTACGCGGAATGGTACGGCGTGCTGGGCGAGTAGGTCGAGAACGGCCGCTTCTGCTGCCAGTCGTCCTTCGAGTTCCGCGTCGGCCTCGAGAGGAAGGCCCACGACGTAGGTCTCGCTGAGACTTGCACGATCGGGCGTCAGCTCCACCGCGGCGGCGAACTGGCGACGCGTGAGTCCGCGGCCCAGGCATGTCAGGCGCCCGACGGAGATCTTCGTGGTAGGAGACGAAAGCGCACGAAACGTGCGACTGAGCGCGTCCTTGGCATCGCTCCACGATCGCGCGAACCTTTGCCCACGTTCGCGCCTGACCTGATCGAGATCGATCTGAGCCTCGACTTCTCGCATTTCTTCCTCACTGAGGCCGTACGGGACACCGTTGGATGTGTATCCTATCGCCCAGAGCATCTGTCCACCGTAGGACACCCAGCAGTCCGTGGGACCATCGAAGTCGTCGTCTGCGGCCGTTTTACTGCGAGTCCTCTTGCGCGCCACTGCTTCTACGTGGCGTTCATAGACTCGCCGCTGGTCCGCCGCAACGGTCGCGTGGGATGTGACTCACTCGTCGGAGCTCGGTACCAGATCTTCGTCGAGCCATGCGAAGATCGCGCTCATCGGATCGTCAGCCCAAGTCGACCTGTCGTGCCACCAGCAGTCGAACCGCGGTGCCCGAGCCCGCACCATCACGCCACGACCCGCTTGACGAACCTCCAGGTCGGGCCACCCCGATAGCCGTCGTCCTTCGCGCTCCTCGCTTCGCAGGGGCGCGCCTTTCCAGCGTCTGGCTTCGTCGGTGAATTCAGTGAATTTTTGGACGGCTGCGGCCTCGTCCGGCATTGGGAGGATCCGACCGTGGAAGCCGCGCAGCACCTCGTTCTTCTCGAAGCCGTCGATGAGCACGCCGAGCAGCGTCGCGTCTGTGGGGTGCTTTTCTCCGGCCATCTGGTTCAGCGTAGCAAGAAGGTTGCGGTCTAGCTTTCGACCGGCACCGGTGGCGTGCCGCGCGTAGTCAACGCGAAAAGGTGAGCGTCGTCGAACCGGTAGAGGATCCAGACATTTCGCCCGCCCACGCGACGGACGAACGCGCGCGCTGGCGCGAACGTTGTTTCGTCATCGGCTAGGCCTGGTAGCTCGTTCGCATGCGCCAGCGCTGCCACGGTTGCGAATACCGCACGGAAGCCGGGCGAACCGGGAGCCAAACCAAGCTCGATGACGCTACGTCGGAAAGTCGTGCTCAGGTGCGCGACTCGTCGGGCCACGGCGATTCCCCCGTCGCTGCGCAGTTCTCGAGCTGCTCCACGGTGAGCTCTATGTAGTCCCCACGCTCGAAGTCCTCCATAGCCTGCGCGAGTTCCCGCTCAAAGTCGCGATCCGCCCACGTGACCCGGCGCGGGGCCTGGACTGCAGCTGCTGAAGGGATTGGCTGCGAATTGGCCATGCCCTGGCATCCCATTTCTCCGTGCTCTTGTCACGAAACCGGCTGGGGTGACGGGGACTGCTACCGCCACCCAATCACGATCGCCTCCTCGAACGGCACCCACGCCTCCGCAAGTCCTTGAAATTGCAGGGCAGGAAAGTCGAGTTGCGGGCCCGCGCAACTCTGAAAGGCCCTGTGAAGACAGGGCTTTTCGCTTTTCTGGACCTCGATGTGAACTGGCGACTTGCCCGCGGAGGACGCTGGTGTTCTGGCCTGTCGCGTCCATGTCGGGCATGCTGACGTTGTGGCGGCATCCGCAAGCGCTGCACCGATTCCCGAAGCGCGTTTCGATGATCTCGATCTCGATCGCGAGGAAGACCGCGTCGAATGGCGGCGGCGTCTCGCGGAGCTGGCCGCAGCGCGGCTCGCGAGCGCGCGAGCGCGGTTCGAACGCCTAGGTATCGTCGACGCCGAGGGCAAGCTCGTGTCCAAGGAGCTGCCGCCCGATATGTTGCCTGACTCGGACACGACACTCGAGACGGGGTGACGCTGCGTGGCCCGGCCGCGGATGGTCGTGGTTGCTGGTCCTCCCGGAAGTGGGAAGACCAGCTCGTTTCCGGTGACCGCTTTCGGCGTCGATGCGTTCAATATCGACGATCGATGCGCGCAGATCCTCGGCAGCTATCGTGCGATCCCGCGCCACGTTCGCCGCGCGGTAGCGAAGGAGTGCGAGCGCTTCGTGCAGAGCCACATCGAGACAGGACGCTCGTTCGCGGTCGAGACAACACTACGGACAAGGGCGGCGATCGAGCAGGCGCAATTCGCACGCGCTCGGGGCTTCGCAACCGAGATGATCTTCGTGGCAACCGACTCGATTGATGAGAATATCGCGCGCATCGTGCAGCGAGCCCAAGGCGGTGGGCACGGCGCTTCGGAACGAGAGGTCCGAGCGATCCACGAAGCCAGCCTGGCGAACTTGAGCGCCGCCGTCGGTGCTTTCGAGCGCGTCGACGTCTACGACTCGACTGCGCCATGGTTGCCACCTCGGCTCGTTGCGACATCGCACGAATGGTCGGATTGATCGGCTCGGTGTCAGTCCGAGCTGGCTCGAAAACGCGCTCCCGAGGCCCAAGGCCTGACGTCTGCCTCCTAAAGCCGGCCGAGCCGTCAAGGCACGGCGAGCGTTCGTCGACCCCAGTCGAGCAATAGCTCTGGGACGTCGGCTTTCGAAGCCGTCGCGATCAAGCGCACCAGCGCGCCTTCGTCGTGGGGCGCCTCGAGCCGCACGCGCAGTGGCCGCCTCGTCGTCCCTGTGCTGGCCAGGGCTGCAGCTAATGCCTCATCGGACGCCGCGTCGTCGCCTCCCATCCTGACGGTCCCGCCCTTCTCGGTTCAGATGAGCACGACCGTCAGTCGCTGCGGACTCGTGGTACAGCGTGCGAGTCGCCCCGCGCAACCACGCCGCGGGCGTTCGCGGGGTGCTGAGCCAGAATGCCACGATCGTCGCCGTAGTATCGGTTGCTAAGCTCAACAGCGGCATGAGTGAATCGCGAGCCAACGATCTCGGCGACGTCGGGCCCGAGCCCGAAGCTCTCACGCGTGGGCGGCAGCAGTATGGGTGGCGCGCGTGGTCGGAGGCCTACGAGCTCCTTTCGCAAGCCCAGCAGCAGAGCGAGCTGTCGGCGAGCGACCTCGAGCTGCTGGCAAGCGCTGCCTACTTGGTGGGGCGCGACGCGGAGTATTTGAACGCGCTCGAGCAGGCACAGCTCGCGCACTGCAAGGCTGGGCAGCTCGAGCGTGCGCTGCGTTGCCAGTTCTGGTTGGCGCTCAGACACCTGCTGCGTGGTGAAGAGGCCCAGTCGAGCGGCTGGCTCGGACGGGCGCAGCGGCTGCTCGAGCGAGTGAGCGCAGCTAGCGTGGAGCAAGGCTACCTGCTGCTGATGCTCTTCGAGCAGCACGTCGAGGCGGGTCGGTGCGACATGGCCTTCGACGCCGCCGAGCAGGCTGCCGACATCGGCGAGCGCTTCGACGACGCCGATCTGGTGGCCATGGCTCGGCACCAGCAGGGCCGGGCTCGGCTGCAGCAGGACCACATCGAAGAAGGTCTGGCTTTGCTCGATGAGACCATGGTCATGGTATTGGGGGGCCAGCTCTCGCCCATCGTCACCGGTATGATGTATTGCAGCGTGGTCAGGGCTTGCCAGCAGGTGCACGCCCTCGAGCGAGTCGGTGAATGGACGGCGAAGCTCTGGCAGTGGTGTCAGCAGCAGCAACAGCTCGTGTCCTTCATCGGCGTCTGCCGCGTCCACCGTGCCGAGGCCCTCGAGCGCACCGGCGCCTGGGTCGATGCCCGCGATGAGGTCCTGAATCTTCGTGAAGACCCTCGCTGCCAAGACTCGAAGGTCGTGTCGGCGGCCAGTTACCTACTGGGCGATTTGCATCGCCTGCGAGGAGAGCTTGGGGATGCCGACGATGCGTACCGTCAGGCCTGCGAGCTCGGCTGCGAGCCCCAGCCTGGGCTCGCCTTGCTCCGACTCGCGCAAGGGCAGGCCGAGACAGCGGCTGCGGGCATTCGGCGCGCGCTGCAGGTCACCGAGCTGCCGTGGTTTCGTGCCAAGCTGCTGCCCCCCTTCATCGAGGTGATGCTGGCGATCGCGGACTTCGTCGAGGCCAGACAAGCCTGCACGGAGCTCGAGACTCTGGCCAAGCGCTTCAATTCTCGCGCGCTGGCTGCCGAAGCAGCGCAGGCGCGGGGCTCGCTCGAGCTGGCACAGGGCAACCCAGCCGAGGCGGTCCCGCCCTTGCTGCGCGCCAAGCAACTCTGGCAGGACATGCAGATCCCCTACGCCCTCGCTAAAGTGCGGGTGTCGATGGCCCGGGCGCAGCACGCGCTCGGTGACGAAGAAGGTGGAGCCCTCGAGCTCGACGCCGCACGTTCGGCCTTCGAGCGGCTGGGTGCTGCACTAGACTTGCGTGCCGTCGCGAGCTTGCAGAAGCCTCCGCGTTCGCCAGCGCTGCATGGCCTGACGACCCGCGAGCTCGAAGTGCTGCGCCTGATTACGGCGGGCGCCACCAACAAGGCGATTGCAGCGCGCCTGTTCGTCAGCGAGCGGACGATCGATCGCCATGTCGCCAATATCTTCGCTAAGTTGAGCGTCTCTTCGCGCGCCGCCGCGACCGCGTGCGCCTACGAGCGCAAGCTCATCTGACGTCTGGGGCGTGCACTGGCGGAAATTACCCAGGTCGGGCCATCTGCGAAAATAGGTAGTTTGGGCGATGCGGGCAGGCGTACCTGGAGCCCATGCTGGTTCCATAGGAGGCATGTCATGACCCAATCACGAATACCCAGGACGCTCATCTGGGGCCGCAATGATCTGGCGACGCCGCTCAAGGTCGCTGCGGTGGCTAGCGCGCGCTACTCGTGGCCGCTCCACATGATCGAGGACGCCAACGACGATCCCCCTGTCGAGCGCCCCGACAAAGTGCTCGAGACGCTGCGGAGGCCGGCGTGACCAGGCCGTGGGACGCGATCGTGATAGGAGCCCGCTGCGCCGGCTCGCCTACCGCCCTGCTGCTGGCGCGCCGCGGCTATCGCGTGTTACTCGTCGACAGCGCGCAGTTTCCGAGCGACACGCTATCAACGCATCAGCTCCATCCGCCCGGGGTCGAGGCACTCGAACGTTGGGGCGTGCTCGAGCGCCTGGTGGCGACGGATTGTCCCGCCATCGGCAAGTACACGTTCGACTTCGGGCCGTTCGCGCTTTCTGGCTCGCCTGGCACGGCCGCGACGCCGTTCGCCTATGGTCCGCGACGCACGGTGCTCGATCAATTACTGCTCGACGCGGCCAGCCAAGCCGGCGTCGAGGTGCGACAAGGCTTCACGGTCGACGAGCTCACGACCGAGGCTGGTCGCGTGACCGGAATTCGCGGGCATGCCGGCGGCAAGCAAGTGACCGAGTCCGCCCGTGTGGTGATCGGTGCCGATGGCCGCCATTCTCTGGTCGCCAAGCAGGTGCGGCCGGCGCATTACCACGAGCGGCCGAAGGTGCAGGTCAGCTACTACGCCTACTTCAGCGATCTGCCGACCGATGGCTTCGAGACCTACATGCGAGACTACGTCGGTTGGGGCGCCATACCGACCCACGATGGGCTCACGGTGCTGATCGTCGCTCGACCGATCGCCGAATTCGACGCCATCCGTCAGAACATCGAGGGCCGCTACTTCGAAGCCTTTCGGGTCGTACCAGCTTTCGCCGAACGGGTTCGTCGAGCCAAGCGCCAGAGTCCGTTTTTCGGCGCCAGCGTCGAAGGCTATTTCCGAAAGCCGTTCGGGGCGGGTTGGGCTCTGGTCGGCGACGCCGGCTACAACAAGGACTTCATTCCCGCGATGGGCATCAGCGACGCGTTTCGCGACGCCGAGCTGTGCGCGCAGGCGCTCGATGCGGCGTTCTCTGGAGCGAAATCGTTCGACGACGCGCTGCTGATCTATCAGCAAACGCGCGACGAGCACTCGTTTCCGATGTACGAATTCACCTACCAGATCGCGCCGCTCGCCCCGCCACCGCCAGCCTTTCAAGAGCTGCTGCACGCGGTGCACAGCGACCCGCGCGAGACCGCACGCTTCATTCACGTGACCTCGGGTCTACTGTCGCCTGCTGTTTTCTTCTCGCAGCAGAGCGTGCAGGGCATCTTTGCCCACGCCGGTAAGGCGAAACGCCACGTGGACGCACATTCATAGCCGGCCACGGGCGTCTGCGACGCTGCAAGAGAAGACGGTCTCGAATGCCAGGCTTCGCCCCTCGCGCAAGCAAGTCTCGCGCCGCTCCGTCGCCAGCTGCGCCGCGCGGAGGACAGTCGCGGCATCGTTCCAGTCCCCGAGCTCGTCCTGCGCGATAGCGTCGGGATTGATGTATTCACAATCGCGAAACCACTCGTGTGCGAGTCCGCGCTCGGTGATGGTCGTCTTCCCAGCACCGTTGGGGCCCGCCACGATCGGGGCGGGGTCTTCGCCGCTTTCGGCCCAGCGGCAGGAGCGGCGGGGAATGGACTGCTGGTTGGGCTCGCGCTTGCGGCGCTGGTCGCGTAGTCAGCGAGCTTCGCACGACGTTGCTGCGAGATCTCACGAACCAGGTCCGCCGTATGAACGCCCCACGCCCCTCGGGCGCATCGGACAAGCTAGAGCACGCTGCCCGTCTAACCGAGCTCCTGCTGATCCATCGCAAGAACGACATCACGCCCGAGGACCTCAACCGCTTCAAGGGCGCGATCCTGGGCTCCAAGGCTCGGCGGGGTCGTTCGTCAAACGACGCAAGTCAAGGCGGGGAAGTCGGACCGAACGGGCACCGTGTCGGCTACAACGACAACGGCGACAAAGTCGAATGGATTCCCGACGACGAGCGGGCGGGCGAGGAATGGGCGCTGATACTGCGCCGCGCCGACAAGGCAATTCTGGCGGCACACAAGGAGTTCTGGGACAAGGTCTGGTGGAACCGGCATCAGAGTTGGCTCTATCGCCTGAAAACGGGGGAAGAGAAGCTGACCAAAGCTCAGGGGCCCATTCTTGAGAAAGCGAAGCGGGCCGCCCGACGGATTGAGCGCAAATACGGCAGGAAGAATCTTGGCTGGGATGATTTTGAGTGGGGCTTGCTCAGCGGCAGGCTTTCTGCGCTGTCGTGGGTCACGGGCGCCGAGTGGGAGGAGTCGCTCGACACATGAAGAGTCGCAAGTCGCGCACGCCACTCGAGAAGTCATTGGTCGGGCCGGCGGGGGAACACTTCGTTATGTACCAGGTCCACGCCCGAGGGATGCTCGCCGCCCTAACACCGCGAAACCTCGCGTACGCGGATGTGATGACCGTCGCCCCTGACGGGTCAGCATCGGCGCTCGTACAGGTGAAAGCACGCACATACGGTCGTGACGGTGGATGGCACATGCGTGATAAACATGAAACGGTCGTCTTTGAACGGCTTTTCTACTGCTTCGTGGATTTCGAGTCGCAGCCTCCGGCGACGTACATCGTCCCGAGCAAGGTGGTCGCCGCTGCACTGCGTGAATCCCATCAAGTTTGGCTCTCGTCGCCACCGAAACGCGGCGACGAGCCGCACAAGGACAATCCAATGCGCCGCATCCTTCCCCGATATGACTTCAGCGTTACGTGCGCTCCCGACGGGTGGCTCGACCAATGGAAAGAGCGTTGGGAACTGCTAGCCTGACGTGCTTTTCGACGTTGGCGGTTCTATTCGCTCACTCGCGTCTGCACCGGGACGCGCAACCTCTGCGCCACTTCCGTGTAGATCGGTAGAGCGATTCCTGGCGCCACCTCGAGCGAAAGAACGAGCGCGTACGGGATCGGCTCCGTGAACTCGCCGGCATCCTCGAAACAAGAGACGGTGACGTCAAGGGCGGTTTCGCCCAGTAGGTTGATGACTGACTCGTCTTGCTCGAGGACGACATGCTGGACGGTGCCGCGCACGGTCGCGTCGGCGTGGACTTGGCCCCCGCCCAGCAGGAGCGGCGAACGGTCGTCTTTGGGCATTCTCAAATGAAGCCGTGCGCGCCGATACCGTCGGTCGTGAGGGTTGATCGGGGAGAACCACGCGAGCGTGGCGGTTAGGCGACGCCAGCCGCGATGGAGGTGCAGGGAAGCCGGGACCGGAAAGCGATGGATAGCGCCTTCATTTGCCACTAGCGATCCGCCCGCTACCGCTGTCGCTCGCTCCGAGCTGCAGCGCTCGCTCCTGCCGGCGCGCACGACGCCGTAGCCGAGCATCGCAGCGAGCCGGTCTTTGGCTCGCGATGGATCGACCAGGCCTTTGACGGCCGAATGGACGAACTCGAACATCTCGTGCGGCCATTCTGCGGCGTGCACAAGCAGGGCTTTCGTTAGGAGCGCAGGGGCCACGTCGCCGAGGAGGCCGGCGTGCTCGCCGCGCAGACGGTTTGCGACCTTCAGTAGATCGATGGCGGCCCTCGACGTCAGGGCTGCCGCGTTGCTGGTGCCGGATGTGCGGGCGACTTGGCTGGCACCCGGAGGCCCTGGTACGGCGACGAGCTGACCGACCTCGGGGTTTCCCACCGGTTCCCACTCGGCATCGGGCGAGGGCAGGCGCCGGCGGAACGCTCTCCTGCCGCCGGGTGCCAGTACGTCGGGCTTGACGGATTGTCGAACCCCGCGCCCCACGCCCGAGTAAGCCGCTGGCAAGTGAGGGCGCTCGGGAATGATGCGCTGATGCGGTTGCGACAGCGGCTGAGAAGAATCGAGGTTTAGCGAACCGACGGTCAGGGCATTGATGGATTCCGCGGGGCTGAGCAGCCGGCGGTGCCGACCGTCGCCGAAGATGTGCCGAACTGCGGCGACGTCGTCCTCGCAGGAGGCCGGCAACGCGCCGTCGTGGTTGCCGGCGCTCACTACGAACAGCAATTGGTACTTGTAGGCCAACCAGTCGAGCAACCGAGCCAGCGGACTTGGCGAGAAGTGAAACGGTCGACCGGGATCACCAACGGAGATATTGATGACGCGCACGGAGGGCGCGACCGGCACGTAAGGCCCATCGGTTGCCACAATTCGGCGTATCGCCTGATGCACCAGGTCCAACCAGAGGCGGTCGCTTGGAGCGCGCTCATCACCTCTCCCGACACGCAAGATTGGTCGTGAGTAGAGTGGCTCCTCAAGCGGCGTCGCGTTCTCGGCCAGGTCACCGTTAATCATCAGCGAAGCCATGGCGGTGCCGTGCTTGCGATCGGCGACTTGGTACTTGCCAGCCCAACCGTCGGGATCGTCGACGATCAGGCGTCCTCGCAGCTGTGGGTGATTTTCCATCGGCAGGCCGTCGAGCAACGCGCCGAGCGGTTCGCCCGATGGCTGCGGCCGGCGCGCCTCTTCTGGGAGCGGCTTGGGCTCGTACTCCAGCCGAACGGCGCACTGCGCCGTCGGTCGCAACAAGTAGATCTCGTCGGCCTGAATCAAGTCGACGTCTTTGGAGCTAAGAAGTTGTCCGACATATGCCCGCGGGAGCTCAGCCAGCAGAGCGTGGTATCCGATCTCGGGAACGGACGCGGCGTCGAGAACGGCTCCTCGCGCACTCTCGATCAGCTCGCGAATTCGGTTCTCGGCTGCCTCGCGTCGCCCAGTGCTACGCGACCAGAGCTCGACTTCCACAGGAATGACCTGCCGAGTCAGGTCGGTCTCGAACAGTTGTTGCAACAGACCTGCCTCGCGGAGGCGATCCTCCGGCCCCCAGCGCCGCACGTCGCGTAGGCAGCGGAACAGCTGTCCCCAATGACCGTGCCCGGCCGGTAGGCGTTGGGTTGTCTTGTACATGGTCCAAACCGATAGCAATTGGTCCAGCGCTCGTAGGTTGAACGCCACCATGTACAGACACGTCGTCAACTGACGTTTCGAGTCCCCAGCGTGGAAGTACTCGTCAGGATCCATTCGGCCTTCATGCTCGACCAGCCAATCCAGATTGGGGCTGGCTTGCACAGCGGCCAAGAAATCCGCTGCAGAGCCGACGGTCTCGAACACGAGGACTTGTTCCGGAGACGCCGCGCCAGGATTGGTCGCAATCACGGCGTTATGCGCATCCAGCACGCGCTTGAGCTCGGCAAATTTTGGATCGAGCCGCTCGACTTGTGTCGCCTTCGAGGGCAAAGAAGGGCCGCCGCCACCTCCACCGCGATCGATGGGCGGCACCTTCTCCGCCTGTCCCAATACGAGCAGTAGAAAATCCCCAAGTCCCCCTTTTTCAGCCAATCGCTATGCCCTCCGAAGTCTGCCTCGTTCTTCCCAAACCTTGAGAACACGGCGAGTAACCGTCGCGGGCTTGGTACTTGCTCCGTCGAGGATGATGCGGCGATGCACGTCGCGGAAGAACTCCTCGAGCTCGGCAAAGCTCAGGCCCGTCAGACGCGACTGGACGTTGGCAGCGACCTGGCCCAACCTCGCGCCGAGCGCACGCTCGAAGCGAGCGAGCCACGCGGCAATGTCGGCTTCCGACGGAGGCAGCAACTCGACCCTGACCTGGAACCTGCGCCACACTGCGCGGTCCAGCAGTTCTGGGTGGTTGGTGGCCGCGACCACCACGACGTAGCTCGGAAGCGCGTCGATGCCGAGGAGCAACGAGTTGACAACCCGCTTTATTTCCCCGGTTTCTTGCTGATCTCCGCGCGCCTTGCCGACAGCGTCGAATTCATCGAAGAACAGGACGCATTGGCGCGAGCGGGCCTGCTCGAACACGCGAGCCAGGCGAGAAGCTGTTTCTCCGAGGAAGCTGCCCACGAGCGCGTCGTAGCGGATTCGCAGCAGGGGAACACCCAGCTCGCCCGCGACGGCTTCCGCGAGTGACGTCTTTCCATTGCCAGGCGGACCGAGCAGCAGCAACCGATGTCGCGGTTCGAGGCCATGCGAACGCAGCAGGTCAGCTCGTTGCTGCTCTTCGATCAACTCGACGCACGCGCTCTGGACCAACTCCGGCAACACGAGGCTCGAAAGCCGTCGCTGCGGTTCGAGCTGCTCGACCAAGCCGTCCAGACCCGTCGCCGCCGGCGCCGCTCCACGTAGCCGCGGCGAGGTGCTGGGCTCAAGGAACGCGGCGAGCTGATTAGCGATCACGTGATGCTGTAGACCGCGCTCCTCCGCCACGAGCGCCTCAAGCGTTCGCCGAAAGCCCACTTGGTCCCCGCCGGAACCGGCCTTCACGAGATTGATGAGCAAATCCGAACGCGCCACTGTCTTCCTGTTCAGTAGCACATTCCGGGCTCTTCCGAACGCTGCTTCGTGCGTCAGGCAGGCGAAATATTCGCCTCAAGTGCTTTGCTTCGCGAGGTACAGCCGGCCGTCGCGGAGCTCGAAGGCGTTGCTTCGGCATAGGACTTGGAGCTGCGCGAGCGCCACGACGCGGACTTGGGGGCCCATAGTCTTAAAGCCGAGCAGCCGCAGGGCTTCGACGAGTAGGCGCTCTTCGTCGATCCCTTGGTTCGAGTTGACCGCCATTCGAAAAGCGGCGTGGATTTCGGTAGGCGGCAGGTACTCTGCCTTGCGGAGGCTTGCCGACGCAGCGCCCGCACGGTCGCGCGGGACCACACGACGCCCAGGAATGGCGAAAAAATCAGCCTCCGCGTGCGCGCGATTTCGCGATTGGAACAGATGGAGGGCCTCATCCACAGCGCCTGTGATTCTCGCGCCGGTGTGACTAAGCCCCCAGAGTCCCGTGACGCGCTTGGCGATCTCGTCCCGATGCACAGGAGCCTCGACCTCGAGAATTCGCCACACAATTTCAGCCAGCTCATCTCGTCGCAGTTCGTGGATCGGAGTGGCGGGGGTGGCGAAACTCGCTTCGACATAGCGGGCCAGCGTGTCTCTGCATCCCCGACTGGGGCTGGAGCGAAGGGAGCGTTCACTGGCGGGTTGGGTCAGCCCGTCCGCAACGGCGCCAGCGCGTTGCTCCACGCGACGAGCTGGTCGAGCATCGTATCGAGCGACTTCATGTGGTGCGCCCCGGGGGTGAACTCGGAAAAGTTCTCGAAGTCGGCGAATAGCGACAAGGCGACCTGCGCCCGGACCGTCGCCACCTGCAGCTCGGCCATCACGAGGCGAAGCTGCTCGACCGCGCGCGTTCCACCCGCCGCGCCATAGCTAACGATGGTCATCTTCGGGTCGGTCACCTCGATGAGGCTGGGCCGGTAGAAGGCGCCGCGGGCCAATGGCCCATCGGTGACGGGTCCGCCGCGTACGACGGCCCGCGCGCCTTCGGCGAGCGCCTCCTCAACCATCCTATTCACGCGCTCGACGTTCGGCTTGTCGATCAGAGGGCCCATCTCGCTCGTCGGGTCCGATGCCGCACCCTTGATTCGTGATCCGGCCGGGTTCGGGGGCGGGCGCGGCTGATCGGGAGGGGTAGCGGGCTCGGAGAGGGGCTCGGGTTTGGACGAGCGCAAATTCGCAGGCGCCGGGAGCGGGGCGGTTTGCGGTCGAGAGGG
>DATEDZ010000335.1:0-6876 GCA_035281385.1 Polyangiaceae bacterium
CCTAGCTTTCCCTCCCCCTGAGCCCGCTCGCGGGCGATTTGGGGGAGGCCGCCCGCCCGCAGCGCGTAGCGCGAGGACGGACGGGGTGGGGGCATCCACCCTAAATCCAACTTCCTGATTTCCGCCCAACTCGAGACTAGCGCGAGCCGCACTTGGTCGAGCCTGCTCGCGATCGGATAACCAACCGCGGCCTGGTCTGCCTGCTGGTCGGAAGCGGCGACTGCGCCGAATAGCTGCCGGTCAGCGAGGGGGCTTACGCATCACGCTGCCCTTCACTAGGCTCCTGACCGATGGCCAAACCGCGCACCGAATGGACGCCACACCCGCATGATCCGATCGAGATGTTGGCGGAAAACTTGTGGTGGGTGCGGGCGCCGGTGCCGGGCATCTCGATCAACCGGACCATGACGCTCGTGCGCCTCGACGATGGGCGCATCGTGATTTTCAACGCGGTTGCCTTGGAAGAGGCAGCCATGAAGACCATCGAGGGCTGGGGAACGCCGGCGTTTCTGATCGTTCCGGGGGCGGGGCATCGCCTCGATGGCGCCGCATTCAAGAAGCGTTACCCGAATCTAAAAATTTACACGCCGGTCGGCGCCCGCAAGGCGGTCGAGCAGGCGGTGCCGCTCGACGGCGTGCTCCAGGATTTCCCGAGAGACCCGATGGTTTCGCTGCAGCCGGTGGCTGGCATCAAAGACAAGGAGGGGGTGATGCTGGTGAAGTCGGCCGACGGCACCTCGGTCGTGGTCAACGACATCATCTTCAACATGGAGCTGCCGAAGGATTTTTTCGGTCGCAACATCGTGAAGCTGCTCGGCTCGGCACCAGGCGTGCGCGTGTCCCGCATCGTCAAGATGTTCTACTGCGACGACAAGGCCGCGTTTCGCGCGGATCTGGAAAAGCTCTCCAAAATCCCGGATCTAGTGCGACTGATCGTGGGTCATGACTCGGTGGCGCACGGGCCCGCGGCGCGCGCGGGTCTCGAGTCAGCCGCGCAGCAGGTGTCCTAACCCTTCGAGAGCTTGGCTAGCAAACAAGTGTCGACGCGGGGTAGGATTACAGTCCTACCTATGCTAGGCTTGCTGCATGTCGATCACCGAGAAGATCAGCGTCACCATCGGGAAGGCTGAGCTGGTGCATGCCAAGCGGCTGGCTTCGCGTCTCGGTGTGAGTCTTTCTGGCTTCATCACCAGCGCTGTGCGTGAAGGGATTCGCGAGCAGGCCCGTCGTGAGGCAGCTCTGGAGGTTCTGGGCACGTTTGCTCCGCAGGACCGCGCCTCACCGGCGGAGGCCCGCGCGCTACTCGAGCTCTGGGCAGGTCGTGTGTCGCCTCAGGTGAGGCGCAAGGCGAAGCGCCGGTTGGTAACGGGTCGCGTTCGCGTGCGCTGAAAGGCGGTCATGGGACTGACGCTTGACACGGGTGCTCTGATTGGGCTCGAGCGGACCCGGCACCACATGCGAAAGGTCTACGATGTTGCGGTGATGCATGACGTGCGCATGACGGTGCCTGCGGTCGTGGTTGCCGAGTGGTGGCGGGCGGGAAGGAAGGAGAAGGAGAAGGAGCGAGCTCGAATCCTTCGCTCGGTGATGGTCGAGTCCATCACGGATCACATTGCTCGACTTGCGGGGGTGGCGCTGACGCTCGTGCCGAGCACACATACGATCGACGCTATCGTGATGGCCTCCGCTTGCCAGCGCCCAGGCGAAATTGTCTACACTTCGGACTTGGATGACCTCGAGCGGCTGCGGGATGGTGTGCCTCAATTCTCCGACGTCCGGGTGGTGTCAGCGTGATTGCGAGACTCAGTGGCGCTGCGGCGCGTCCGCGATGCGGAGCAGCGACGCCGGCGAAGGCGTGAGCCCCGAAGGCATCGAAGGCTTGGTCTGCGGCTGGTGCTGGCGCCACCAGGCTTGCGCTTGCTCGTCGGTCCACACCTGCTGCGGCGCCAGCTCGCGCTCCGCGTCGGCCAGCTTGCGCCATAGCTCGCGAGCGCTCGGTCGCTGCTCGGGCTTCTTGTTGAGGCTGTCCAGGATGGCGAGCTTCAGCGCGGGCGGCACCGACTTGGGCGCCGCTTCATCGAGCGAAATCGGCGACTCCTGGATGTGCGCCAGGAGCCACAGCATGGCCGTCGGCTTGTTGAATAGCAGGCGCCCGGTGAGCAGCCAGTAGCCGACGCAGCCGAGGGCGTAGACGTCGGCGCGCCCGTCCAGATCGTGGCCG
This sequence comes from Polyangiaceae bacterium, assembly GCA_035281385.1. Taxonomy (GTDB): domain Bacteria; phylum Myxococcota_A; class Polyangia; order Polyangiales; family Polyangiaceae; genus PMG-095. Next base: position 2,222 of record DATEDZ010000335.1, read on the forward strand.
AGCGCCTGCTCGGGCGCCATGAACTCCGGCGTGCCCATCACCGTGCCGGCTCGCGTGAGCTTTGCATCGAGCGCGGTCTCTGACGCCACGCCCGTCGATTCCGCGACCGCCTGCGTCGACAGCGGCGCGGCCGCGTCGCCCTCACTCAGCGCCCGCACCAGCCCAAAATCGAGGACCTTGATCAGGTCAACCTCATCGGCGGCCCGGCACACGAACAGGTTGGCCGGCTTGATGTCGCGGTGCACCAGTCCCACGTCGTGTGCTTCGGCCAGTGAGCGACAAGCCTGCAGCAACAGCCGCAGCACACGCCCCGGCGGCTGCGGGCCGTATTTCACCACCAGGCTCTCGAGATCGAGCCCATCGAGCAGCTCCATCACGTAAAAGAAAGTGCCGTCGTCCGAGACGCCGTAATCGAACAGCTCGATGGTGTTGCGCGAGCGCAGCGCCGCGAGTGACTGCGCCTCGCGCCGGAAACGCGTCTGCGCCTCGGCAGAAGAAGTCTTGCTGTCCAGTCGGATCAGCTTGATGGCAGCCTCACGCGCCAGCAATCGATGCTCGGCACGCCATACTTCGCCCATGCCCCCCTTGCCCAGACACTTGATGAGCCGATAACTGCCGAGCTCTCGGGCTGCCTGGTTGGCGCGGTGTGCTTCGGCTTTGGCTTCGGCGACTTCACGCCGGGCGCGCGTGATCAGCCGCGCGAACGCCACCGCCACCCAGAGTGCGGCCAACACCGCGATCGCCGCGATCCCGAAGCTACGCCGGCCGTAGTTGTGCAGGCTCTCGAAGAGCACCCGCTCGGGAACGAAATAGGCGACGCGCCAGTCGAGCGACGCGTCCTCGCTCACCTTGGCCAGCGCGCTCAGGTAGGTGACGCCGCCCGCTTCGAAACGCAGCAGCTCCGAATGGGCCATGCCGGGGCGTGCGAGCGCACCGAAGAAGGAGTCGAGCGTTGCGTCCTTCAGGTCCCGGTAGCCGAGCGCGCGATCCTCTCGCAGCGGTAGCTCCTGGATGCGCTTTTCGCCCTGCGGAAATGCGAGCAGCGTGCCGTCCGCGGTGAACAGCAGCGTGCGCATGTCCGAAAGCTGGCCGTGGCGCAGGTAGCGCGACAGCTCGCTCACGTCGAAGTCGACCGTCAAGACCGCGTGCAGCTGCCGCTGTCCATCGACCTGGCGATACACGGGTGCCGTGCGCGTCACGCCCGTGTAGTGCGTGCCGTAAAAGGGATACGGCTTGGTCCAGACGCGCCCGCTCGCTTCGGTGCTCAGCCGGTAGAAGTCGCGCAGCCGCGGGTCGTACTGAGTGATCTCGTCGCGGTAGAGCGCGAGCCGTTCGTGGCCCACGTAGTCGTAACGCCGTACCAGCGTGCCGCTGCTCTTGACCCGGCTGTCCTGAAAGCGCAGCGCACCGTCCTTGTCGACGTACGTGCCTTGGAACGTGCCGTCGGGAAAGCTGATGCTGGCGTAGGCGACGCCGGCTCGTCCGTTCATCACATCGAGCAGCACCGCCGCGGCCGGTTCGATCGGCTTGTCCGGGCCGTGGCCCAGCGCAAAGCTCGCGAGCTGGTCGAGCATCGGGTTGGCCTGCTCGAGCGCGCCACGCAGGTGCGACGCCACGAGCTGCGCCTGGTCGCCCAGCCGGCGCTCGCCCAGCGACAGGTTGCTGCCCTTGAGCGCCCTCTGTCCGACCAGCGTCACCAGTAGCCCCACCGCGAGCACGATGCTCGGAAACACGATCAGGATGCCGTACGGCGACGCGAGCGCGCGCGTCACGAGCGCACTCTTGCTTTCGCCGTTGCGAGAAGGCGGGGTCGGGACCCCGCCATGACGAGCTGACATCCCGCGCCGACGTTACTCCTCACGCAACCGGCCGGCTACGCTAGACTCCGCGAATGCAGCCAGAGCTGGTGATCGAGGCCCGCCAGCGTGACGTTGGAGGATTCTTCGTCAGGCGTGTCCTGCCGTCGGCGCAGCGCAAGCTGGTCGGGCCGTTCATCTTTTACGACCACCTGTGTCGGGTTGATTTCGCCCCGGGCCAGGGGCTCGACGTGCGGCCACATCCGCACATCGCGCTCGCCACCGTCACTTACCTGTTCGAAGGCTCGTTTCTGCACCGCGACAACCTGGGCTACGCGCAAGCCATCCGTCCCGGTGACGTGAACTGGATGATCGCTGGGCGCGGCATCGCGCACTCGGAGCGCACGCCGCCGGAGCTGCGCCAGAGCGGTGGACCCCTGCATGGTATCCAGTGCTGGGTGGCGCTGCCGCGCGAGCACGAGGAGATCGAGCCGAGCTTTTCGCACCACCCAGCCTCGACCATTCCGCAGCTGTCGCGTCCGGGGGTCGAGCTGTCGGTGGTGGCCGGCAGTGCCTACGGGGAGGCCTCGCCCGTGCGGGTGCTGTCGCCGACCCTCTACGTGCACGTTCAGCTGTCGATAGGGGCGAGCTTGGAGGTGGACCAGCAGCATGCCGAGCGCGCCGTGTACGTCGCGGCGGGTCGCGTACGGCTCGGCAGCATCGAGTACAGCGAGGGCACGTTGCTGGTGCTGCCGTCAGGTCCGGTGGAGATCGGCAGCAGCGTCGGCGCTCGGGCCATGCTGCTCGGCGGCGCACCTCTCGACGGGGACCGCCACATCTACTGGAACTTCGTGTCGAGCTCACTCGAGCGCATCGAGCGAGCCAAGCGCGATTGGCGCGAAGGTCGTTTCGGCAAAGTCGTGGGCGATGAGCAAGAGCTCATCCCGCTACCCGAAGAATGACGAGCGGCTACGCCGCGCGGATCTTGCCACGCCGGATCTGGAGCTCGCGGGTGGCCTTCTTGTGGCATTCCCAGCATAGCGTGCGCAGATTCTCGAGGCCGCAGCAGCCGCCGCCTTCCACGACTGCCTGGATGTGATCGACTTCCCAGTAGCGGCGCCGTCGCAGCAAGTAGAGCGGCAGCCCCAGCTCCGCCAGCCGCCGCTTGCGTCGCGCCCACTTCGTGATGCGGATCTTCCGATACAGCGCGTCGCAGTCGCGCCCGCACGCCCGACATACCCCGTGGTCGCGCGCGTGCACCAGCTCGGCCGCGAACTCCGGTTGGGTGCGGATCTTCCATTCGGTCACGCAGCTGTCGGAGCAGAACGTGCGGCGGCCGCTGCCTTTGACGATTTCCTGGCTGCAGCGCCGGCACAGCGGGCGACCGCTGGGACCGCGCGGCAGCTCCTTCGGATCGGCCCAGCCGCCCTGCGCCTTGCGCGGCAGCCGCGCCCTGGGCGCCTCGCTGGCGGCAGGTTCTTCCGGGACGTCGAAGTCGTCGCGCTCGTCGGACGCGTCGGGCATGGCTCGGGCATGCCTTGCCGGGCGCGCTTCGGGCAAAAAAGCCGTGCGCTTATCGAAGGGTTCAGCGCTTGAGCGACTCGAGGTGCTGGCGGTGGCGCTGCTGCGCGTCCAGGTAGTCTTGCGGGCTGAGGCCCAGGCTCTTGGTGATCTGCCGTAGCAGGTTGGTCTCGGCCAAGCTGATCGATTCGTCGGCGGCCGCCAGGTCGACCAGGGCACCGAGCACTTCCCGGCGCAGCTCCTCGTCTCCCAGCTCGAGTAGCGTCCGGGCGTAGCGCGGGATCTCGATCGTCGAGATCTCGACCACGTGCTCGCGCAGCACCTTGCAGATGGCGGCGATGCCCTGCTCGGTCATGCCGTGCACACGCTGCAGCTCCTCGGTGACGCGCCGCTCTTCGTCCGCCGAGTACTGGCGGTCCGCGTACGCTACGGCGCCGAGCAGCCCGACCAGGCTCGTCACGACCGTGATGGTCTCGGCGTCGGCACCGCTCAGCTCGCGCGCCACGCTGTCGCGCAGCGCGTCGCCACCCGACTGGCGCACGGTGGGCGGGGCGCCGCCCTGGAGCCACTTACCGAACATGGCTCTTCATATAGCGAGAGCACGCCGCCTTGCTAGACTACTTTCGTGTTTTTGCCGCGACCCGCATACTTCCCGCTCAAAGCGGAGCCGCTGCGGATGCAGGCGGGCCTGCTGCGTTTCGGCACTGATTTCGGCAACGCAGCGGCGGACCAGCTGTTCTTCCCGCGGGACGTGAGCGCCTCGCGGCTGGTGGAGGACAAGGCGCGCGTCCTGGGAGCGCACCCGGGCCGCACCGCCCGTAGGGCCGAGACCGGGGCCCAGCGCGAGGCGCTCGTCGCGGCACGCACCTGGCTCGAGCAGACGCTCGAGCGCGAAGGCCACGACTTCCCGCAGGGGCTCAGCCTCGAGCAGCTCGCGCCCCGCATCGCCGAAGACTTCGTAATCCTGCACTACCCGGCAGGCGGCGTGGATCGGTCGCTGTTCGTGCACGTCTGCTTTCCGAGCGGCTGGCGCCCCGAGCACATTCTGGGCAAGAGCTTCCTTCAGATCCACGCGCCGGTGCCGGCGTTCGGCGCGGTGCAGCGCGCGGCGGCCAGCCTCACCGAGGGCATGGTGACGCGCGGCCCCTACGTGCGCTTCGTCTGGACCATCTCGGCCGACGATTTTTTGGATCACCACCCCGAGCAGGGCAGGCGCGACGTTTGGACAGCCAACACCGCGCGAGGTTTCCTGCGTGTCGAGCGCCAGGTAACGGTGCCGCTACCCGCAGAGCGTGCAGCGATCTTCATCATCCGCACCTACCTCTACGGCTTCGAGGA
>DATEDZ010000336.1:0-51571 GCA_035281385.1 Polyangiaceae bacterium
CGACCGCGCATCGTGCACTCCGCATTCCGGACTGCAGCGAACCCGTGACTCGAAGAGCCGGATGCGCGAATCGTGCAAGTCCGGATCCGTGGGAGCCCCGGGAGGGAAACCTCCCGGGGCCACCCGACAACGCCATCAGCCAGAACCAGCCCGGCCGCTGGCGGTCGACGTAATCCTCGTTATCGGCGTTTTTGGCGCCGGAAGGCGCATTCGTGAAGCCGCTGAGCGATTGCAAAATGGGGCTCCGCCCAGCTGCGCCCTGCTCGCGCCACCAGGGCGGCGTCGCGCAGCGTCGGGATCACTCAGCTGCGCTGTCGTGGTCGTCCGGACTTCGGGCTCGCGCGACCGGCGGTGGCTGGGATGGGAGGCCGACCGAGTCTAGGATCGCTATGGCGACCGCTGGCTCCGTGATCAGGGCAATGACTCTCAAGCGACCGCCGCACCGGCAAGCGAGCGTGTCGAGGTCGTAGACCCGTCTCAAGAGCGCGGCCCAGTCGATGCCGGTGCGCGGCTGGAGCTCGGACTTGTTCCCAAACGCGGGTTGCTCGGTCGCCTGTCGTTCTGGCAGAGCAGGCGACTCGGTTCGAGTCGTGCTTGCGTCGGTGCCCGGACCCCGTTCGCTCAGCGAAACGACGCCCATGCGCCAAGCCGAGTGCGGAGCAAAGACGCCGTGGAGGCGGATTAGGGGATGGCGGGGCGGCGGGATGCCTTGCGCATACTCCACCTCTTTCGATAGTCCGCGCGGCGGCGGCACGGTGATTATGCACGGATTGGACTGGCCCGGCGACGGCCTAGCTTGGGCAGGACTCGGACAGGTGTGAGGCCGCCCAATTCGCTATTTGCGGGCGACGCCGGATGCGCTGCGACGCTGATCCATCGCAAGCTTCTCCATCTTCAGGCGCTCGAGCGTCGCCTCGTCGAGTTGGAAGCGATAAGGTCGCCCGGGGCTTCCCTGCTCCGTCGGCGCGAGAATCCCCGCTCGCACCCAAACCAGCACAGTGCTCGACTTGACGCCGAGCTGCGCTGCGATGGCGTGTACTGAGTAGAGTCCGGCCTCGTTCGGCGCGAGCGCTTCCTGGCGTTTGCGAGACCGGCGAAACCATTGGTGCTGGTGACGCACCCGGTGGACGCGCTCGGGTGTCCAGGGCGGCCGGCTCCGGTGCGTGAGCCACGGCGATTGAGCTCAGCCGCGATCCATGCGTCGTTCTTGCTCTCGAATGACTTCTCGATCAGCGCAACGGCGTTTGAAGAGGTCGTGCGCGCGGTAAACTTGTTTTTGCGCTCGACCGTGAAATCGCTCACGGCACCGGTCTGCCAGAGCACCTGCACGCGTGTCATGGGTCGCGGCACATCGACGCGACTCGCGGTCACCTCGCGCACCAGCATTCGCAGCAAATTCTTGCGCTCCGCGTGAGTCGTCGTCGGCGCCTGCCAGACGACGGAGAGCTCTTTCGAGAGCTCGAGGATTCGGGCGCGATCGGCGGCGGTGAGCTCGATCTTCTCTCGCCGCCGAACTTCGTTGCGCTGTTGCTCGAGCTGGCCAACAACTTCGAGCTTCTCGTTCCATTCGCGTTCCAGGGCTCGAGCGACGATGCGGTTGTCGGGATCGACCGCCTTGTAGCGTCGCTCGCATAGCCGCGCCTCATACTGCGCGCGCTCGAGCCGCAGCTTCCATTGGCGATCGATGTCACCGGCTTGTCGCTCTGCCTCGCGCACGACCGCCAGCCCGAGCTCGATCTCGGGCGGCTTGACGGTCTGGAGGAAGAGGCGAGTCACGGCCTCGTCCACCACCTTGGCCGGCACGACGTAGCATTGAGCGGCGTTCATGATCGAGCGGCACTGATAAATCGCGCGCCGCGAGTTGCCGCAGTATTCCACATGCATGCGATGCCCGCAGCGACCGCAGAGCAAGAGGCCTTGAAGCAGCGCGCTGCCCTCGCGCGCTGCACCGCGCTGGTGGGCTTCGGGTCGTGTCCGGTTTTGGAGAAGCTTGTTCTTATTCGCCATGAACTCGTCCCAACTGATGTAACCGGGATGCCGGTCACGAAGACATACCTTCCACTCGTCCTGCGGCAGCCTGCGCTGGCGCTGGCGCTTCTGTCCGCCGACGAGCCCGACCCGACGCTCAACGCGGCCCCAGGCGTATGCGCCAGCGTAGATTGGATTGTGTAGCATGCTGATCACGAGGGTCTGTCGAGCCGGCCCCCACGCGAGCACGCCTCCGACGGCGCTACGGGCGGGTAGCTCGACACCATGACGGACGAGGTATCGCGCGACTGCATACGCGGAGCCGTCCAGGCGAAATCGCTCGAAGACCAAGCGCACCGCGCGTTGAACATGCTCGTCGGGATCCAACCGAAAGCGTGACGTGGCGGCATCCCACTCGTAGCCTGCCGGCGGGAGAAAGGCGTACTCTCCTCGCCTGGCTTTGCTGATCTGACCGCCGTGTAGACGGAGACGCATCCAGTAGAGTTCCGCCTCGCTCATTGTTCCCTTGAGGCCGAGCAACAAGCGATCGTTGTAATCACGCGGCGTGTAGACCGTGTGCTCGTCCACGATCACCACGTCGGCAAGGCCGCACAGGTCTAGCAACTGATGCCAGTCCGCCGACGAGCGCGCCAGGCGCGAGACCTCGAGCGCAAAGATGGCGCCTACCCGGCCATGCGCCACGTCCTGCGCCAAACGCTGGAAGCCATCGCGTGCAAGCGTGCTGCTTCCGCTTTGCCCGAGATCATCGTCGATCACATCGACCTGTTGTGCGCTCCAGCCGAGCGTGACTGCTCGCTCGCGAAGATCATACTGCCGCGCTGTCGATTCACGATGCTCGAGAACCTGCTTCAGCGTCGATTGCCGCAGATACACCGTCGCTCGTCGTTCCAGGTGACTTGCCGTGATCTTGTCCTTCATCGGTGACCTCGCTTGCGCTGATCATCTTGCGCAGCAGACTCGCCCAAGCGCCGAGCAGATTGCGCTGCGTCGCTGGCGTCAGGTCCTCCCACGCGACCGGTCCGGTCACGGCACGAGACCTCGCTCTGCTCGACGTGATCAGCTTCGGACCACGCTGAGCAACCTTGCGGCAATGGGCCAAGTTTTTGGCCAAGCGCTGTCTCGACCGCCCGGCCCATCGCGGTCAGCCCGCGAACACAGAGCCGTACATCCTTGCCATTGACCCTTGGGCAAGCCCACGGCGTGCCGCGGTCTGTCCAATCGATCGGCAGCACGATATGGCTGCCGTCCGCAACCTCGGCGATCAGCGTCAGCCGCCGAGCCAAGTGATCGCGCCGCATGCCCACGAGCTTGAGCTCCAGCCCTTTGAGCGGGTGAATTGGCATGGTGACCGTTACCCGCTCGGACGAGACCGGCTCGGACGGAAGTTTCGGATCAGGGGTACTCTGATGGGGTCTTCGGAATGAGCGCACTGAGTCGCGCCAGAAACTGGAGCGGTGTCATGACGCGGTGGGTCTGCTTGCCGCGTGGAGCCTTGATACGGTAGGCGATCCGCCCGTCGGGCAAGGCGGCGAGTCGCTCGAGGCTCAGGGGTGCGCGGGCGCAGTAGCGCAGGAGTCGCTCGCGGCCCTCGCGGTCGGACGCCATAACCCCGACCGCGGCGTGGATGTCGAAGCCACGCTTGCTTTTGGCACGGCGGGCCTGCTGCAGGTTGCGCGACGGTTGATCGGGCTCGTTCTCGAGGTTGGACTCGCCGAGTTTCAACGACACGAGCTCGCCGATGCCGAGCGAGCCCTCCAGGCAGGCGTCTATCGCCGAACGCTCGGAGGGCTCCTTCTCGGCGTTGTCGCGCGCAAGTAAGCCTCGCCGTCGTAGCCAGCGCACCACCCGCACCTCCACCGCGTGCGAGATGGTCTCCAAGTCGGAAGACTCGGGTATCGGGAGCTGAATGAACTCAATCTGCAGGCTCGTACGAAGGGGTGCCTCGTCCGTGCTGACATCCGGCCGGTCGAAGCTCAAACCTTGGCGGACGAAAACGCCATCCGGCACTGCGGCGTGGTAGTGCACGTTGAGGTTGAGACTACCGCCAAAGCGTTGCGGAAAGCAGATCGCCCCACCGCGGAGCTGAATGCGTTCGGTGGGAGTCGGCGAGAGCTGACGCCGAGCCTGCTCGACCTGCCAGCGGAGGATCTCTCGGGCGAAGATGCGCCCTACCGCGCTCATAGCCCGCGCGATCTTGGCGAGGAGGAGCCGGAGCTCGAATGGGACGCTGAGCACCCACTGGCGGAGTGGCACGTCCGGGAGCACGTGGTCAGTCAAATGGGCCGCGGCGGCGCACATGCGCCGCGCGTTGCACGAAGGGCAGACGCCGCGCCGTTTGCACGAGAATGCTACGAGCAGCTGCGCGCCGCACGCCGAGCATCGTGCGCGAAGAAAGCCGTAGGCGTGGATGCCGCACTGCAGGTACGCTCGCAGCTCGCGTTCGACATATCGCGGTAACCCTCGCTCGTGTTGCTCGCGAGCCGCCGCGAGAGAAAGCTTTCCAAGTGGGCGGCGACGAGTGTATAGAGCGGTGACGACTCGGGCCGACGTTGCTCGTAACGGGAGGGAGTCGCAGCACAGCTCGGATTTCCCACCCAGCCGCGTGAGCGAGGGGTATGCCACCAGGGTCAGCCTGCGAAGCGTTACAGAATCCGAGCAATGCGAGTTCAGCGCGTTGTGCGCGAGCGCCTGGCCCTGGCGGCCAAGGTGGCGAGCGGCGGCCGGCTTCGCCACGGAACGCCAAAAATATTTGTCTAGGGTCGCGTAAATCTCGCAGCCAAATTTCCGCGAGTTGCCGGCTACGACTAATAATATACGGCGGCATTTGTTGGGGCTTGGGCGCTCCCTCCGTTAGGCTCGTCCAACATCGACTGGCTCGGCGCGAGCGCCCCGCGATCTGCAGTGTGCCCAAGCACGCTCGCGCGCTCCGCGCCGGCCGGTTGCGACATCGGAGGCAGTGAAGATGCACGACAGTGTTCGAGGCGAACGTGCCGGCAGCGGCATGCCCGCCCTCGTGACTGCACACGAGGTCGCCGCCTGGCTGAAAACAACGATCTCAGCGGTTTACGCAAAGGCCGAGCGGGGCAGCTTGCCCGGAGCCGTTCGGCTCGGCCGTCGCCTCTACTTCATCCGCGCGGAGCTGGTAGACTTCGTCGAGCAAGGTCGCGTGTCGCAGTCGGGAGGCCCCGGTGGTGGCACGTAAGATCGACGGAAGATGGTACGCGGATTTTCGATTTCAACGAGGAGTTTTCACGACTGCTCGAGGCGATGGAAGGCGATGTGGAGCGGCAGGCGCTGCTGCTGGTAGCCGGAGAAGCGGGTCTCAGGCAGGGCGAGATCATCGCCTTGGAATGGGGCGACGTGGACCTGGTCGCCGGGACGCTCACTGCGCGCCGTTCCTCATGGCGGGGACACCTGGGATCACCCAAGAGTGGGCGCGATCGGAAGATCCCGCTCACAAAGCGGCTCGCGGCGGCGCTCAAGGCCGCCCGGCACCTGCGCTCGGAGCTGGTGTTCTGCTACCCCTACGGGCAGCCGTTCACGCGGTCGGCCATCGAGGCGGCGCTCCGCTACGCCTGCAAGCTAGCGGGGCTCCGGCGCATCGGGTCGCACGTGCTGCGCCACCCCTTCTGTTCGCACCTGGCCATGAGGGGCGCGGCGCCGAAGGCCGTTCAGGACCAGGCCGGGCACAGCACGCTCACGATGACGCTCAGGTATATGCACCTGGCGCCGAGCGCGCTACGCGAAGCGATCGGGCTGCTCGATGATGTTGGGCAGCCGGTGGGCAGTGGCGAAGCGGCTGCGGTTTGAAGTAGCGAGAAAGAATCAGGAAGATCAGCGGACACGACTGCAACCAATTCGAACCGTCTCGGAGATCGAGCTGGACTTCGTGGTCTTCACCCAGGACCTGTTTCCATTCCAGGCGATCGCCGCGGAAGCGCAGGCGATGCGCCGGCTGGGAATGACGCTTCAGGCGATCGCTCGCGCACTGGGCGTCAGCGAAAAGACGGTGTGGAAGGCAGTGGCACGCTGAGTCGAGGCAGCCTTCCAACCCTTACGTGCCGGGGCTGGGTGCGTGGTTCCGTGCTCGACCCCTGGGTGGGGGTCGAGCTACTGGCCTTGGGCACGCGCGGCGCGTGCTGGCACCGTGGGTCACGAAGCGATCGATTTGCCTCCAGCGTCGCGCGGGGCCTTTGATTTTAGGCCGAGTTTTCCAGCGGGATCAGCGGATCGGACCACTAGCCAGGCTTGTCGAATACGCCCTGGATGAACACCGTGCGCCCGGCGTCGGTGTTGCGCCCGGAGTTACTCATCTTGACGGCTGCCTGTTCTCCCAGCACGAGATGCATTCCAAGCGGAGGAGGGGCGCTGGAGCCGCTCGCACCCGACGCTTGCGCCTTCGCCTGCTGTGCCTTGCGCGCCGCCACGATGTCGGCGGTAATGTCGCGCCAGGTGCGCTCCAGGAGACCTGCACCGCGGATCAACCCGCGGAGGGATTCCGCATCGGCCAAATGGCTCTGGTTGGGGCGGCTCGCCCATGGGACCGGAAGCTCGATCGGCTCGCCGTTCCCCGTGCAGATTTCCTGGCAGACGAACAGCCTGCCCGGCCTGAGTACCCGGGCGATTCCGGAATACAGGCGGCGCTTGTCCCGGATGTTCATCTGCATTTGTATCGTCCACACCACGTCGAAGCTGGACGCGGCGAACGGAAGCTCCAGGGCATCACCCGCCTGAAAGCGGGTGCGATCGGACAACCGCGTCATCCGAGAAAGGGCGTTGGCCACCCCGCAGAATTCAGGCGAGAGATCGATGCCTGTCACGTCGCAACCCAAAGTTGCGGCGAGGTAACGCGCCGGGCCGCCCAACCCGCTGCCCACGTCGAGCACTCGCGATCCTGGCGGAATTTTTGCAAGCTCCACCAATGCGCGCGTGGCCGAACGTCCCGCGGAGTGAAACTCGTCGGCCGGCGCGAGATCTTCGTGCGTGACCGAGTCCATGTCCTTGCCGAGAGCTTGCAACCCCGCCACGATTCGCGGCAGAAGTCCGCCCGGCTCGTAGTGACGAAGCATTTCCTCGTGCGACTCGCCCACGGACGAAAATCCTCCGCGGATTTCGGGGAGCCGTCAAGTAAGCGCCTGCTCCCACCACCCCGTCACCTGCCCTCCTCCGGCAGGAGGGGTTTTCTTAAGCGGCGGCGCGGGAGGCGCGTTTGCGCTCGTGCTCGAGCGGCAGGCGCTTGCGCGGATGCGGATGGAGTGATCTCGACGAGCTCGTCGTCGGCGATGAATTCGACGGCCGATTCGAGCGTGTGGCGGATCGGGGGCGTCAGCAGCATCGCCTCGTCCTTGCCGGCGGCGCGGATGTTGGTGAGCTGCTTGGTCTTCACGGGGTTCACGACGAGATGGCTGTCGCGGCTGTGCAGTCCCACGACCATGCCCGGCGAATTGACGGCGGAGGAGGCGTCGTTGACGGCGGGGAATTGGTGGCTAGGTTGCCGCCCCATGAGACTGACAGCAAGTAAGCCGACGTTTTCGAACGGAATGTGCCGGGTGGATTTCACCGACGGGGAGACCGGAAAGGTCTATCCCGTGCGCATGGACGAGCGGGGCACGTTCACTCATTCCCACGGTCTCGCGCTGGCGACCGCGCTCGAGGAGTGGGAGGACACTGCCAAGGAGCCGAATGGGAAACCTACTCACGAGGAGTGGAAGGACAGGCTCAAGGAGCACAACCGTCGGCGCCACCGTGAACCCAGTGCCAGCAGCTAGCGAGGCCGCCCTCCGCGGCAAGGCTTATCGACGACGGCACCGTTGAGCTAGCGCATCGCGCGGTTCAATAGGGAGGCGGATCACCAAGATCCGCGCGAGCGCGAGCAGCGTGCTCACGGTCTTCTCACGGTGTATGCTGATGGTGGCCTGATGCTCACCAGACTCGACCTATGCTCCCTGGCGGAGGCACGCCTCGACGATGCGCAGCTTCTTCTGGGGGCCGGCCGGGCGTCATCGGCCTACTACCTCTCCGGCTACGCCGTCGAGCTGGCCTTGAAGGCATGCATCGCGAAGGCATTCCTGCCCGATACCATTCCGGATAAGGCGTTCGTGAACGAGGTATATACGCACAGCCTCGAAAGGTTGCTCGGCACCGCTGGTCTGAAGGCACAGTTCGATACGGACTCGAAGGCCGATCCCAACCTTGCAGCGGCGTGGGGCATTGCGAGCCAGTGGACAGAGAGTAGCCGGTATTCGCTCTGGGATGCGGTCACCGCGGCGAACCTCATCAACGCGATTGCCGATCAAACTCATGGAGTCTTTCAATGGATCAAGAAGCACTGGTAGAAGGACAGATCAGCGACGCGGTTGCGTTGGTGAAGGCCCTCGAGGAACTCGGCGACAAGCCGAGCGCTGCGGTTTGGTACTACTTCCCTGACGCGGGACAATGGCGACTGCTGGTGGCCGGCGAGACCTTCGATGCCTTGCTGCCGAAGCAGGAAGCGCAAGCGTACCTGAAGATTGCGGCCGGCCTTGGGAAGGCTGGTGTGAGCACGCTATCGATCGGCGAGGTCAAGGTCGTGAGAACCGACGACCCTTTGCTCAAGGCCGGGAGGGTTCTGCTACGAACGGGCCCGGATGCTCTGGTGCGCGTTCAATTCCGCGACAACAGCATCAACGGCATCTTCATCAAGGACATGCTGGTACTCCGCTCAGCATGAGGCCTTGACCCTATTTCTGAACTAGTGAGCCCCGCCGACCAAGCGATCACGCTGAAGCAGGTTCAGCTTCGGCTGGGCGTCCCGCAGCACGTGCTCATTCACCTGTGCGAGAAGGGTGTTGTCGAGCCTGATTTCGCGGACACTTCGGGACGAGGGAAGCGACGCCAATTCTCACAGAGGAACCTCTTCGAGTTCGGCGTAGCCCTCTCGCTGCGCAAGTTCGAGCTGCCGATCGCGACGGTTGGACTCGTGGTGCATCTGCTGCGTTCGTTCGAGCGGGCCGTTGGCAAGCAAGTGCCTGGGTTTGGTCTGTTGGATGTGCTGCTAAAGAGTCGGGTGGCGCTTGAACTCGTGTTGTGGCGCTTCGCCGGCTGACAGGTCCGGTCACGCTCACGCCCGAGAAGCCCGAGGTCGGTCGGGCTTACTTTCGGGTGCGCTGTAAGGTGGACAGTTTGAACCTTCTCGTTGCGGAAGACGGTTCGAATTTATTGCACTGGCGGAGAGGGCGGGATTCGAACCCGCGGCAGGATTTTGTCCTGCGCCCGCTTAGCAAGCGGGTACCTTCGGCCTCTCGGTCACCTCTCCAGGTTTCGACGAGGAAGGAGCGCGAAGGTAGCCGCAGCCCGGCTCGCGTCAAGCGAAACGGCTGCGGCTGCGGGGAAATCCACCGGACCCGGGGCGTGATTTGGTCGTCAGGCCGGTGCGACGCGCGTTCTAACGCGGTAACGTGGGAGGCATGGGTGAGCCTGCATGGTGGATCGGGGCCCTGGAGAAAGGTGCGGTCGCCCTCGCTCTCCTTTTTGGTGATGGGACGGCTGGCGCGGAGTCACGCGACACCAGCGAGCGGGGAGGCGCCGGTATTGCGCTATCCGCGCGGCATCTTGCTGATCGGCGTTGTTTCAACGGCGATCTTTTGCGGGCTTCGCGGCGCTGATGCTGTTGCTTGCGACTAACGGCGTTCGCTTGGCGGCGCTCTTCGTTCCGATGATCGGTTTGGGCGCCTACATGATTGCCGACTACTACGCCACGAGCTTCGAGCTCGAGCCAGATGGGTTTCGATTTCGTTGCTTTACCAAAGGGCACGGCGTCGTGCGCTGGACTCAGATCGAGCGGGTGCAGTGATCTCATCTGGCAAAGTGGTGGGTGGTTCGAACCGTCCACGGTGAGCGTCTCGGCCGGCTTGCAGGGCCTGCCCCTTGGCGGCGGCGCTGCTCGAGAACGTCCCAGCGCAGCGCTACACCAGCAGGCGCGCGAGCTGATGGTCGAGACGGCCGTTGGCCGACCTCCGTGCCTGTATCACTAGCTGTATTCGCACGGCCCCGTCGCGAGACTCACAGCAGCGCACGTGGTTGTCGCGACGACTACTTCAGCGCCGGATAGGCGACCTATTTGCTCTTGGGGATGAAGTCTGCATTGTCTCTTCACAATGCTCGCCTACATTCAAGGGAATGCGGACACTATACGGTTGTGGGTTGGTGGGGCTGTTGAGCTTGGGTATGGCGGTAGCTTGCGGTGACGGTCAGCCGGAAAGTCACGTAGAAGGCGGGGCTGCGTCGTCGTCGGGCGGAAGCAACGGCGCAGGGAATGGGAACGGCACTGCCGGCTTGCTCGACCTGGGCGGCAGCATGAGCGGCAGCGGCGGGGGCAACGGCACTGCGGGCTCCGGCGTTGGCGGAGGTTGCGCAGCGGTAAACGAACAGGCGGCGCTGTCGCCGGTCTACCTGGTCTTCCTGCTCGATGAGTCCGGCAGCATGGGTGACGGTGCGAACGGCATCCGCGCCGAGAAGTGGGATCCCGTCACGGCGGCGCTGCGCTCGTTCTTTGCCGATCCTTCCTCGACCGGCATCACCGCCTCGCTCAGCGTGTTCCCGTTGAATCAGAACATGGGGCAGGGCGCGGCCAGCAGTTCAATGCCTGCGGCCTGCACCGCCGACGCCTACGTCGATCCCATGGTGATGCCTCGACCTCTGCCGGATGACAAAGCGTTCGCCGACGCAATCGCAGCGCTCGACCCACCGAACGAGTACGGCACGCCCACCCGACCCGCGCTTCAGGGCACCATTCAGTACGCCGAGAGCCTGCTAGCGGAGGACGCGACTCGCAAGGTCGCGATCGTGATGGTGACCGACGGCGAGCCTTTCTCGTGTCAGGGCAACAACATTCAGAACACCGCGTCCGCGGCAATGGCCGTCGCCGACCGCATTCCGACGTATGTCATTGGCGTCGGCGACAGCCTGACCGCGCTCGACAACATCGCCAAGGGTGGTGGCACCGAATCGGCGTTCATCGTATCGCTCGACAATCCCGAGCAAACCCGGACCGACCTCCTCGACGCCATCAACCTGATCCGCGGCCGATCCATCTCGTGTGAGCTGGAAATTCCGGCGCCACCTGCGGGAAGGAAGCTCGACCCAAAGAAGGTCAACGTGCAGTTCACCCCAGACGGGCAGCCTGGCGTCAACCTGAAGTACGGCACCGAATGCAGCGGCGACACCGCCTGGCGCTACGACGACGCCGCTACGCCGACGACCATCCAGCTTTGCGATAGCGCCTGCGCGATGGTCAAGGCCGACCCCGCCGGCAAACTCGACGTCGTCTTCGAGTGCGCCACCCGCGACGTCGTCAACTGAGAAGACCACACCCACGAAGCGAGTTGGGGCAACCCTATTCTATGTCGCGGGCCGCAATGCGCGCCGCGTTGTAACCGCACATGCCGTGCACGCCCGCGCCCGGGTGGGCGTAGCTCGAGCACAGGTAGAGGCGGCGGACGGGCATGCGGTAGCGGAAGTAGGGGAACATGGGGCGGAACAGCAGCTGGTGGTTCCAGCCGTTGGAGCCGCCGCCGAGGTCTCCGCC
Organism: Polyangiaceae bacterium; assembly: GCA_035281385.1. Taxonomy (GTDB): domain Bacteria; phylum Myxococcota_A; class Polyangia; order Polyangiales; family Polyangiaceae; genus PMG-095. The sequence continues at coordinate 11,555 of DATEDZ010000336.1, forward strand.
GAGCAGGTTGCGGTTCATGCGCTCGAGGTCGGATGGCGCATGCGCCTTGCGGGCCAGGACGATGGTGCGAAAACCGGGGGCGAGGCCTTCGATGCGTTCGACGACGCGATCCGCGAACGCTTCGCGAGCCGCATCCCAGCCGCCCGGCAGCTCGGACGGCACCCGCGAATAAACGTACAGCGTGTGCCCGCCTTGCGGCGCACGCGAATGGTCGATCAAACTGTGCTGCCCCATGACCAGATAAGGCCGGTCGGGCAGCTTGCCCGCCCGTACTTCGCGCGTGAAACGCGCTAGGTCGTCCAGGCTCTCGCCGGCGTGCACTACCGCGCTCATGCGCGCCTGAGCAACGGTCCACGGTACCGGCGCCCCGAGCGCGAAGTCGAGCTTGAAGGTGCCGAAACCTAGCGCGAATTTGCGCATTTTGCGCAGCATGCGACCGGGCACGTGCTCGGCGGCCAGCAGCGACAGGGCCAGGCTGGGCGCCGAAGTGTCCGCCAGTATCGCACGCGTCGCGCGGATCTCTTCACCACCTTCGAGCACCACGCCAGCTGCCCGCCCGCCGCGCACGAGGATGCGAGTCACCGGGGCGCCGAGCTGCAGCCGCCCGCCGTGCCGTTCGAGCAGAGTTACGAGCGCATTGGTAATGGCCTGCGCGCCACCGCGCGGAACGGCGTAACCACCGGTCGAAGCCGTGAGCGCCAGCATGTAGCCCAGCCCGGCGCCGAACCAGTCGTCGGGTCCCACGTCCACGTGCAGCGCCACACCCGGTAGCACGCGGCGGGCCGCTTCGCTGCGAAACAGAGCTTGCGAAAGCCGCCGGCCGCTGCGCAGAAACATGCCGGCGACGCGCAGCAAATTCAATGAGCCCAGGCGCAGCGCCGGTCCGAGCGCCGGGAACGGCTCCATCAGTGTCTCGAGCAGGCGCCCCTCGATGCTGGCGTGAAAGCCGGCCAGCTTGCGCCAGGCTTCCCCGTCCGCAGGGCTGCCGAAATGGCGCGCCGAAATCTCCACGTCGCGCGCGATGCAGGCCGAGCTGCCGTCGAGCGCCGGATGACAGCTCTCGAGCTCCGCGTTCAGCCATTTGACGCCAGCCGCCTCCAGATCGAGCGCGCGAAAGGCCGGGCTACTGCGTCCGAACGGGAAGAACCCCGCTCCTACGTCGTGGATGAATCCGGGTCGTGTCCACTCCTCGCTGCCCAGCGCTCCGCCAGGCCGGCGCGGGTTCGCCTCGAGCACCAGCACGCGGTGACCGCGGCCGGCCAGAGTGCAAGCTGCGGTCAAGCCATTCGGGCCCGAGCCAATGACCACCACGTCCGGGTCGTTCAAACGCCCGCAGCCTAGCCCACCCTTGCGGACCCGCCACAGCTTCGCTAACGAGCGCCGTGACGAAAAAGCAGAAACCGCGCGCCGACCGTTCCCAGTTAGCGCCGCTCACCGGCAAGCAGAAGAGCTATTTGCGCTCGCTCGCGCACCCGCTCAAAGCGGTGGTGCAGATCGGGCATCAGGGCCTGACGGCCGGCGTGCTGTCGGCTCTCGACGCCGCGCTCGAGCAGCACGAGCTGGTAAAGGTCAAGCTAACCGGCGACACCGAAGTCGAGCCGAGTGACATTGCGCCCGAGATCGAGCGAGCGACGGGCAGTCAGATCGCGCAGCTGATCGGGCACACCCTGGTCTTGTATCGGCGCCGCGAGCAAGAGCCCAAGATCGTGCTGCCTCGTGCCAAGAAGGTGAGCTAAGGGCCCGCGAAATCGGAACGATTGCGACGCCTGAGACACAGCACTAGGCTGGCGCGAGTGAAGAAGGCGACTCCCGAGCGTCCCGCGCGCACGCAATCCGCTACCAACCTGGCCTGGCTCGATCTGGAGATGACCGGGCTAGACGCTCAGGCCGACGTGATCCTGCAAGCAGCGCTGATCATCACCGATGCCCAGCTCAACGTGCTCGAAGAGCTCGTGTGCGACATCTGGCAGCCGGACGCGTTGCTCGAACGCATGGTGCCGTTCGTGCGCGAGATGCACGAGACCACGGGTCTGACCGAGCGCGTCCGCAAGTCGAAAATCGATCTGCTGGTGGCCGAACGCAAGCTGCTCGAGCGCGTGACCGGCTGGTGCACCTACCCGGCGATCTTGTGTGGCAATACCATCGGGCAGGACAAGCGCTTCGTGGATCGCTGGATGCCCGGCCTTTCAGGCTACCTGAGCTATCGTACGCTGGACGTGACCTCGCTCAAGCTCCTGGCCAAGGCCTGGTACGGCGACGAGGCGGTCTACGACAAGCCGCAGAAGGGCGAGCACGACGCGCTCGTCGACATCAAGAACTCGATCGCCGAGCTCGCCCACTACCGGGCGACGCTCTTCAAGACGCTGCCCTGATTGCTAGCACGCGGGCGCTTACATGTCCGTGCCGATGCCGCACTGGATGGCGCAGCCAAAAGGCGGGCAGCAGTACTGTAGTCCGGTGCAGTACTGAACCGTGTCCTTGCAGGTGCCTGCCTGGCACGTGCCCACGATGCACTCCTCACCGGGCGGAATCATGGCCTGCGCGATCACGCCGCCCTGGCAGTCACTGTCGTACTGGCACTCCAAGCAACCGTCGATGGTGCAATAGGGCATCTGCTGATCGCAGATGTTGACGTTCTGGCAGGTGCTGCCGTTGCAAAGGTCCGTCGTGCAGGGCAGGCCGTCGTCGCAGTCGGCCCCGCTGCGGCACGCGACACAACCGAGCTGCGCATCACACAGCTGGCCGGCGTGACACAGCGCATTGTCGGGCGTGTGGCTGCAGCCGTTCGAGCCGCAAACGTCCTTGGTGCAGGCGATGTTGTCGGTGCACTCTGCGTCGCTGCAGCACAGCGCACATTCCCCGGTGGCGGGGCAGCACTTGGTGTTGTTGGCGCAGCCATCGAATTTGCAGACACCGCCCTCGCAACGCGGATTGGTCTGGCACGCTGCCGGCATGCAGTCACCCGGCGCGTCACAATCCGGAAGCCTCCTGCACGTGGGCTCGGAAGCGGGGTCGCAGTAGTAGCCGCCCGGGCACTTCGTGTCATTGGGCGTATTGCTGCATTGCCCGCCGCCACAGTGGTCTTCCGTGCAGGCCACGTCGTCGTTGCAATCCTCCAGGCTGCAGCACGAGCCACAGGTCGCCGTCCTACCATCGGCGCTCGGACAACACTGCTCGCCGGTCCCGCACAGTGGCACCAGACTGCACTGGCCTTCGCTGCACGAACCCACCGTGCACGGATCATCATCGCTGTTGCACTGAGAGTCGATGCAACAATCCTCTTCGCAGCCGGTGTCGCAGCACAGCGTGCCGTTGATGCAGAAGTCGTGCTTGCAGAAGTTCTCCACGCAGGCGTCGCTGGTGCAGAGGCTCTCGTCGGCGCACACCTCTTCCAAATTTTCCCCGTTGCCTTGCAGGCCGCACACCTGCTTGGCACGGCAGCCGTCTGTCGTGGAGCAGTACTGGCCCGCGTCGCACAGCGTGTCGTTGGGGACATACATGCACTGACTTGCGAAACAGGTGTTGTCAGTGCAGGCCACGCCGTCATCGCAGTCGGCATCGACGCAGCATTCCGCGCAATCTCCGGCGCAGCATTTCTCCGTGCCCGAGCATTTCGGCGACGTATCGCACATGCCGTCGGCGTTACACAGGTCGACCGTACACTCGTCCTCGTCGTTGCAGTCTTCGGGCCCGCCGCACGTGACGCCGGTGCCGGCGTCCGTCCCGACGCTACCGCTTTGACCCTGAGTATTCTTGCCACCGCTGCCGTAAGGACTCGGAATGATGCTGGCGCCACCGCCGCCCTCGGCGTTTGAGCCCGCGAACTCCCCACCCGTGCAGGCGCTCACGGCGAGGATTGGCAACCAAACCCCCGCGGCTGCGACCAATAGGAACTTGGGTTTCAAGAGCACGCGATCCTCCTCGGCCAAGGGTAAGGTCAAAGCAAGACAGACGCGCTTGGCGCGGCCTGTGGGATCAGTATAGCAGCCTCGCGAAGTAGCCTGAAAAACGCGTGGATTCCCGACGTCTTACTCGCGCCGCCAGGCTCAGCGGAGCACGCCTCCCGGGCGAGGTGCGCTCTCCTTTTACCGAATCTCGCGCCGCTCCACCTGACCGTCGGGTGTGATCAATAGGTAGGGTGAGCCCTTGCGGCGCGTGTACGAAAACGACGCGGAGTTCCTATAGCCCTCGGCTTCGTCCTCGCAGTGGGTGTGCCCGAACACGACCAGCTCTGCTCGGGTGATGCGACGTACTAGCTCCGCGCCCTCGTACAGCCGTTTGACAGGCAAGCTCGAGTAGCGATCCACGCCTTGTTTTACCGAATGGTGCAGATAGAGCGCGCTCGAGAGCGCGACCGCGCCGCCGACGGCGCCGCCCACCGCACCGCCCAGTAGCAGCCGCGCGCCGCCGCCCACGACGCCCACGCTAGCGAGCACCCGGTCGAAGTAGAGGCGGAAGAAAGTGCGTTTGAAGTCCTCGTGCGTGGGGCGCGGTAGAGCCTCGAGCAGCGCCTCTACGGTACTCGGCTGAAGCCCGCTCTGCGCCGCAAAGTCAGTGAGCGCCGCGCTGCCGCGCGCCTTCTCGGCACCCATCCGTTCGGGGACGGCTGCTTCCGCCGTCAGACGCCCCGAGGTGGCAAAGTAGTGAGCCACCATGAGCGGTGCCCGGAAGCCGAAGGTTTGGAAGGTGTGCTTCAGCCCCTGGAGCGGCGTGGTGTGGTGCGCGTGCGCGAACGTGAACGCATCGTGCGGTGACAAAAAGCGGCGCGTCAGCGAGATGCCGAGCGGCTCCGTCTCGGGCGACCAGGCAGCCAGCGGATGCGCCGGCGCGTTGTCCGGGTCATAGACATGACCGTGCTCGATGTGCACGCCGCCGCGCCGCACGAACCAAGGCTCGATGCTGAGTCCTGCGCTGGGTGTCAGCTCGAGCAGCGCCAACAGCCGCTCGCGCGTGCCACGCGTGATGATGCCGGCGTCGTGATTCCCGCCGATGAACGTCAGCGCATGTCCGGCGCTCAGATGCTCGCGAACCGCCTCACGCAACGCTGGATAGGCCGCGATCATATCCCGCACCGACTCACCCGGATCACGGCTCGGGGGATCCAGTGACAGATTGAAAACATCGCCGGCCAGGATGATTTCGTGCCCGGCGTGACTCTCGAACAACTTGGCGAGGCGCTCGGCGCTGCGCTGAGAGCCGGTTTGCTCCAGGTGCACGTCGCTCGCAATCACCAGTGGCTCGGTCGGTCCGTTCATCGAAGCCCCTTGGGCTTATTGCCGCAGCGCGGCGACTGCGCAAGCCCGTTCGCTGTCTTTTTTCCCACGAATTACCGATACCTTGTCGTCACTTTCGAGGCATAGGCGCGGCTTCCCTCCGCCTGCGTTAAGTGTATGCTCCCGCCCAATGCAGAGTGCTTTGGAAAGGCTTGGCTTGACCGCAGGCAAGGTGGCGGGGGCCGCCGCCAACGCGCTGTGGCCGTGGGCCTTGCGTTACGCAGACCGTATGCCGGGCAAGCCGATTCAACCCAAGTGGGCGCCGGCCCCGCTGCAGCGCAAGGCCGAGCGCACGTTCCCGACCTTGGGCTGGCCCAGGCAGACCGACTCACTCTGCCCGGAGTGCACGAAGGAGGCGCGCGCGCGCGTGCTGTCGGGGGACCAGGACCTGGACGTGTTCATTGCGGAGAATCCGGGCGCGATTCGCGCGGACATCGTCGAGCACGACGGGCGCATCGTGATGGTGAAGGAGTGCCCGAAGCACGGCCGCTTCGAGGACGTGCTCAGCGTGGATCCGGCGTTCTTGGCGCGCATCGAGCGGCTGTTTCCGGGCCGGGACTTCGAGGCGCCCAAGAGCAAGCTGCGCGCTCATGGTGCCTCCACCATCAAGTACGGGCGCGGCTCCGTGCTGACCGTGGATCTCACGAATCGCTGCAACATGATGTGCGATCCGTGCTTCATGGACGCCAATCAGGTCGGCTTCGTGCACGAGCTGGAATGGGACGACGTGCAGAAGATTCTGGACGACAGTTTGAGCATCAAGCCGCGCCGTCAGCTTTCGGTGCAGTTCTCCGGCGGGGAGCCCACGCTCAGCCCGCACTTCCTGCGCGCCATCGAGTACTCGCGTAAGGTCGGATACTTTTGCGTGCAGTGCGCGTCGAACGGCATCAAGTTCGCGCAAGAGCCGGAGTTCTGCCATGCCGCCAAGCGCGCAGGCCTGCGGCTGTGTTACTTGCAGTTCGACGGGGTGACCAACGAGGCCAATAGCCACCGCAAGGTCGGCAACCTGTTCGATGTCAAGCTACGAGCCATCGAGAATCTGGCGGCCGCGGGTATCGACGTGGTGCTGGTCGTCACCGTCGTCAACGGCGTGAACAACGATCAGGTCGGGCCGATCGTGCAGTTTGCCATCGACAACGCCGACAAGGTGACGGTCGTTTCGTTCCAGCCGGTCAGCTTCACTGGCCGGGACGAGGACATAACGCTCGAGCAGCGGCTGGCGCAGCGCTACACGCTCAGCCACCTGGCGCACGACATGCACGATCAGCTCGGCGTGACCGAGCCGCTGCGCGATTGGTTCCCGCTCTCCGCCATGAACCCGTTCAGCGACGTGGTGGATTTGATGCAGGGCGCCAGCTCCGAATTCGGTGCGCTCAAGTGCGGCTGCCATCCGAATTGCGGCATCGGTACGGTGCTTTTGGTCAACAAGCGCACCAGGCAGATGCTGCCGCTGGCGGAGTTTCTGAATCTGGAGCAGATCCTGGCGGATATGCAGCGTCTGTCGGATGCGGGCCGCTCGCGCGCCGAGACGCTCACCGGCATCGCGCTGTCCTTGGTGCGTAACTTCGACGTGTCGCGTGCCCCGGCCGGCTACGGTTACACCGAGCTGGTCAGGCAATTCCTCAGCCAGATTGGCGCGCGCGGCGGCAAGGTAGGCGCTAGCGAAGGTGACGCCGGCCACTTCGAGTGGCGCTTCCTGTTCGTAGCCGGCATGTGGTTTCAGGATCTCTTCAACTACGACTTCCGGCGTACGGAGATGTGCATCATCCCGTACGGCACGCAGCTCGGGGAGATCTCGTTTTGCGCCTACAACACCGGTGTTGGCTTCCGGCAGATCGTCGAGAAGATGAAGCACACGGCCAGCGTCGCGGAGTGGTATCGCACGCGCGGCCGGCACCCTATTTACGCGAAAAACCAGCACCTGCCGTTACCCTCCACGCCGCTCACGGTCGCGACCCGCCCCGCTGACGGGCGTCGGCGCCTGCCCATCGCCGCCGAATAGACCTGGCATCGGTCTTGCTCTGCCTGGGGCACATGAAGAGCCTTCCAGTGCCGGTTGCGCGCGTGCGCAGTAATTTTTCCGACATTCTCGCAGATGCGCAGCGCGGCAAGCGCATCCGTGTCACGCGTCACGGCAAGCCAGTTGGCTGGATCATCGGCCCCGAGGAACGCGAGCGGCTCGTTCGGCCACAGCGTGGCAAGACAACCCGACCCGGCCGGTCTCGCGGCCGATGAGCTCGGCCAACCAATCCGTTACATCGTTGAGCCTGAAGGGTTTGGTCACGAAGCGGTCGAAGCCGCATTCGTCGGCCATGTGTTGCCAGTGCCGATCCGAATAGCCGCTGATGGCGATGGCCGGCAGGTCGCGCCAGCCGAGGTTGTGGAGTTGTTTCAGGAGGGCGCAGCCATCACCGTCGGGAAGCTCCAAGTCGCAGACCATGGCGTCGATGTCGACCGATTGTGTCGCGTTGATGGCGGCGCCCAGCGAGTTTGCGCCCAGTACGATCGCTCCCTCGCGCTCGAAGTGCGCAACCAAGAGCTCGAGGTTGTCGAGATCATCTTCGACAACCAGCACGGTGGAGCCATTCAGCCGCATCCTCGCCTACAGCCTTGGCGAGCCGAGAGTCCTCTGCAAAACTTGTACAAATCTCTGCCGCTTGACGGAAAAAAACCTGCGCTTTCTGAGTAGGCTGACGCATCAGCGGATCACGGTCGCCGCGCCGGTCGCCTGGCGTCGAGCAAGTACCGCCAAGCGCTCACCCGCCTCGAGCAGAGTTTCATCGTGTGGTGGGGGAAGGGGCTGTGTTACCGTGCTCGGTCATGACGCCGTCGGAGAAGAACATCGTCAAGTCGCTGGTGGCTGTGGCCTGGGCGGATGGCACCGTCAAGGATCCGGAGCAGGGCATGATCGACAGCCTGCTCTGGGCGTTTGGCGCCAGTGAGGAGGACGAATCCGAAATCCGCGAGTTTGCTGCGAAGAAGCGCACCATCAAGGACGACGTGCCGCTCGACGCGCTGGACGGTAAGGATCGCGAGCTCTTGTTGGCCCACGCCGCGCTGCTCACGCACGCCGACGGCAAGCAAACCAAGGCCGAGGAAAAGCTACTCAAGGACCTGGCCGATCACCTGGACATCGCCGGTCCCGAAATGAAGTCCATCGTCGAGCACGCGCGCGAGCAGGCCGCGAAGCTGGCCGAGAAGATCTAGCCTCGTTACTCGAGCAGCTCACCCAGCGGGCTATGTCGGCGATCCACCGGACCGTCGAGCGGGGGCGTTTGCATGTGACCGAGCCCCACCAATCGGGCCCCCGGAAAGCAGCGACTCAGCTCACGATGCAGGCTACCGCTCACGCTGGCTCCAATGCTGGTGATGCTACGTGACAGCCTGGCCAGCATCAAGAGTGGCTCCGTCGAGCCCACCACGTGCAGGCTCCTGCTCGGCGGCGGAACCACGATCTGCGTGCCGACGCTGAGCCAGCCGCTGCCGGCATCGATGGTCTCGAAAGCGTAGGTGGCGGTGTCCCGCGCGCGACGCGCTTCGGCTGTTTCTTCGGGACTGCGCGACCCTGGCGGCACTTCGCGTTCGACGCCGACCAGGGTGCTTGCCAGGGCTTGCGCGACGGATCGAGCCTGATCAATCGTGCCGACGACACACACCAGGCGTGGGCTCAGGCAGCCTCGCTGGTCGAAGAGCGCGGTGTCCAAAGCGATGGCTCGAGCAGCGCTGGCCAGATCCGCGGTGGCGCTGGGCTCGATGACCGCGACTCCGAAGCCGTGTCCATGGGGATGAAACCAGACGCCACGCGGCAAGGCGGCGCGCACCCAAGCCAGGGTGTCGTCACTGGCGTATGCCCAAACATGATCTCCCGCGCTCGGCCGCAGCTCGGGTACCAGCGTGAACAGCTCCGGTACGAGCTCGTGCAGCGCCTTGGTCAGGCTGGGATCGCGGCGCGACGTGCGCACGAAGACCCGCGTGGACGAGGCGACCGCGATTGCAATTGCGCGCAAGGCGGCGACGAAAACGTTGCCCGAGAGCAGCACATGCGCCGCCGGAGTCACCGGCGTCGAGGCGAGCAGGGCGCTCATTTCGTGGGCGTTGGCTCGGGTTTCGAGTGAGCGCGTCAGCGCGAGCTCGATGCCGGCGTACGAAAGGCCCGTCGTCTCGAGCAGGCTCTGCCGCAGCAGCCGGCCCTCGCGACTGATAGCGTCGGCCAGCGTGGCGGCCGCCGCCAGCACGCGCTCGACGCGCGCGCTTCGCACCAGTAGATCAACCATTCAGCCACGCCTCGATGGCTAGCGAGCAGCCGCGTGGCGCTGCGCCCGGCTGCCTTCCCAGAAGCTCGATGCCGCCGCGTGCTCGCCGCACCAGGTCTTGCGTGACGATGCGGAGCGCGCTGTCCACGTTGCCGAGATCGACGAAGCTGGCGAGCCCGGGCTCGCCCTCCGCGACGGGCTGAAGCGAGATCGGATCGAGCGGCGTGACCCGCAGCCACGGCGGCTCGAAATACACACCAGGCTGCGCGTCGGGGTGGCGCTTGCCAAGCGCGCTCTCGACGATGGTGGCCTCGTAGAGCTGGCTCGTGAGCTCGGTCATGCCGTACTCACCGACGACGCGTTCAGGCGCGACACCCAGCTGCTGGCTCAGGCTCGCCCGAAGCTCCGACATCGAGACCTCGCGGGTGCGCCCCTTGAAGCCGCCGGTCTGCATCAGCAGGCTGCCGTTTGGCAGTGGCCAGCGCTGCCCGCGCAGATCATCCAAGAGCCGGACCCAGGCGAATGCGGTGCCGAGCAGCAGCAAGGACGAGCCCCGCCGCTCGGCCGCCTGACTGGCGCGCTTCAAGCCCGCGAGGTCGACCGCGCCCTCGTCGAGCAGCCAGCGACTCTTCGCGAGCGCATCGACGCTGGGTTCGGCTGCGTCGATCGGCTGCTCGTCGAAATGCTGCATGAACCATTGCATCATGCGGCCGAGCGAGCTCGTGGGAGGCGTCTCGGGCCTCGGGGCTAGTGCCACCACGACTGGAGCTGGCCCGCCGCTTTGCGCGGGAAGCAATGCTTGTCGACCAAAGGCCAGCGACAGCAGCTCGTAGGTGTCGGTGCGGCGCAGGACGTGGCTGCCGCGCTCGGCGCCGGTCGTGCCACTGGTGTAGAAGCGCGCCTGATCGAGCTCCGCCGGGTAGGTCGCGACACGCGTCAGCCGAAACGCAGCGCTGGGGAGCGGCGGAATCTCCTCGAGCGTGCGGGGCGCCGGTCGGCCCCGCAGCAGACGCTTCAGGCCCGGCGTCGCCTCGGCCTGAAAGCACGCGAGCGCGAGCGCAAGCTCTTCGAATGTCTCCTGCGCGGCACCGCTGGCGAAGCGCTGCACTCGCGCGTGCAGCGCGTCCGAGATCTCGAGTAGTTGTGGCTGCTCCAAATGGCCGATTTTTCCGCGATCAGTCGAGCTCACCGAGCTGCGCCGCGATCACGTCCACGGACGAAAGTAGCACCCCCTCGTCGATATTCAGTGGCGGCGTCAGCACCAACACCTCCCGCTGGCCGCCGCCCGTCGAAACGATGTAGCCCTGACCGAGCAGGCGCCGCATGAGCTGGCTCGCCGCACCCGGGGCTTCGCCCAAGTCGATACCCAGCATCAGCCCGATTCCGCGCACTTCCCGCACTCGCGGCATGCGGCTGAACGCTTGCTTGAGCGCATCCAGGTAGCTGGCTCCCAAGCGAGCGGCCCGTTCGGGCAGCTTCTCTTTGCCGAGCACGTCGAGCGTGGCAATCGCGGTGCTGGCTGCGAGCGGGGCGCCCGCGAACGTGGAGGTGTGGACCACTTCGGACTCGCGTCGCCAGCTGAGCATGGCGATCTCGCTACCGATGACCGCGCTGACCGGTAGTCCTCCGCCGAGCCCCTTACCCAGGCAGATCAGGTCCGGCAATACGCCCTCTTCGATCGCCGAGAACCAACTTCCGGCGCGTCCCAAACCGGTCCAGATCTCATCGGCGATCAGCAGCGCACCTGCCGCCTGCGTCAGCTTCTGCAGAGTGCCCAGAAAACCAGGAAATGCTGGCAGCACGCCGCTGCGGCCCTGCACCGGCTCGATCAACACGGCGCCCACGTCCCCGCGCCCGAGCTCCTTGCCGATCTCGTCCAAGCTGCGCTCCGCAGCCTTCGCACCGCTCGGGTAGGGCACGAAGCGCACGTGCGGATTCAGCTCGCTGGCGAACGGCCCGCGATAGCTCTCGCGCAGCCCACAGGCAGCGAGCGGTCCGTAACCGAGGCCGTGGTACGCCCCGCTGAAAGCGAGCACACCGGGTTTGCCGGTGGCGAGCTTGGCCGTCTTCAAGGCTGCGCTCACCGCGTCTGAACCGGATTGCGCCAGGATGCCCTTGGCGTTGGGCTTCGGGTAAAGTCGCGTCAGTCGCTCGAGCAGCGCGACCTTGGCGTCCGCCGGATACACGTCACCCAGCGCCTGCAGCAGCCGCTCCGCCTGCAGCGTAAGCACGCGCATGATCGCCGGGTGCTGGTGACCGAGCAGCAGCGCGCCGAAGCCAGCAGCAAGATCCACGTAGCGGTTGCCGTCCACGTCGGTCACGTTCGAGCCGCGACCTGTGGCGTAGACGATGCTGCTCGGCGGACCCGAGGGCGCGGGGCCCATCGGAGCCGCCACGTGCGCGTGGCGGGTCAGCCAGGTGCGCGAGCTCGGCCCTGGTGGCGGCACGACCAGCTCCGGCCCGAGATCGCGGTAGGCTCGTGGTGTCTCGACGGGTGGCTGTAGCGGCGGCTTCACGCTGGTCACGAGCACACGCGGTTGCGGCCGCCGCGCTTGGCTTCGTAGAGCTTCTCGTCAGCGCGTTGGAGCAGGTCCGCGGCGACCTTGTCATTCTCATCGAGCAGTGCCGTTCCGATGCTGACCGTGACCGGAATGCGCTCGCCCTGGAATACGAAGGCGTGATTGGCGACCCGCGCGCGCAAGCTCTCGGCCAAGGCCGCGGCGCCGGGTAGCGGGGTTTCCGGAAGCAGGATCACGAACTCCTCACCGCCGTAACGCGCGAAAACCTCCTCGCGGCGGATGCGCTCTTGAACGATCCGCGCCAGCTCACGCAGCACGTGGTCACCCGCCAGATGGCCGTATTGATCGTTGATTCGCTTGAAGAAGTCGATGTCGAACATCAGCAGACTGAGGTCGCGCTCGTAGCGGCGCGCGCGCATCAGCTCCTTCTCCAAGGCCTCGAACAGAGCGCGCTTGTTGTGGATCTGCGTCAGACCATCGACGATGGTCATGCGGTAGATCTCTTCGTGATACTTGGCCTCGGCATCGGCGCCGGACAAGAACTTCAGAATGCTGGGGCCTATCTTGATGCGGTCGCCGTTGACCAGCAGCTGTTCCCGGGCGATCTGCTCCTCGTTGACGTAGGTCCCGTTGGTAGAACCGTCGTCCACCACGTACCAGGCGCCAGCGCGCCGCTCCAGATGCGCGTGCCGCCGCGAGACCGAGTCGCCTTCCAGCACGATCTGGCTATCCGCGCCGCGGCCGACCCGGGTGGGGCTCTTGTCGAGCACGAAACGTTTGCCGAGCAGGCCGGGTTCGGCTGTATAAATGACTACGAGGCAGTCATTGCTGGGCGAGCCATCCGGCGGTTGTTGTTGAACCACCTGCGTGACGCGGGTCTTCTCGTCGTAGTCAGCGGTCACTGCCGACCCCCTGCGCGGACCCCGATTCGCACGCGACCCAGGCCATCGCCACGGTCACGGGCGTCGGCTGAGGCCAATAGGGAAAAATCATAAAAGTCCCGAACACTTCAGGGTAACCCGCCCGTTTTGAGACCGTCAATGGTGTGACCCACCTCCGCAGTCAGGGCTCAGGCTTAGATGCAGCGTGCCTTTGGCCTTGATCCTGTCAGCGGCACCCCTATAGGTGGGTTTCAGCTCGGCGGGAAGCGCGCTGTGGCTATCGGTCCCGTGTCGCGGGTGCTGGCCTCGCTCGTCGGCCTGGTGTTGTGGTGCTTTGGGCCGCTCGTCGGGCTGGCGTCACGGGGCTTTGGCCCCGCTCCCGATACGGGGCAGGTCGCTGGCGTCTCAACTCGGGACGAGTGTGGCTTATCTACGGAAATTACTGGTAAATCAGCGTAGGCGTAGCGTGATGAGACAAGATTCACCGCAAGGAAGCTTTCACGGCGACTGCTGCGGGAAAGTGGGGCGCGCTGACGGAAAAGCTATGCCCGACTCACCAGGCAGCAGACTGATGTGGTTGTCGCTGAACCGCGCGGTGATGGGCTTGCTCATGGTGGGAGCTAATGCGAGGGCAGCAGACTGATGTAGTTGTCGCTGAACCGCGCAGGCAGCACGGATCTGGGTAGACGCCATGAGCCGCCAAGACTGCCAGCACCATTGTTGGCAGCTGCGCCGCGTATCAGCTCGCCGGGTCGAGCCCGACGTTCGACAGCCGAGCGCGGTCGTCGCCCACGACGCTGGAGGATTGAACCAACCAGTTCTGAAGATCCATAGTCAGAGGCTGAGTTTGGGGGTGGGGCCCCAAATCTGAGGGGGAGCTGACGGGGGCAGCAGCAGGGACACACCCTAGGAGGCTGGTGTTTTTCAAACCCAGCCTTCTAGGGTCCTTGTCCTGGGGGAGGAGGCACGCGCCTCCTCCCCTCAAGAAGCAAAGCTTCTTGAGCCTCCCCTCCACGCGGCGGCTCCGCCGATTGGGACAGCTGGTGTTTCACACCAGCCTCCTAGCGCGTGAGGGTGACTTTGGACAGACCGCGCGGCTTGTCGGGATCCTGACCGCTCGCCAGGCAAAGGGCGTTGGCGAAGAGCTGGCCCGCCACCACCGCCACGATCGGCGACAGCCATTCGGGCACCCCGCTTGGCAGCTTTAGGCCGAAGTGCGCGCGAGATAGCACGTCCGGTCGATCCGAAATCGCCAGCGTGCGCGCCCCGCGCTTCTCGAGCAGGTCGAACAACGTCGGAATGTCGGTGAGCGCGGCACCGCTCGCCGCTATCACGATCACCGGGAACTCCTGATCGATCATGGCGACCGGACCGTGGAGCAGGTCCGCGATCGAGTAGGGCTCGGCGACGCAGTAAGAGGTCTCCTTGATCTTGAGCGCGACCTCGAAGGTCGTGGCGTAGTTGAAGCCGCGCCCGAGCACGACCAGCTTGCCGGCCTTGGCGAAGCCCTGGGCTGCTTCGGACACATTCGCCTGCACCGATTCGATGACTTGTTCGACGTAGCCAGGTACCTGCGCCAGCGTGGCCTGGCGCTCGGCGCTGCCTTCGAGCGCCACGCTCAGCATGGCCAGCGATAACAGCTGCGCCGTGTAGGTCTTGGTCGCGGCGATGCCCTTCTCCTCACCCGCAAGCAGCGGCAACGTTGCGTTGGAAGCCTTGGCCAGCGGCGAAGCCGGATCATTGGTGACGGCAATGGTGACTGCGCCTTGCTTGGCGGCGCTGCTCAGCACACCGACGATGTCCGGCGACTGGCCCGACTGGCTGATGCCGATCACGGCGGCGCGACCCATGCGTGGCGTGGCGCCATAGAGAGAGATGAGCGACGGCACCGCCAGCGCGACGCCCAAGCCGTTATGCGCCCCGAGCAAGTATTGTGCGTAGCGTGCCGCATTGTCCGAGCTGCCGCGCGCCGCGATCAGCGCCCATTCGGGCCCAAACTCCTTGAGCTTGGCGGCGGCCTTTTGCACGGGCTCACGGCCTTCGGACAGCAGACGCCGCAGCGTCGCCGGTTGCTCCAAAATTTCGGTAAAAAACTGACTCTTCGAGCTCATGTTGGACGGGACTTCGGCTCGCAATACCGGCCGAGATCGGGCAAGCGGTGTGCTCATTTCGGTATATAGCAGGCGCGCTCCAAAGCGTCTTCCTGTGAAAAAATCTGAGTCGTGACCGCTTGTGCGTTAGCGGTGTTCGCGCCAGCGGCGGGCGGATTGGGAGCCGCCGCCGATCAGGCCGATGTCGATCAGGAGCGCGACGCTCGTGATCAGCCAACCGATTGAGGAGACGTGACCGCCGCTGCTCAGTGAGTGCTGGCTGTAGGCGAAAGCCAGCGTGGTGAGTGGCAGGAAGAAGAAGCCGAGCAGCGGCACCAGAATGCCGTCGTAAGCGCGCTCCAGATAACTTCCGCCGAACAGCCAAACCAGAAACAGAACGAAGCGCGGGAACGACAGCGCCAGGCAGCCCAGCAGGCACGGCATGTCACCTCATAGTGCCCCGAGCGCGCCCGGCCGCCTACCCATGCTGACAACTTAAGCATTTCCGCGCGCTAACCGCATGCACGCGAGACGCGATGCCAGGGGTTGGGGAGAAAGTCTCGGCCCTTCCGCGACTTACGGGTGCTCGGCTCGACGCCTTGCGGAGCGTGACCTAACCTTGGGCCATGGGAACTTTGGCGCGCGGCCTGGGCTTCGGGCTGGCTTTCGTGACGGCTTGTGGCGGCAGTAACAACTTCACGACGCGGGTCGTCGACGCGCCGCAAGGCAGCACCCAGGCTTACGGGGCACCGCGCAACACCACCTACTCCTTCGAGGCCGAGCCCGAGCTCGACGTGCTGCGGCTGCACGTGTATCGGGCGGCACGCTGCGACCTGATCCCAGCCGATATCGTGAACCGGCGCACCGAGACGCTCGACGGTGATCGCGTCATCAGCTCGGTCGATCAGGGGCCGGTGCAAGTCTCCAAACCCGCGACGGGAGAGGTGGCGTGCGATCAAGGCTACGCGCGCGATGTGCAGGTCTCGCTGGTGGTCGGCAATGCCGTGCACGCGCTGGGCACGACTGATGCCTACGGTTATGTGGCGCTGAATCTGAGCGCGGAGCTTCGTGAAAAGCTGCTGGGCGCGCAAGCACCGGCGCAGGCAACGGTGCGCGTCCGTGGACCCAAGGCGATGGGTGCCGTCGACGCTGGCACTCTGTCGCTCGCGTCACTTCGTGACTACGAGACCGGAGTGACGCGCATGCTCGACGAGCTGAATGCGCTGCTCGCCAAAGGCTCGGACCTGAGCAGCCCCGATATCCAGCGCAGCTACGAGCTGTACGAGAGGCTTCGGGCCGTAGCCTGGTTCGACGCGCGCTTCAAGGCCGCGGCCGCTCGATTTTGGGAGCTGTTTTTCGCGCGCAAGCAGCAGGAGTCGACGCAGAATCTGCAGCGCAACCTGAAAGCGCTTGAGTCCGCCAAGGGGCTGCTCAAGGACGCCGGCGACGCCGCCATCCCGATGTTCATGCAGGTCGCCATCAACAGCCAGAGCTACGACCCGCGCGCGCTCGACTGGGCCTCCGGTGAGCTCTTGAGCGCGCTGCGCAGCAAGCCGCAGCTCTGCTCCAGCTTCGACTGGACCAAGGTACAGAGCTACGGCTTCTTGCCGTCCACGCAGATCGCCGTTCACTACCTGCGTTTCGCGCAAGGCGACAGCTTCTTCGATCCCATCTCGGGTCGTTGTAGTTTCATCACCCGCGGCTAGGCGAGCGTTCCAGCGCGGCCACTGCCAGGCTGGCGGTGATGCCCAGCGCCAGCGTGAGCACCACCGTCACGACCACGCCCTGGCGGGCCAGGTTGCGCGCCGTCCCGCCGAGCTCCGAGAGCAGCGCCGTCACCGCTGCAGCTCCGCAAGCAGGTCTTCCATCCGGTCGTAGCTCGTCTGTGCGCCCTTTTCCATGCCGGTGCTGACGACCATGTCCCGCACTTCCTGCGTCGGGTACTCGACCGTGGCGGTAAGACGGGTCTTGCCGTTCTCTTCGGTCAATTCGGAGCTGACGACCGAAACCACGTCGGGAAAGTCGGCAAAAATTTCGGTGAAGACGCAGCGGCTGGGCGGGTTCAGCTCCCGGTACTCGCCGTAGAACGTGACCTCACCCTGGGGATGACGATTGACGAACTTCCACTTGCCGCCGATGCGCAGGTCGATTTCGCACACCGGCACCGAGTAGCCCTCCCCGAGCTGCCCCCACCAGCGGCGCACATGCTCGGGCTTCGTCATCACTTCGTAGACGAGCGCGCGCGGCGCATCGAAGAGGCGCGTCATGCGCACCACCGTTGCCGACGGCTTGCTGACCTCGAAACTATTTCTGTTTGCGGTGCTTGCGATCATGATTCTTCTCCTTCGTTTTGCTTTTCTGAAGCTCTTGCAAGTAGTCCTCCAGGCGGTCGAGCCGCTGCTCCCACAGCTGCCGGTAGTGCTCGGCCCAGTCGGCCACCTGCTTGAGCGGTACGGCCTCGATGCGACACGG
This sequence comes from Polyangiaceae bacterium, assembly GCA_035281385.1. GTDB lineage: Bacteria > Myxococcota_A > Polyangia > Polyangiales > Polyangiaceae > PMG-095. The sequence goes on from DATEDZ010000336.1 coordinate 29,043, forward strand.
GCGGCGTTGTGCGACACGTCGCTGCGCGATCAGCCCCGCGCGCTCGAGCACGCGCAGGTGCTTCGAAACCGCCGGCAGGCTCATGTCGAACGGCTTGGCCAGCTCGTTCACCGAGCATTCTCCTTGCGCCAGCCGAGCCAAGATCGCCCGCCGGGTAGGATCCGCCAAGGCTGCGAAAGTATTGCTTAATACGTCCATTCGATCTAGTTAACCTGAGGGTTAATTAACTTGTAGGTTAAGTTTGGTTGGTTGTCAAGGCCTAGCGTCCTCGGTGTCACCACGCAGCCAGCGAGTCCCACGCCACCACGCAGCCAGCGAGTCGCTACGTCTTCGGCGGGCAGCGAGTCACCACGCGTGTTCTGAATATTGACTGATATTGGTCAATATTTGGGGTGCGCAGGGGCCGAGTCAGGCTGCTCTGTGATGTCACGGCATGTGCGAGCGCGCCGTCAGACGCTGTGCTCGTTGCACGCGTCGGCACGAAAAAGTAGGGATCCACCGCGAAATATTGACCAATATTGGTCAATATCGCGCCGAACAGCGGGCGCCTCGGCCTAGCCGCGAGCGCGACGCTGTGAGGCCGAGGTGTTTCGCCGATTTGGCGACCAAGTGGGGCCGGCGGACGCATGGCGAGCCGCCACGGGTGCCCGACGTGGCACGTCTCAATAGCTCAGCGGGCGCAATCGCAATCGACGATTGACGATCGCCTGATCTGGCTTGCGGGACCCTCGCGCCGGGCGGAGGCCCGGCGTTTGAGGGACCCCGCCCGCGCGCAGTGAAGCGAGCACGGACGGGCCGTGCGTCGCCGCGCGGCGACGGGGAGCAGGCTTAGTCAACCAGCTCCCAGACCAGCTCGCGGCTTCTTGGGTCGAGGGACTCCGGATCTTCGATGCGGAACACGTCGCCGGCGACGTCTTCGATCAGCAGGCCGCCGTCGGGGGTTTCGCGTGGCCAGGCGTCGAGGGCAGTCTGGAAGGTGCGCGGGCCTTGCGGGGTTTCGACCTTGAAGCAGCGCAGCTCGAAGTCCTCTTCGACCGAGTAGACCTTGCGGATCTGCAGCACGAAGCACGCCTCGGACAGCGCTTGTGACAGCGCTGCCCGGGATGCGGCGTCGAGCTCTTCGGGATTGGCGACGAACGCCAGCTCCTCGTTGTCCTCGGTCTGGAGGGAGACGTAGCGCTCCGGGAAGGTCCAGGGAAAGCAGCGCCGGAGCGTGACCGGCGCCGCCCGCTCCGCAAGCAGCGCCCACAAGCGGCCGTCTCTGCGTTTCTCCAATACTAGTGAATGCAATTTCGTAGTCATGTTCTTACGTTCCTCACTAACCACCAACCACTGACCACTAACCACTCCCTAGGCGGCTTCGTGCAGCTCCTGCTGCAACCGGTGCAGCTTCGTGTAAACGCCGTCCGGATTCGCCAGCAGCTCGCGGTGCGTGCCGTGCTCGACCAGATTGCCGTCTTGGATGACGAGCAGGCGGTCGGCTTTGCGCAAGGTGGACAAGCGGTGTGCGATGGCGAAGACGGTACGTCCGGCCACGAGGCGATCCATCGCCTCCTGGATCTTGCGTTCCGTCTCCGTGTCGACGCTGCTGGTCGCCTCGTCCAGGATCAGAATCCGGGGGTTCTTGAGCACTGCGCGCGCGATGGACACGCGTTGGCGCTCGCCTCCGGACAGGGTGTGCCCGCGTTCCCCCACCGTGGTGTCGTAGCCGTGGGGTAAGCGCGAGATGAAGTCGTGCGCGTTGGCGACGCGCGCGGCTGCGATCACTTCGTCGAAGCTGGCGTCGGGCGCGCCGTAGCGGATGTTGTCGAGCACGCTGCCGTGAAACAGGTAGGGCTCTTGCAGAACCATGCCCACCTGCTCGCGGTAGCGGCCGCTTTCCAGCCTCCGCACGTCGACGCCGTCGATCAAGATGCGCCCGCCCGTCACGTCGTAGAAGCGCGTGAGCAGGTTGATGAGCGTCGTCTTGCCGCCGCCCGAAGGCCCGACCAGTCCGATCAGCTCGCCGGGCCTGACCTCGAACGAGATGCCCTTGATGACCTGGCGCACTCCGTCGTAGGCGAAGGTCACCCGATCGAACTCCACCTTGCCTTGCAGCTCGGGGAGCTCGATCGGATCGGGATCGTCGACGACCTCCGGACGAGTGTCGAACACCTCGAAGACGCGATGCGCGGAGCTGGTGGCGCGGTGCATGATGCGCGCCACCGTGCCCAGGATCTCGACCGGGTACACGAACATGGTCGTGTAGAGCAGGAACGACACGAATTTGCCCAGGCTCAGTTGCGGACCGATGGCGGCTTCCGTGCCGAGCAGGCGTGGCAGCGCCAGCACCCAAACGCAGAGCACGGTCGCCTCCAGCGCCAGCATCAAGCCCGGCCAGAAGCCGGTCCAGGCTGCGTGGATGCGGTTGAACTCTCCGACCGCCTCCGCGTTCCGCACGCCGAAGCGGCGTTTTTCCCGGCTTTCCTGGTTGAACGCCTTGACCACGCGCATACCCGGGATCGTGTCGGAGAGCAGATCGGTCAGCCTCGACCACTTGCGCCAGGCGCGCGTGAACAGCCGGTTCATGCCATTGCCGTGCAGATGGATGGCCAGACACATCAGCGGTACCGGCAGCGCCATGACCAGACCCAGTCGCCAGTCGAGGTAGATGAGCACCGCGGATAGGCCCAGCAGCGTGACCAGAGATAGCGTTACCTCGACCATGCCGAACGCCAAGAACTCCCACAAGCGATCGGTGTCGGAGCTGACGCGGGTGATGAGCGACCCGGTCTTCTTGCGCGAGTAAAAGCTCATGCTGAGCTTCTGCAGGTGCGCAAAGATTTGATCGCGCAAGTCGCGCGCCACGAGCTCTCCCAGCACCGCCAGGAGTCTCAAGCGGAGCCAGACGCAGAGCTTGCTGATCGCTTGCACCAGCGCCATGCCCAGCACGGCGAGCCAGGCGATGCTGACCACGTCCTGGGCCTCGAGCTCGCCGCTCTGGACCGGGCGAATGACGCGATCGACCAGGTGCCCGGTGAAAAGCGGCGGAAACAGCGCCAGCAGCGTGACCAGCGTGGCCGCCGACATGCCCCAAAGTACGCGGTTTTGGTAGGGTTTTAGGTAGCTGAGCAGGCGCCACACCACCGCCAGGCGGCGCGTCGAAACCAGCGCTTGTGCTTCGCGGATCGGTTGCGCGACGCTTTCGAGATACTGCGCGTCGGGGTCCGGCGCCTCGATGCTGGCGCCCTTGGCGATCTGCTCGAGCAGGAACGCCAGGCCCTCCATGCTGCGCCGTTGGCGATGTGTGAAGCGCAGCTCCACGAGTGGCGTCTCGTCCTTGGAATAGACACGCATTACGTGACACGAGAGGCCCGTCGCAAGATCGACCTTGGCGATGTTGCGACGCGGCATGCGTATCGAGCCGAAAGTGCCATCATTCTGCTCTCGAGCCGTTACCAGCTCCAGCGTCGTCAGCACCAACCAGGTGCCGCCAAATGCCAAGTGCTCGTCGAGATCGGAGAAGGCGTAGCAGACGATGCTCGAGTCGGGTCCGGTGCTTGCGAGCCGCGCGCGTATGCTGTCGGGCAGCCGCGACGGCTGGTCGGTGTAGCGCTCGAGGATGTCGCGGTCGTTGAATGCGTTCATGGCTGAAAATCTCTGGAAAAAGCGGGAAAAATGCGGGGGATGGCGCCGGCGAAGGGCGCTCGGGTCGGTTGCTCGTTGCGGGGGCGACGCAGTGGCGGCGATCGAGCGCGAGGGCGTCGATGCTCGGCACGGGCCGTGGCACGTTGCGGAGGGGCGCGCGATCGAGGCTTGCGGCTGCGAGCCTGATCCCGTCGGGAAGCTACGCCTGGCGGCTCGAAGCTCGAACCGCTCGCGGCGCTGGAAGCTTCAGCGAATCAACGGCGCTTCACACGCGACAGCTGCCAGCTGTAGCCGAGGAGATGGGGCTGGGGCCCCACTGATCCACGCGACAGAAGGGCGGCAAGGAGGCTGGTACCGGCAATCGCGCGTGCTCCGAACGAGCTCATGTTTGCGATGGATTTCATACGGTACCTCCCAGAAGTGTCCCCATGTGTACATTGCCCCGGTCGGCTTGTCAAATCGCGCGGAGCAGGCGTCGGTAGACGTCGAGGGTGCCCCGCGCCTGCGCGACCAGGTTGAGCTCGGCGGCGCGCCGGCGGCCGCGTTCGATCAGGTCGCTCCGCCGTGCGGGGCCCTGAGCCAGCTGGAGGATGGCATCGGCGATGTCGCGCGGGCTCTCCGGATCCACCAGAAGCGCCGCGTTTTCGGCGACTTCGGGCAGGCTCGAAACGCTACTGGCGATGACCGGGCAGCCCGACGCCATCGCTTCGAGCACCGGGTAGCCGAAGCCTTCGGCGCGCGAGACCAAAAGGGTAGCGAGCGCCGCGCGGTACACCGCTTGTAGCCCTGCGTCCGGCACGTAGCCCAGGAATTGACACGCGTTCGTCACGCCGCAGGCAGCCGCATGAGCCCGGCACGCTTGCTCGCGGGAGGGGCTGCTCGGCTTGCCGACCCAAACCAGCTCGAGCGAGTCGTCCGACTTTCGAGCCTCGGCCAGAGCCGAGATCATGCCCTCCATGTTCTTGCGCCAGTCGATGTCGCCCACGTAGGCGACGAAGCGTTTGCCGGTCAGGTTCAGTCGCCGTAACTGCTCGGCGTCGTCAGCGTCGCGGGGCGCGACCCAGCGCGTCGCGTCGATGCCGCTGAGCACGGTGCTGACCGCGTCTGCGCGTAACCCCAGCAGCTGCTCGAGATCCGTCGCGGTGGCCTGGCTGATCGCGATCACGTGGCGCGCCGAGCCGTAACGGCGTCGATCGAGCGCGCGCCTGCCCCAGCGAAAGCCCTCGTCGATGCCCGCGTAGTGCTGCGGAAACTTGTAGGGGATGAGATCGTGACAGGTCACGACGTGCGGGACGCCGCCGAGCGCCAGCGGGGTGGCGCCGGGTGCCGGCAGGTGCAGCAGGCTCGCCCCTGCGCGGCTCGCCGCCAGACCGGCGAAGAGCCGGAGCGGATAAGCCCAACTGTAACGCGATCGGACCGGCCCTTGCGTGAGCCGCTCGATCGCGGGCTCGAGCTCCGGGCTCAGCGTGACCGTGCCGTCGAAGCTCAGGCCCTCCAGGAACACGAGCTGAATGTCGCCCCACTCCTGCTTGAGCGCGGCCAAGCCTCGACCGAGCTCACTCACGTAACGACCGATGCCGCGCAGGCGCGTGGCGGTGGCCAGAATGCCGATATCGAACAGGACTACACGCTTTTCAGACATGCGTCGTGGACCTCGAGCGTGGAGGCACGGGTCATGGCTACTCGGGCACGTCGAGGCCGATACGGCGCATGAGGCGCAGCGCATTGCCCTCGCTCACCGGACCCTCGCGCAGCCGGTAGTCGAAGGTCATCTCCTGGCCCTGGACGTCCTCACGCAAATGAACGAGGCGCACGCGGGTCATCAGCTCCGCCGAAAGCTTGCACAGCTCCATGTCGTGTGTCGACACGGCGCCCAGAGCGCCGCGCTGCAGCAGCTGTGCCAGCAGCCAGCGTGCGCCCACCTGGCGCTCGAGCGAGTTGGTGCCGTGCAGGATCTCGTCGAGCAGGAACAACACCGGTAGCGCCTCCGAGGTCGCGTCGAGCACGGCCTTCAGCTTGTGGAGCTCGGCGTAGAAGTGGCTGACGCCCTCCTCGAGTGAGTCTCGGATGCGCAGGCTGGTCGCGACCCGCAGGCAGCCGAGCTCGAAGCGGCTGGCGCAGACCGGGCCGCCGGCGTAGGCCAGCACGCAAGCGACACCCATCGAACGCAGCAGGGTGCTCTTGCCCGACATGTTCGACCCCGTCACGAGCAGCGCGCTGCCGGCGCCGGGCAGCGTCACGTCGTTGCCCACGCGCGCGCCGGCCGGAATCAGCGGATGTCCGAGCCCCTGCGCCAGTAAACGCGGCTCACTGGCGATGCTCGGGAAGCAGAATTTCGGCTCGTCGAACGAAAGTCCGGCCAGCGACGACAGCCCCTCGAACTCGCCCAGCACCAGGAACCAGTCGCGCGCGCCCTTGCCGAACCGCTCTTGCCAGCGCTCGAGCTTGACCGTGCAGTGCACGTCCCACAGCAGAAACAAGTTGGCGAACGGGTAGAGCAGCCCCTGATAGCGCAGCTCGAAATAACTCACCGCCGCGCGCAGCTGATTCATGGCGCGCGAAGGCGTCGCGTCGCCCTGCCGCAGGCGCTGGCGCAGCTGCTCCAGCAGCTCCGCATCGGAAGTCGACGTCTCGATTGCCTCCAGCAACTTGTCGTAACCGCTGAGCGCGCCCTCGCGCGTAGCCACCGCCGCGAACGCCGCATGGGTGTCGCGACGGGTCGCCAGGATGACGAGCAACGAAAGGCTGAGTGGCCCGAGCAGGTAGAAGCCGGGCGCCTGATCCGCCCAAGCCGCCGCCACGAAGCCGACGTTGACCGCGGCCAGCAAACGCGCTGCCCAGATCAGCACGGGCCTCTGCAGCAGCCGTGGCGCGCTTTCGGCCCAGCGCAGCAGGGGCTCGGGGTCGAGCGCGGCTGCGACCGTGGGCCCCGATTTGCCCTTGGTCAAGGCGCTGGCCAGCGCTTCTACGCGCTGGCGCAGCTCGAGCTCCGCCGCCAGCGCGCGGATTGCGGCCTGGCGCCGTGCGATGCTCGGCGGATCCGGCTCCGCCACCAGCGCCTGGCCGAGCGCGCTCCGACCGAAGCGCGTGTGGGCCACCGAAATGCGCTGGAAGAGCGAGGCACGGCCGAACAAGTCCAGATCATCTGCGAGCGTGCGCACCTGGCGGGCGGCAGACGGCGAGCCCGCCTTGCCGGCCAGCTCCTCGGTGAGGTCGGCGCCGTCGTCGAGCAGCACCCGCGCGTGACCGGTGACGCGCAGCTGCGCCCGCTGGTTTACGGCTAGCAAGCGCTGCGCGTAGGTTTCGTCTGCGCTGAGCAGCGCGTGGGCGCGCACCAGCGCCACGAAGCCCGCGATCGAGAGCACGCCGAGGGCGATCGAGGGCGTGCCACCGTGCGCTGCCGTACCCCAGATCAGGGCACCGAACGCGGCCAGGAAGGCGATGCCCCGTAGGTTGCCGATGCGAGCGGACCGCGCGGCCAGCGCCTCGACCTCGAGCGACAGCTTCTTGATGCGGCCCTCGTACAGGGCGTTGCGGGAGGTTTCGGTCACGTCTTGCTCGAGCGTCCATAACCTGAGTTTTGGGGTCGGGGCCCCAAAACCTGAGGGGGTTCCCGCCGAATTCACTTCGGCGGGGGGAGCTGTGCTCCCCAGAACAGGTGCTAGAGCACCCATCCCAGTTATGGGATGGGCTCTAGCCAGCGGTTGATGACGGCGGCCATCCGATCGAGCGGTGAGACGGTGTCTACGACCCCCAGCTCGACGGCGGCCTTGGGCATGCCGTACACCAGGCTCGTCGCTTTGTCTTGTGCCAGCGTGGTACCGCCGCTGGCCTTCACGGCGGCCAGCCCTTTGGCGCCGTCCCGGCCCATGCCGGTCATCACCACGCCGATGCTACGAGCACCGAAGGTCTGGGCGGCCGAGACCAGCGTCGGATCGGCCGCCGGGCGCACGCCATGGACCGGTGGGTCCGCGCGCAGCTGAACCCGGCCCCCGCGATCCAGCAGCAGGTGCGTGCCCCCGGGCGCGAGCAGAGCGCTGCCGGGACCGGCCAGATCGCCGGCCTGCGCCTCACGTATGGCAAAGCCTGCGGCCTCGGTGAGTTGGTCGGCGAGCGCGCCCGTGAAGCCGTCGGGCATGTGCTGTACGATGATCAGCGCGGCGCGCGAGCCGAGCCTGAGCTGGGGCACGACTCGCAGCAACGCCTGCGGACCACCGGTCGAGCTGGCGATGACGATGAGCCGATGCTGACCAGCGAGTGACATGCGCCGCGACGACATGGGCCCGCTGCTGGCTTCCGGATCCGTCGCCACGCGTCGCTCGGGGCGCTCCGCGGGGCGGGGGGCGAGCGCGGCCAGGTTGGCGCCGGCGGCCGCCAGGAGCTTTTCGGTGAGCTCGGCTTTTGCGGCTCCCAGCGTGGCGCTGACCTCACCGCTCGGCTTGGTCACGAAGTCCACGGCTCCAGCTTCCAGCGCCTGCAGCGTCTCCTTCGCGCCCTGCTGAGTGTGCGCGCTCAGCATCACGATCGGCACGGCGCGCTCGGCCAGGATGGCGCGCGTGGCCTCGGCGCCGTTCATGCCCGGCATGTTGAAGTCCATCGTGACCACGTCCGGCCGCAGCTTGCGGCATTGCTCGATGGCTTCCGAGCCGCTGCCGGCCGAGCCCACGACCTCGAAGCGCTTGTCAGCTTCGAGCGCCCGCGTCACGACCTGCCGCATGAAGGCAGAGTCGTCCGTGACGAGGACACGGATTCGGCTCACTTCGCGAGCTTATCGGTCTTGTCTAGCTTCGTAAACTTCACCAGCACCGTTGCACCGACCATGGGCGACTCGGGGGTACCCACACGGCGGCGATCCACGACGTCGGCCACGCATTGCGCGGCTTCCTTGCTCACGTTGGTGCGCTTGGACACGCTCACACCTTCGGCGATGCCCTTGCCGCGCACCAAGAATCGAACCGCCACTTCGCCCGTCTTACCCGTCAGGCCACCATTCTTTTGTACACAGGCGGCGTACTTGTCTTTCGGCTGACCGAGCTTGCCGATGCCGAGCGTGCCTTCTTCGGCGGTCACGGGGCCGACCGTGACGTCGAGGGCGGCATCCGCGTCGGGTGCGGGGCCGAGGTCGGTATCGGTGGTCGAGTCGGAAGGGCTCTCGGGAGTCGCGGGAGCGGCTGCGGTGTCGGTCGGTTTGCCGAATGCAGCGGCGGGTGTCGTTGGCTTGGCGCCCAGGGGGGTCGCGATCGGGGCGGCGCGCAGCGTCTTCGCCTCGTCCTCCGAGATACAGCGCACGACCATGCCCTTGCCATTACCGACGCGGCCCCACGGGCACGCCGGATCGTAGGGATAGCGCTTCAAGAGAGCGTCTTCGGCTTCGGCCAGCGCCACCGCGCCCGTGCCGAGCGCGGCGAAACCCAGGAGGAGAGCAAGGCCTCGGTGCTTCATGTCGCGGAATGTATACCCCGAGCGGCGCTGGGTTAAGAAAGTGGCGGAGGCGGGCCAGGATGGCGTCAGAGGGCCAAGTTTCTGCAGGCGAAAGGGGCTGCCAAGAGGCGTGCACCGGCGCCCGCTAGAAACCGTCTGCCGAGCGCCATTGCAGGCAGCACCGAAATGAACCGGGGCTACTCGAACCGCATGACGGTGACCTTGGCGTCGTTGGCTTCGTCTCGGAACGCGACGTAGGGCGTGGTGCCGGAAAAAGCGAGCGAGACGTTGGCGGCCGCGCCCGGCGAGAAGCCGGGGCTGCCCACGTTGACCCAAGTGCTGCCATCGAAGCGCTGGAGGGTTGCTTTGGAACCGTTGGCCGTGTCCGAAAAAGCGAGGTGAGGGGTAGCGCTAGACAGCGCGAGGGAAAAAGAATCAACCGCACCAGCCGAGAACCCCGGGCTGCCGACGTGAACCCAGGCGCTGCCGTCGAAGCGCATCACCGTCACCTTCTTGTCATGCGCGGAGTCGCGGAGCGCGACATGCGGCGTGTCGCCCGAAACCGCGAGCGACAGGGCCTCTGTGCCGGCCTCCGAGAACCCGGGGCTGCCGACGTTGACCCAAGCGCTCCCATCGAAACGTGTCACCGTGACCTTCATAGCTCGGGCCGTATCCCTGAAGGCGACGTAGGGCGTGGTGCCTGAAATGGCGAAGGACGGAGAGAAGGCAGCTTTCTCGGAGAATGAACCGCCAGCCTTGCTCCAAGACGTTCCGTCGAAGCGCATCATCGTGCCTTGCAGCCGAGTGGTCGCCTCTTGGAACGCGATGTATGGTGTCGTGCCGGAAAAAGCGATGGTGGTCGAGTCCGCCGAGCCGTCCGAAAAGCCGGGGCTGCCGACGTTGACCCAGGTGCTGCCGTCGAAGCGCCTCACCGAGGCCTTGGCGCCGGTAACTGTTTCGGCGAACGCCACGTAGGGGGTGCTGTCTGAAAAAGCCAGGGACGGATTGAAGATCTCCCCCGCCACGACTGGACCGCCGACGCTCACCCAGCTATTGCCGTTGAAGCGCATGACAACTGCGCGCCCTTGCTCTCTCACGACGACGTGCGGACTAGCGCCGGCGAAAACAAGCGACAGCCAATCGACCCGTTCGCCGGAAAATCCCGGCGTGCCAACGATTTGCCACGTCGCGGCGGCACCATTGCCACCGGCGCCTGCACCAGCGCCCGCACCGCTATCGCTACCCTGCCCCGCGTCGCCCACGGTACCCCCATCATTGCTTTGGCCACCTCTGCCCCCCCCGCCGCTGCCGGCCTTCGCGCCATCACCGCCCATCGCTGCAGTGCCGTTCATGGATGACTTGCCGCAACCAAGCACGCTCGCGGAGGTAGCCAGCACCAGCATGAGGCGCGTCAAGGCCGCGCGCCCCTCCGTGAGGGAAAATGGCAACTCCAACATTCGTCCTCTCCTAGCCAGGCTTGCTTCGCTGCGTATTGGGTTCCGGATCAGTCCGGCGCCCGAACCATGCCACGACTATAGGCCGCATGCTCCGAGCAGAGCCTGATAGCTGGGAAAATCGGTAGGCACAGGTGGCGGGGCCGAGGGGTCAATGGGGTGGGGCATCGTCCGTCCAAACGAAGTCGTGAGCGCGACATTGCAGAAGGGATCGCCGCTGGAGAGCTCCGGAAATCTTCCCCCGAAGATTGCCGTGGGAGCTAACCGATTGTGGCAAAGGAGGCATCCATCGTCATCCGGCACGTTGTCGAGCAGCGTCGTGGGCCCCGGATTTTGAGGCCATGATGCATCGACGATGGGGTCATACCAATCGTCGGGCATCCGGTTGGGGATGTTCAACCCCAGTACCGTGGCGGGGTGCAGGATGAAGGCGTTCTCGCCTCGATGACAGTCGGTACATGTACCTCCGGTTGCGTTCGGCGCTGCCAAGTCAGTGCCGCCGATGAAGCACGGCTTCCCCGCTGCGGTGATGTATTGGGTACCGGATGCGCCATCGACCATGAGGCATTGCTCCGTGAAATTCAGCGTGTCGAAACGGTCGACGTTCTTACCGTCCCAGAAGCAAGCAGCGCTGCTCACCGTCCCCTGGCAAATCACCCCGAGCAGCTGTATCCCGTCCGGCACGGGTATGTTGCTAGCATCCATTTCACTGCGTGGCAGAGCGATGCAAACGCCCTGCGGATTCGCCGACTGGTAGTAGAAGACCTCAGCGACCAAGCCGCCGCTGATGAACTCGTTGTCCAAGACACCGGCGTTTACCCATTGGGTGCCGTTCGCGCCGTGGAAAGCGTCCTCGTAGTTCCAGACCGGAGGGATGGGAACGTCGGCGTCGCCGCACTGGTCGAGGTACACCTGGCCAGCCCCAGCGGCGACCAGGTCTGCTGCCGCCCCGAGAAGTTGAACGTCGCCGATCTCGATGTGGCTGCCATCAGTCAGGTTGAGTCGCACCTTGTCCGTGACCACGTCGTCGAAATCCACCTCGTTCCAACCGGAAAGCGGCGTGTTTGCCAGTGGGAAGGCCGGCACGAACGCGGTGCCGTTCCAATAGTCCAGATTCCACTGTTCGACGTTCCAGAAGCCCGAGTTGTCCTCCCACAAGCGCGCACGCTGCAGCAATTTCTTGCGATCGAACGCGAATTCCAGAAAAGCCTGGGTGGCGACCACATCGGCCTTGGTGCTGGCCTCGCCGTCGAACGCTTTTTCGATGCCGTTCCAGGCGCCGCTGTTCGCCGTGAGCGTCACGCCCAACAGGTCGTCTGGAGGACTGGCGCAGAACGGGTCCAGGTCCCCGAAAACCTCGAGCTCGAAGAGTGAGTTACCGTACTGCGTAGTGCGGGCATGCGAGAACATCTGAACGTACCGCGCCGTCGCGCCGAGCCCAGAAATTTCGTCGGTGCCGCCGTTGCCGTTTGGTTCGGTGAACACGGTCGTCCAGTTGGAGCCGTCGCTGGAGACGCGGATGTCGTAGTGGGCACTGGCTGCGGTTTCCCAACGCAGCGTGACCGAATGCACGAAGCGTTCGCCGCCAAAGTCGACGGAGATCCACTGGGGATCGCTGTACTGACTCGACCAGCGCGTGCTCAGGTTGCCGTCGATGGCCTTCTCAGGCCCCTTGTGGCTGCTCTCGACGGAAGAAGCGGTCGCGCCCAAAGCGGTCAGCTTCTGCGCCGCGCACCCGGTTGGCGGCGGCTCGGGGGCCGCGACCAGCTCCCACTTTTCCCAGGAGGTGCTGCTGCTGCTGCAGCTGGCGCTGGTGGCCTCGACGTCGGTGTTGGCCTTGACGTAGCGGTTCGCGTCGCTGCCGTTGATCTCGCCGTCCCCGTTCTTGTCCGCGAGAATCGCCAGCTGGCTGCCACAGGGCTCGGTCTTGAAAAGCGTCGCCGCTGCCGACGTGGTCGCGCTCGCCACCAATTTGCTCCCCGTGCCGAGCTTGACGTACTTGCCATTGTCCACGGATTTCAGCCGAAAATTGCTGCCGGAGGGCTCTCTGACGAACTGAGCCGCGTCGGCTGAATCGTCGCAGCCGCCCGACCAGTTGAGTGTTTCACCTTGAAGGACGACGTAGCGGTTTTCGCGATTCGACTTGAGAACGATGGCTGAACTGACGGCCTGAGCAACCTCTCCGACGTCCTCGCTCGATTCTGATTGTTCCAGGCCGCAACTTGGCAGCGCCGCCACGACCGACACCAGCCCGATTATCCGCAGACCCTCGCGTACCCGCACCGAACAACATTCGTTAGCCATCGCTTATTTCCTCCCTGTCCGGTCCGCCACGCCTAACTGGCGCGCGGCCAGCAACCTTCCACTAACACTCACGCCGCTCTTTGACAACTACCAACGTGCTACCGAGCTTCGATTTCCATCGAAAGGGACAGACCGATAAGTGCCCACATTCGTTACGGGCTGACGCGCAGCAGCTCGGCTGGGGGCTGCGACCCATGCTCACGCGGCGGTAGCGTCTGCACTGCTGACCCTTGGCGGACGGTCGCGTTCGCGGCGTTTGGGTGCGCCTTGGGTTTCTGCGGCGACCCCTGAGCAGCGTACCGAACGCCACTCAGCTCGGCGGGACGCACACCGTGCCGGTGGTGCCGTCTTCGGCGAACACCACCTTGTCCGAGCAGCCGAGGCGCAAGCCGTCGAAGCGACAGAAGGAGCAATCCGAGGCTCCGGCGCAAGTCTTGGCGCAGTAGCTACCGTTGCCTGCGGTGATGCACAATGAGTCGCCGGGGCAATCGGCGTTGACGGTGCAGTCGCGCTGGCTGCAGTAGCCGCCGGATGCTCCGAGCACGCAGCTCAGGTCGCCGCAGTCGTCGTCCGAGCCGCAGGCGGCGCCGACGCCGCAGTCGGCGGGCATGCACACCTTACGGTTCTCCGAACCGCCACCCGAAGACCGACAGATGAAGTCCCAGCTCGCGTTGCGCTGGCAGAAGTCGTTGCCGTCCTCCGCATCGGGGTCGCCCTCGACGTCGGCGTCTTCACAGCTCAGCAGGCACATCTTGCCCTCGGCGGATTCGAAGGGTGAGCAGACTTGTGGCAGCGTGCTCTTGCACTCCCCCGTCGCGGCGCAGCAGTCCGAGTCCATCTCGCACGTATGCGTACAATAACCATCGCGCACTCGCGTGAGACAAAGCGCCTCGCCCAGCAGCTCGCCTTCCACGACCTCCGCAAAGCACTCGCTGTCCAGCTTGCAAACCGATCCGGCCTCTTCCAGCGGTCGACTCGTGGTACCGGCCGTGCCCGAGTTTCCGTCACCGTCGGAGTCCCCCCCGCACGAGGTCGTGGCAATGAGGGCGATCGTGAAGGCGCTCAATAGGCCCAGCTTCTTGGTCGATTTCTTCATGGTCCTGGCTCTCCGCCCCGTGAGTGGGGGCAACCACCAGCGAATTATCAACATTGCTGACGCAGCACTGTCAGGAATGCTCGGCTAGGCTCGGCGTATGGCGAAGAAAGCATATCAGGGTAGTTGCCATTGCGGCCGGATCAAGTTCGAGGTGGCGCTCGACATCGCGGCTGGCACGAGCAAGTGCAATTGCACTAGCTGCTGGAAGAAACGCATGTGGACCACGCGAGCCAAACCGGAAGACTTTCGCTCGATCTCGGGTGAAGAGGAGCTGAGCGGCTACAAACCGGGCGCTGCAAAAGGCCACAGCGGTTTCTGTAAACACTGCGGCGTCGTCCCCTACGGCTGGGTCGCGGCCTCCGATTGGAATCCGAACGAGTACGTTTCGATCAGTGTCGCAGCGCTCGACGACCTCGACCCGGCCGAGCTTGCCTCCGCGCCCGTCCAATACTGTGACGGCCGCGCCGACAATTGGTGGAACCCGCCGGCGGAAACGCGGCATCTATAGGGAGCACGAGCACCGGATCAGCTCACTTGGCAGCTCGAGTAGGCTTGCGCCTGCCACGTGGCCCGCGGGCGAGGTATCTTGTGGTCGATGACGCGCAAGACGGGTCGATGCCTTTGCGGGAAAGTGTGGTTCGTGGCCGAAGGTGTGGAGGAGCACCATCACGCTTGCCACTGTGGGATGTGTCGGCGCTGGTCGGGGGGTGCGCCTTTCTTCGGAGTGGGCGTGAGCAACGTTTCTTTCGAGGGGACGGAGCACCTGGCGCGCTACGCTTCCTCGGCGTGGGCGGAGCGCGGCTTCTGTACCGGCTGCGGCACGAGCTTGTTCTATTTTCTCAAGCCAACGCAGAGGTACACGATGAGTGTGGGAGCGTTCGATGATTCTGCGGCGTTCGAGCTCACCCGCGAGATCTTCATCGATCACAAACCGGAGGGCTACGAGCTGGCTGGCGAGCGGCCCCGACTCACGGAAGCCGAGGTGTTCGCGGCCTATCAAGAACCGAAGGCTTAGCGACCGGCTCGCAAGTGTGAGGCTTGGTGAGCCTTCGGTCTGCACTTTCCCGCAACGGCAAGACCCCAGGCCTTCACGACTGGGTTCGTCAACCCCGAGACGAACCTTCGAACTGCGCCTCGGTGGCGATGTAGGGGACGTAGCGGAAGTCGCGGATGGAGGTGACGCGACCGGCGGCGAAGTCGAGCAGGATGAAGTAGGTCGGGCGCGCGGCGCCGGCAACGTATGCCGCTAGAGCGAGCTGGCCCTCCAGGCGCACGACGCGCAGGGTGACGTTCTCCTTTTCGTAGCGGGCGAAGTACATGCCCACTTGCTTACCGCGACGTTGCGACTTGCTCACGAGGTCGAGGCGACAGTCTTCGCTGACGAGCGCGCGGACACCATCCCAGTCACGAGCGTTGAATAGGCTGGCGTAGCGGTCGAGCTCGGCGCGAGTCGTGGCGTCGACCTTTGCCTCTTCGGGCGAAGGCTCGAGGAGTTTTGCTCGCCCGCGGACGAGGGCAGCTTTGACGGCCATGATAGTGGTCCCCATGGTTTCGGCCGTCTCCTCGAGGGAGTGGCCCAGGACGTCTTTCAAGATCACCGCACTTCGTTGGGTGGCCGGGAGCACGAGAAACCGCGCGAGGGCTGACCGGACGACCGCCGGATCAGGCTGGTCGTCGAAGCCCGCGACCTCGTCGAGCTCCGCTTTCAGCTCCACGTACTTGCTACCATGGCTCTTCAAGAAATCGAGGGCTGCGTTGTGCGCGATGCGGAATAGCCAGGGGCGGAGGGGCGGAACTTCTGCGGAGAGACTGAGGGCGTAGAAAGCCTTGGCCAGCGTGTCCTGCACGATGTCCTCGCCCTCGATGACCGAGCCGGTGAGGCGCGCGCAATAGCGGTGAAGCTCGGGGCGGACGCCTTCGACCATCGCCAAGAATTGTTCGCGGGCATCGGCAAAGGCCGTCGGCGTTTCAGTCACACGCCCAGCCTACTTCAAAGCGCGCATGCGGTTGTTCTTGGGGTTGTGCTCGACCTCCGCAAGGCCCAGCGCCTCGAGCACGGGCGGCAGATACATTCCGAAGCGCCCGCGTAGCCCCTTCTTCAGCCCGTACCAGCCCTTCACCGGGTTGGTGCTCGAACGGCCCCAGGCTTCCACCGTACCGGCGGCTGCCGGTTTCTGCTCGTCGGCGCTGCCGAGCAGCACCCAATCGCCCTCCTTCTTCAGCATGGCGTGGAGATCGGCGATGGCGCGGAGGTGATAACGCAGCTGCGTCTTGCCGACTTGCACGACCAGCGCCGGCGGATCTGCGGCTTCATCCCGGTACGCTTGATAGTCGGCAGTCCCAGGTGGGGTGCTCAACTGCCAAGGTTTTTCGGCAGTTCCGAGTCCTTTGACCTTGCTCATGAACCTTCCTTTCACGCGACCAGGCCATAGGTGTCGACGGCGGAGAGCTCCGTCACCACCGGCGCTTCGACGCAGCGATCTTTGAGCTGGGCCTGAAAGGCCTTGAACGCGGATAGCGTCCGCAGGGGATTTTCGCCGGGGGCCTGGAGCGTTGCCAGGTGGACGAAGGTCACGCCGTCCGCGAGCCGATAGCTTGCGTAGCGAAGGCCTTCCGGCGCCAGCGCCCGGAGCTCATCGAACACTGCGCGCACGAGCACCTCGTTCGCCTCGGCATGTGCCTCGGTCGTCTTGTAACGGACCATTACGGTTTTCATACAATCCTCGACAAGAGGACGACCGAGGGGCCCGGAAGGATGCGCTGCGCTTGTCGATTTCTGGTGACCCGTCAGCCGTGCGGCATTTCGGACATGCGGCGCAGGATTTCCTCCTCACCCCGCTTGTCGCCGGCGCGCGCGCTTCCGAGCGGAAGCTCTATTCGACGCGACGGTTTTCGGCTGGCCCTTGCGTAGCCTTACGACCATGCGCAAGGCGGCGACGGTGCTCCTCGTGTCAGGGAATTCGCGGGCGAGATCGTCCGGCAGCAGGCGCACATTGCCAGCGGCGGTTGACCACCATCGAAGCAGCGCTGCTCGCCCCTTAGGATCCACCTTGACCGCATGGGGATTCGGTCGACCGCGTTTCAGTTCGTAGTGGTCACGCATCGCTTTCGTAGGCTTCTCGCTCGCGGGGCGTTACCCGGCGAGCGCTGATGATTCGGATTGTATCGTCTTTTTCGGCGTGTACCACCAGAAGGAGGCGGCCCGCAAAAGAGTGCCCAACCAGCAAGAACCGCAGCTCGTGCTGCGAGTGGTCCGGGTCGTCGTACTCGCGGGCGCCGGGATCGATGAACACGGTCGCCGCCTCCTCGAAGCGAACGCCGTGCCTGCGCACGTTGGCCGTTGCTTTTCGTTCATCCCACGAGAAGACGAGCTCTCCAAAGCGATACCGCTTCACGGACTCCTATCGGCGGGTCGTGCCGATAGTTGCTAGCTTTGTCCGCGCCGGAGCTTTCAGACTCGGGTAGCTTGCGAGGGCTATACTGACCGGCGCCATGAAGGTTCTTCGAGAGACCTACCGAGACATCCTGGTCACCGCGCGGCGGTTTGCGCGGTCGGAGGACGAGGCGCGGGATTTGGTGCAGGACGTGCTGGAGATTGCGATCGGTCATGGCATCGATGATTGGGCTTCGCCGGAACGACGGGCGTGGCTACGCGGGGTCGTGCGCAGGCACGCTGCGTTCGTGGTGCGCGTGGAGAGGCGACGACGACGACGCGAGCTCTTGGTAGACGACCAGCGTGCGGCGAGCACGGGCGCGTGGGTGTGGCAGCCGAAGTTCCTGGCGTCGTTACCGAAGTCTCTGCGCCGCGTGGCGACGTTGGCGAGCGCGGATCTTTGCGCCGCCGAGATTCGCTGGTTGCTGCAGCTCACCGATACGGCGCTGCGTCAGCGCCTGTCGGCGTTGCGGCGGGCGCTGCGCGGCCATGACGAGCCGCCGACCTTGCCGGCCCCGGAGCCGCCCCGTTCGTTCGGAACGCAACGGGCGCAGGTGTTGTCGCACCTACGCAGGCGGGGTGGTCGGGCCATTGCGACACAAGATCCGGATGGACACGTGCTTTTCTTGAAAATAGATCCTCACAAGGCGGAGCTCGCCGGCAACGGTTAGGGCCCGCGAATGGCTAAGTCGGTCGATGATCGCGGCCGAGGCGCCCGGCTGGCGAGGCGCGACGCAGGCGCATACTGCTGGTATGTAACTGAGGAGCAACGAAGCCAGCCGGGATGGATCGGCCGCGAGGGCGAGCGACTTAGCCATTCGCGGGCCCTTAGGTCAAGGAGTTCCATGTCCAAGCCTAACCTGAAAATCACCGGCGTTGCGCTCATCTTCACGGTCAAGAACCTCGAGCGCGCCCGACGCTTCTACGCTGAGACGCTCGGCCTCGAGCTGCAGCCGCTGGAAGGCTACTTGCTGTGCAAACTGCAGAGCGGGACCGAGCTGCTCTTCTTCGAGGGTGAGGCAGTGCAGGGCACGTCGCCGCAAGTCGTGTTCGGCCTCGCTGAAGGCGGCATCGACACCGCGGCAGAGGCGCTCGCCGAGCGCGGGGTGCAACTGCTGACGCCCGTGACCGAGGCGCCCGGTGGCTGGTCCGTCGAGCTCAAGGACCCGGACGGACACGGGCTCGCGTTCTATCAGGACGGCGCCTTGCCGCGCAGGCGCTAGCGCCATAGGTGTCCCGGCCCTAAGCTCGGGGCATGCCCCAACAGACGTCGACACACCCGGTTCGCACGTTGACCGCGAAGGATGCGGCGCTGGCGGAGCGGCTCCGAAAGATTTGTTTGGCACTGCCCGAGGCGAATGAGCGAGTGTCGCATGGGGAGCCGACTTGGTTTGCGGGCAAGGGGAAGGTGTTTGCGATGCTCGACAACCATCATCACGGGGCGGAGCACCTGGCCGTGTGGTTGCCGATGCCGCGGGGCGAGCAGGAACGGCTCATCGCGGCCGATGGGGCACGCTTCTTCAAACCGCCTTACGTAGGGCCGAGCGGGTGGGTCGGCGTGGTGCTCGACACCAAGCCCGATTGGAAGCAGATCCAGCAGCTCGTGCGTGACGCCTACGGGTTCGTGGCGACGGCCAAGCTACGGGCCCAACTTTAGGTGGAGGATGCCGAGTGGGCAACCGCGACGTCCGCTCGCTCGCCGTCAGCGCGGCGACCGTCGCTACGTCGCCTTGAAGCCCTTCAAGACGAAGGCGCTCACCGGATGGTCGATGCCCTTCAAGGTGATGCCAGTCATCTCTTCGACCTCCACGTGCTGCTTGATGCGCGCGTAGAGGTCTGCGCTGAGCAAGACGCCGCCGAGCGGGGCCTTCGACTCGTGGCGCTGGGCCCGGTTGACCACGTCGCCGATGCAAGTGTAATCGCGCCGCACGAAACGCGAGCCGATGTCGCCGCGCACCACGATGCCGGCGTTTAGACCGATGCGCATGACCAGCGGGGAATCGTCGCTGCGGCTGGCGTTGTAGTGCTGGAGCGCCTGCTGCATGGCCCAGGCTGCGCGCGCCGCGCGGAGCGTGTGAGGCTCGTCGAGCTCCGGGCGATCCTCGAAGACCGCCATGATGGCGTCGCCGATGAACTTGTCGATATCGCCGCCGAATTCGCGAATCTGGACGCATAGAGCGTCGAACGACTCGTTCAGGATAGCCACGACCTCCGCCGGCGGCATCTTCGAGCTCATGTTGGTGAAGCCCGAGATGTCGCTGAACAGCAGCGTCGCGTCGACCTCTTTGGCGCGTACGTCCGACAGTGATCCGCTGCGTGCCAGAGCTTCGGCGGCCTGCACCGCGCCCTGGCTGGTGTACAGCCGCGACGCTTCCTTGTAGCGGGCCAGGCGTTTTTCGGCGAGCACGCGCTCGACCAGGGCGATGCACTTGTCGGTGCCGAAGGGTTTCACCAGGTAGCTGTTCAGACCGGCCGCGCGCATCTGCGCTTGGTCGCGCTTGGTGTCGCGCGCAGTCAGCATCACGATGGGAATATCGCGCGTCTGCTCGCGGCGCCGCAGCGCCACCACCAGCTCGAAGCCGGTCATGCGCGGCATATCGTAGTCGGTCAGAATCAGCTCGAATTTTTCGGCCTGAGCCTTTTCCAAGCCGTCCTGTCCGTCGACGGCCGTGGTGACCTGGAAGCCTTGGCGCTTCAGGCAATCGGAGACCAAATGGCGGATTGCGGCCGAGTCGTCCACGACCAGAAGACGTTCACGCTGGGCGAGCATCTTGCTCGCGAGCAGGCTCTGCAGGCGGGAGGTAAGCTCCTCCGGTACCACCGGCTTGACCAGGTACTCGTCGGCCCCCAAATCGAAGCCTTTTTCCAGATGGCTGGCTTCTCCCAGCGACGAGCAGATCACCACCGGGATGTGCTCTGTCTTGGGATCCGACTTGATGCGCCGGCACACCTCCCAGCCGTCGAGCTTGGGCATTTCGACGTCGGTCAGGATCAGATCGAAACGCCGCTCGGCGCACAGCGCGAGGGCGTGCTCGCCGTCCCACGCCTCGACCACCTGATAACCTTCACCTTGCAGGATGGGCAGCGTGTGGCGGTGGATCAGGTCACTATCGTCGACCAGCAGGATGCTGAGCGCGCTCTTACCCGTCGCTTCCACGGCATCGAGCAGCTCCCGACCTTGAAACGGAATCGAAAGTGCGCGCGTGAAGCCGACCTGCAGCGCCTCCGCACAGTCGCGGCTGTCCAGGCCCAGATAGATGCTGCGTGCCGGATTGAGGCCTTGTTTCTGGGCCTGACCCAGGGCCGCGATGCCGCGGGTGCCTGCCACCGCCGGCGCGAATAGCACCACCTCGGGAGCGTCGCCGAGCAAGCCGCGCAGCGCATTCGGATCCGGCGCAGTCACCAGCGCATGACCCGCCGGCGCGATGGCTCGCGCCACGAAGTCGCGCAGCACACCGGGGGGCGTCAAGAGACCAACCTGCATGGGCTCCGGAGTATACGTTCCGTGGTCGCTGGAAGATAATCCGGTACGTCCGGCGACTACCGGCCGGGCTGACTGCGAGCGTCGGCAATGCGGATTTGATTGCATTCGTGACCGAGACGCTGAAGTAATTCTGGCTTGCCAACGTCCGGCTCCGGACCACAGTAGCTAGGCTAGGTTCCTTGAGAAGCGTCTTCCGTGACAGATGAGTCAAGTTTTGCTGAGCTGTCGGGTCCGAGCAGGTTTTCAGATAGGCCATGCGACCCTTGCGACCTGACCTCAAACGTTCACCGGCCTCGCCGGTTTTGGTCGCGTGGGTGGCTCCTGCTCTCTCCGATCGTGATCTTTTCTTCCAAGACTCACATGTCTTGTCGAGCTGGGGCCCCTGCCCCAGCTAGTTCTCTCTAGAGTGGTCGTTCCCGTTCCCCGATCCGCCCCCGCCGAAGCGGTGCTGACGTTTCTCGAAAGCGTGGGCCGCCGCTCCGAGGCCGAGTTCTACCTGCGCATGTTCCATGAGCTGCCCAAGGAGAGCTTTGCGATCATCGTGCCCGGCGGTCCCGTGGTGCGGTCGGCGCTCGGCTCCATCGTGGAGCAGTTGCGGTTTCTCGCGGACTTGGGACTGTACGCGACCGTGGTGCTCGGTCTGTTCGATCCCGAGGCGGGTGCGGCCAGCTCGGAGCGCCTGGTCAAGCGCTTGCCTGCCGCGTCGCTGGCTCCCAGCCCTCACGAGATGTCGGAGCACGGCGTAGTCGAGGCGGTACGCGACGAGCTGCGCCGTGAACGCATCCCGGTCCTGCACTTTCGCAGCGTGGATGGTCAGAGCCGGGAGCAACGCCTGGTGGAGCTCGGTACTCTGGCTCAGGCTCTCGGGACGCGGAAGCTGGCGCTGCTGCGTCGTCGCGGTGGTTTCCGACCGCTCGCCGCCAAGCGCGCGGACTCGCAGCTATCGGTGGCAGAAGGTCGTATCTCAATCATCAACCTGACCACCGACCGGGACCGCATCGCGCCGGGCACCCTGTCAAAACGCGATGGTGAGCTGCTCGCTGCCAGCGACCGCCTGATCCAACTGACTGAGCCCGCTCCGCTTCTGGTCAGCATCACCTCACCGCTGAACCTGCTCAAGGAGCTGTTCACGGTGAAGGGCGCGGGTACGCTCATCAAGCGCGGCAGCGTTGTGGAGCGCCACGAGAGTTACGCCAGCGTCGATGTCACGCGCCTGAAGCGCCTGCTCGAGACCTCCTTCGGCAAGCAGCTCTCCGCGAGCTTCTTCGATCTGCCGCCGCTTGCCGTCTACGTCGATGCAGCGTATCGCGGCGCCGCCATCGTACACGACGCGTTTCCGGCGCCTTATCTCAGCAAGTTCGCGGTGCTGCCCGAAGCACAGGGTGAAGGTATCGGGCGCGACGTCTGGGAGGCGCTGGTGCGTCATCATGCGGAGCTGTTCTGGAGGAGCCGCGCCGATAACCCGATTGCATCGTGGTACGTGAGCGTGTGCGACGGGATGGTCCGGCGCCCCTCGTGGCAGATCTATTTCCGCGGCATCAAGGTGGAGCTGATCCCGGAAGCCGTCGCCCAAGCCGAAGCCCGCTCCGCCGACTTCGCGGGGGAAACGGCCTTGCCGCCGCCCCCCGTACTGCCCGAGAAATAGCGCCCCCCGCCTCGCGCAGCGGGTTCATGCCATGGGTTCGCGAACGTCGTCGCCCAACAGGGAGG
>DATEDZ010000337.1:0-27171 GCA_035281385.1 Polyangiaceae bacterium
GACCCACACCAACGAGCTCGGCGCAGCAGTCTTCGCCAAGTTGGTCGCCCAGGCCATCGCTGAGAGCGATCTCGGTCTGAAAGGCTACTTGCGATAGCCTGCAGGTGATTACTCCTAGGTTTCTTGTTCTGAGGGAGGAGGCACGCGCCTCCTCCCGCTCAAGAAGCAAAGCTTCTTGAGCCTCCCCTCCACGCGGTGGCTCCGCCGATTTGGACAGCTGGTGTTTCACACCAGCCTCCTAGGGCGCCGCCCAGCGGGCGAGCGCCAGCACGCGCAGGAGGGGCACGCCGACGCCGCTTTGCCACCCGCTGTCGCCATGCGGCATCGGAATGCCAGTACCGCTGCTCAGGCCGAACGAAAGGACCTGAACGCGGCGCGGCGTGAAGCGGACCGAAGCCAGCCACTCCGCCGCCACGTCCATTTCATTTCGAGGCGCGGAGCTCGGTTCCAAGCTGGGCAGCACATAAGCCTCGAGCCCAAAGGCGAGCTGGGGTTTGGCAAGCTCATAGCCAAGCCCGAGCGCCACGAGCCCCTGAGTGCCGATGCGACGCCCGAAAAAGTCGCTGGGTCGGCGCAGGCGAAACCCCAGCATTCCGCCGCTGAAAAAGCCGCCCCGGCGCGCCGACACGACCAAGGTCGGGCTGGTCACGAAGCTCCGTTCGCCCATCAGCGCGCTCTCGTCGCCGATCGGCAGCTTGAGCTCCAGCTGCAGCTTGTAGGTGATGCTGTTGAAGAGCTGCAGCGGCAGCGCGTAGCCGAAGCCGACGCGCGGGTCATGTAGCGACTGTTCCGAGATGGGGGGCGAGGATTGGTGCGTGACTCCCTTGATACCGGCGCCGCGCTGGTATAGCCCGGCCGGCAGCGCAAGCGTCAGCTCCATGCGATTTCCCACACCGACCCGCAGGCCTGCCGTCACGTCCGTGGTGTGCCGGATCAAGTTGATCTCGCGACCTTCGGCGTTGGGGGCTTTCGCCTCGAGCACGACCGGCTCGAAGCGGAACCCGAGGTTGAGCGCCCCACCGAGGCCGCCCAGCGCCGGCGCCCTCGTGTCGGGGATGAACGAGAAATACCGTGAGCTCGCCGACAGCCACATTGGTTCCGCGTCCACGCAGGGTGCAGCTTGGTCGCACGTGGCGGCGGCGCTGAGCGGCCAGAGCGAGCTCAGCGCCAGGACTGAAAGCAACGCAGGAAAGCGCACGCGAGCGAAGCTACCAGAGGAAGGCCCATGATCGATGCCTCTAATCCCCTGATCTTGGGTTCGGGCTCGCCG
Source organism: Polyangiaceae bacterium (assembly GCA_035281385.1). GTDB lineage: Bacteria > Myxococcota_A > Polyangia > Polyangiales > Polyangiaceae > PMG-095. Next base: position 1,271 of record DATEDZ010000337.1, read on the forward strand.
AGGCGCCGCGAGATCATCTCGGCTCTGGGGCTGCCGTTCCAGGTATTGGCCGCCGACATCGACGAGGATCGTCACGCCGGGGAGGCCCCGCTCGACTATTTGACCCGCATTGCTCAGGAGAAGCTCGTGGGGGTTCGCATGCATCTCGACGGCGTGCAGCACGCCGCGGTGCTGGTGGCCGATACGACGGTCGTCATCGACGACGACGTTCTGGGCAAGCCCCGCGACGTGGAGGATGCGGTGCGCTTGTTTTCTCGCATTGCGGGCCGCGTCCACACCGTTTACACGCGCTACGCCATCGGCTTGCCCGGCCAGGTCGGTGCGCAGCTAGAGCGCACCGTGGCCACTCAGGTTCACATGCGCGCCGCAGGCAGCGCCGAGATCCGCGCCTATGCTGCGACGGGTGAGGGCCTCGACAAGGCGGGCGGCTACGCCGCGCAAGGCGTGGGGACGTTCTTCATCGAACGGGTCGAGGGGTCCTACTCCAACGTCATCGGGCTGCCCGCCTGCGAGCTGCTCACCGATTTACGGGCGCTGGGCCTGCTCGAAGAGCTGTCGTTCGCGCACGTGGGGGCCCGCGTGTGAGTCGGGGGCCAGAGCCCAACCTCGGGCTCGGACGTCGCGAAACGTGGTGGCTTTTCGGGCTCGCGCTCGCGCTCAGACTGCTGGTCGCGCTGTGGGGGGCAGAGCGCTTTCCGCCGGCCGATGACGGCAGCTTTTACCATGTCGTCGCGACGCGCATCGCGCAGGGTGATGGCTACACGTGGGCCTGGCCGGACGGCGCGATCACCTACGCCGCGCATTATCCGGTGGGGTACCCCGCGCTGCTCGGGGCGGCCTACGCGCTGCTGGGGAGTAGCCCGCTCGTGGCGATGCTGGTCAACGCGCTCGGTGGGGCACTGCTGGTCGCGGCAGTGCACCGCATCGCCTTGCAATTTGCGTCCTTGCGCCGCGCGCGCCTGGCCGCACTGGCCATAGCGCTTCACCCGACCTTGCTGCTGTACACGGTCGCGCTCATGACCGAGGCGCTGGCAGCTTCGCTGCTCGTGGCGCTGGCGGCAGGCGCACTCTGGCTCGGACGCGAGCCGCGTTCCAAATGGTGGTGGCCAGCGCTGGGCGCCGGCGCGGCGCTGCTCGTGCTGATGCGGCCGCAGCTCTTACCCATGCTGGCGGCGCTCGGGGCATTGGCGGTGTGGGTCCCGCCCGAGACTTCGGCGCGCCGCGCGCTACTGGCTCGAGCTGCTGCGGCCACTCAGGTGGTGCTGCTCGCGCTCGTGCTGTGTCTACCGTGGACGTGGCGTAACTGCGAAAAGATGGACGGCTGCGTCTTCGTCAGTGCCAACGGAGGCTGGAATCTCTTGATCGGCACGCTGCCGGAAGGGAAGGGGAGCTTTGCCCCGATTGCCGGCGCTACGGTTCCGCAGGAGTGTCGCGAGGTGTTTGGCGAGGCCGGCAAGGATCGCTGCTTCGGCCGCGCTGGCGCGCGACGCATCGCCGAGCAGCCGCTTACCTGGCTGGCCCTGGCTCCGCAGAAGCTCGGGCAGCTGTTCGATCACGCTGCGGTCGCGGCGTCGTATCTGAGCGCCTCGAATCCCGAGCTCGTCCGCGATCGATTCAAACTTGGCATCGCGGCCCTCGAGACGCTGTACTCCCGGCTGCTGCTGCTGGGTGCTTGCGTGGGGCTGTTGCACGGTTCACACGGTCGGGTAGAGCGCACCCTGGCGCTGCTGGCGGCCGGCTTCACGCTCACCCCGTGGGGTTACCTGGCTGAGCTCGCGGTCTTGGGCCGACTGCTGGCCGCGCGCCCGACACCGGGCCGTGCTCCGCTCGCGCTGACGGCTGCCGCCTTGCTCCTACTGCTGATCGCGACCCACGTAGTTTTCTTTGGTGCCGCGCGCTACGCCCTGATTTGGCTGCCCTGGTTGGCCCTGCTGATGGTTTCGTCCCCACCCGGCCCGACCGGCCGGGCGCTAGGCGGGCTCGGGAAGCCGGAAGTCCACCAGAGAACGCCCTGATTTGGGCCTTGTTCGAGTCTTTTGACAGCGGAGACGCGGGCAGAGGATAATTTTCATTCTTCACAGGAGCCCCCGGATGCCGCTGATTGAAACGGAAGAAGCCGCGCGTCGCCTTGCTCGTGCCATCGCCAGCGACCTTTCTCTCTACAACGAGGAGAAAATCATCCGGGGCATCGAGCAGGATTCTTTGTTCGACGAGCTGTCCGAAGAGATTGAGGAAGGGCGCGCTCTGTACAAGAGCCGCGTTTCTCCGGACCTCTACCACCGCAACTTCTACGACCGTGCGCTCGTCGACATCCTGGTCAAGTCGAAGGGCCACATCAAAAGTCGGCTCTGGTAGCCGAGCCACGTGGCGCCTCGGCTGAGGCGGTCGCCGCCGTGAAACAGCTGTTCGTGCTGGGGCCGCACGAGGCGGCGGAGCGTGTGGACAGGGCGCTCGTGCGTCTGATGCCCGAGGTGTCGCGCGCCACCGTGCAGCGCTGGATCGCGGAGGGCCGCGTCAAGCTCGACGGCAAGATCTGTCGAGCCAAGCAGCTGGTGCGGGCGGGCAGCGAGCTGGAGGTCGAACCGAGCGATCCGCCGCCCACGAGAGCGACGCCGGATGCGTCGGTCGCATTTCGGGTGCTGCACGAGGATCCGCACTTGATCGTGATCGACAAGCCGGCAGGTTTGGTGGTTCACCCGGCACGCGGCCATGCGTCGGGCACGCTGGTCAATGGACTGCTCGCACGGGGCGGTTTCGAGCGCGCAGGCGCCGACGCACGGGATCCCAACGCCGCGCTGCGGCCGGGCGTGGTGCACCGCATCGACAAGGATACGAGCGGCATTCTGGTGGTGGCCAAGGACGAGCCCACGCGCGAGGGCCTGAAGGCGCAGCTTTCGGCGCACAGCATGCAGCGGCTGTATCGAGCCATCACGCTCGGCGTCCCCAAGCCCGGCACCATCGACACGCTCTACGACCGCCACCCGCGCTCACGCCTGCGCTTCACGTCCAAGGTGCGGGCCGGCAAGCGCGCGGTCACGCACGTGCAGGTGCTGGAGGCGCTCGCAGGCGGCCGCGCCGCGCTGATCGAATGCCGGCTTCAGACCGGGCGCACGCACCAGATTCGAGTGCATCTGGCAGAACAGGCTCAGGCGCCGCTGCTTTCCGACTGGCTCTACGGGCGCGAGCCCGCGGCGCCCGAGCTGCGTGCGATCGCCGCGGGGCTCGGACGCCAGGCGCTGCACGCAGCGGTGCTGGGCTTCGTGCATCCGCGCACGCAGCAGCCGTTGCGCTTCGAGTCAGCGCTGCCTGCCGACTTGGAGCAGGCGCTCCTAGCACTGCGCGCGCTCAGAGCTTGACGGCGTTGCCGAAGCGCTTGCTGAGCGCGGCCTTGCCGCTCGGCCCGAGGTCATTGGAAAACATCTCGAGCTTGCTCAGGTCCTTCAGGTAGGGGGACTGGGCGAGCGCCTTGGCACCGGCGTCGCCGATGCCATTGGCGCTCAGGTCCAGCGTGCTCAGCGAGGACAGCTTGGCCGATCCGGCCAGCGCCTTGGCGCCGTCGTCGCCGATCGAGTTGCCCGAGAGCGCCAGCACCTTGAGCTTGAAGCCGCCCTTGGCGAGCGCCCGCGCGCCCTCCGCACCGATCTCGCTGCCCAGCAGAAACAGCGCGGAAAGCTCAGGCAAACCGGCGCTGCCCAGGGCCTTCACGCCGTCGGCGCCCACTGGATTCATGCTCAGATCGAGCGAGCTGAGCGCCGGATAGCCCTTGCCTTGCGAGAGCGCTTTGGCGCCTTCGGGGCCGATGCCGTTACCGCTCAGGTTCAGCGTGGTGAGGTGCTCCAGGCGTCCCGACGCTAGCGCGCGGGCGCCGTCGTCGCCGATCGCGTTACCACCGAGGTCGAGCTCCGACAGTGAGCCCAGGTGTGACGAGGCGAGCAGCCCGCGCGCGCCATCGGGACCGAGGTCGTTGTCGCTCACATCGAGCTTCTCCACGCCGGTCAGACCTTCAGCATCCCCCAGCACGCGACCGAGCTCCGCGCCCCAGCCCTTGGCGGCCAGATCGAGATCCTTCTTGTCGCTGGGCTTCTTCAGCCGCTCGCGCAGCGTGTCGAGCGAATCGAGCTCACCGTCACCGCGCGGTTTCTGCCCTGCGCTCGGGCCATCGGATGTCGCGTCCGCAGCGCTGTTCGGCGAGGCGTCGGGAGAGGCCCCAGCGCAGGCCACCAGCAGCAACAGCGGCAAGAGGTAGATGGTGAAGCTCGATGGGCGGCGGGCGACGGACATGAAGATCGGGATCCTCGAAAGCTAGCTCATCCGTGTCTCGGCCGCACTTGGTTCGCCGGCGCTGCCCCTGAGCGTCTCTGGAAATCGGAATCTCAAAATGAACAGAGCCAGAAAGCCGACGACCACCGCCCACCAAAGGGTAGCGAGTCGCACCAGGATCATGGCGGCGGTGGCGGTACCCTGCTCCACGCCGCCCAGGTGGACCAACCCTTCGCGCAGCATGCCCTCGACGATGCCCAGGCCTCCGGGCACCGGCACGAGCGCGCCCGCTAGCGTGGAGGTGGCATAAAAGAAGACCGCGAGCGGCAACGGCACGTCGGCTCCAAAGCCGGCGAGCAGGGCATATAAAGCGACGCCTTCACAACCCCAACCGACGATCGAGAGCACCGTCGGTATCGGCAGCGAGCGCGGACCCGCCAGCAGGCGCAGGTTGGCAAGCGCCTCACGAAGCCGCGGCGCGTGCCCTGCCAGCTTGCCCCCGTTCCGCTCCAGGCGCTGACAGAGCCAGAGTGCGGGCGAATCCCACAAGATGAATAGCAGACCGACACCCACGGCGCCGGCGCCGGCCAGCGCCCAGGGCAGGCCGCCTGGAAACGCAGCGCCTCCGAACAGGATCAGCGCGACGATACCGATCACGTCGGTCAGCCGATCCGCAATGACGATGGGCGCGGTGCGCGCGACGGGCACGCCGTGCGTCTTGGCCAACACCACGCTCTTGAATACCTCACCCAGCTTGCCAGGAGTGATGGTGAGCACGAAGCCGGTCAGAAATACCAGCAGGCTGTCCAGCCAGGGCACGCCTCGGATTTCGAGCCGCGCCAGGTAGTACTGCCATTTCAAGAAGCGCAAGAGGTAGTTGAAGCTGGCCAGACCCAGCGCTAGCCCGAGCGCGCTCCATCGAAAGCGCGAAAGGCTCGAGCCGATCTGGCTCATGCCCGTGTAGACGACGAACACCCCGTAGAGCAAGACTGCCAGCAGCGTCACCAGCAGCACGCGTCGGGCGACCCCGTTCACCGCGCTCTCCGCTTCCAGGCGCGTGTCAGGCTGTAAGCCGAAAGCGCGAGCAGCATGGCGCCCAGCGCCACCACCAGCCAGAGCGGCGCTGGGAAGTTGCCCCGCGCCGGCCCTGGCGGCGGGCGCTCCACGATGGTCGTCGGCACGGGGCCTTTCACGCGGCCCCCAATAGCCCTGCTCCTTCCGCCCCGCAACTCGCTCATGATGCTAAGCTGCGCGCCCTTCCCGTGACACAAGACCCCGCAAAATCCCAGGATGCCGCGCTGCTGACTCAGACGTCGTCGGCCTGCAGCCGGCTGCGTCAAGAGGTCGGCCGCGTGGTGGTCGGTCAAGACAGCGTCGTCGACCATTTGATCGTGGCGCTACTCACACAAGGACACGCGCTGCTCGTCGGTGTGCCAGGCCTGGCCAAGACGCTGCTCGTGTCCAGCCTGTCCAAGGCACTCGACCTGAGCTTCGGGCGCGTGCAGTTCACGCCGGATCTGCTACCGGCCGACATCACCGGCACCGACGTGCTGAGTGAGCAAGACGGCAGGCGTGAGCTGAGCTTCCTGCCCGGACCCATCTTCAAGAACCTGGTGCTGGCCGACGAAATCAATCGCACGCCGCCCAAGACGCAAGCCGCCTTGCTTCAGGCCATGCAGGAGCGCGCCGTGACGGTGGGCGGAGCCACGCATCCCTTGCCGGCGCCTTTCCAGGTCTTTGCGACGCGCAATCCGATCGAGCAGGAGGGCACCTATGCGCTGCCCGAGGCGCAACTGGATCGCTTCCTGCTCGAGGTGCACGTCGAGTACCCGAGCGAGGACGAGGAGCAGAAGATCGCGCGTCGCACCACCTCGGGCGTAACTCCGCAGATCGACCGCGTGCTCAGCGCCGACGAGCTGCGCATGCTGCAGGCGTTCATCCCGCGCGTACCGGTCACGGAGGCTGCGGTGGCATTGGCAGTGCGTTTGGGGCGCGCTACGCGGCCTAGCGTTTCCGGTATTCCGGAGATCAAGAGCTACGTGCGCTTCGGCGCGGGGCCGCGCGGCAGTCAGGCGCTGGTGCTCGCGGCCAAGGCCCACGCCGCAATCCAGGGAAATGCGGCGGCAGACGTGGAGGACGTGCTGGCTCTGGCGCTGCCGGCGCTACGGCACCGGCTGGTGCTTTCTTACCGGGCGGAGGTCGATGGCATGAAGGACTCCGACGTGGTGGCGGCCGTGGTCAAGCAGGTGGGTACTTGAGCGAGGATGTGACGGAGCTCAAGCAGCGCATCAAGCGCGCCGTGATCGAGGAGCTGGACCTGCGCGGCAAGCAGGAGTCGGACATCGACGATGCGGCGCCGCTGTTCGGGGAGGGGCTGGGGCTCGACTCGCTCGATGCGCTGCAGCTCGCCATGGCCATCGAAGAGCGGTTCGGGGTCAAGGTACCTGAAGGCGAGGAGGGGCGCGTGGTGTTTGCGTCGGTCAACGCGATCGCCGAGCACGTGCTGAGCGCCGGAGCGCCGGTCAAGACTCCGGGGGCCCCGTAAGCGGTGCGCGCGGAGCGGATCGCAGTCACGGGGCTCGGGATCGTGAGTGCGCTCGGCCAGACCGCGGCCCAGACGTTCGAAGCGCTGATCGAGGGGCAGCGCGGCATCGCTCCGATCTCGCTGTTCGATCCCGGCGACGTGCGCTCGAAGCTGGTGGGGGAGGTAAGGGGCCTGCGCGTCTCGGATGTCGCGCCGCGGGCGCAGGTCGAAGACTTTTCACGCACCGATGCCATGGCGGTGCTGGCGGCGCGCGAAGCGACGGCTCAAGCTCGCTTGCCAGCCGGTGCTCGGCTCGGCATCGCGCTTGGCGGCACCACCGGCGGTATGTTCGAAACCGAGGGTGTGCTGTCGTCACCCGAGCTCGAAACACTGCCGCAGAGCCGCGCCGAACGGCTGGTCAGCTACCCGCTGTCTGCCAGCCTGCTGCGCGTGTCCGAAGCCGTCGGCGGCGCACGGCTTTCGCGCAGCATTTGCAGCGCTTGCTCGGGCGGCGCGATCGCCCTGGTACAAGGCGCGGCCTGGCTCCTGCGCGGTGACGTGGACGTCGCGCTCGCGGGGGGCGCCGATGGCTTGTGCCGGCTCACCGTGCTCGGCTTCAACGCGCTGGGCGCGACCGATCCCGCGCTGTGTCGTCCTTTCGATCGAGCGCGCGCCGGGCTGAACCTGGGCGAAGGTGCCGCGGTGTTGGTCCTCGAGCGTGAGAGCAGCGCACGCGCCCGCGGGGCGGAAGTGTTGGCTTGGCTCGATGGTTTTGCCGTCGGGGCCGAGGCGCATCACATCACGCATCCAGATCCGAGCGCGGCCTGCGCCGTGCGGCTGATGCGGCGCGCGCTGGCTCGCGCCGGGCGCGCCCCTGACCGCATCGACTACGTCAACGCACACGGTACGGGCACCCAGCAAAACGACGCGATGGAGGGCCGGGCTCTGCTCGAGGTGCTGGGCGGAGCCGCCGAGCGCGTTTGGGTGTCGTCCTCGAAGGCGCAGCTCGGTCATAGCCTGGGCGCGTCGGGGGCGCTCGAGGCGGCTGTCACGGTGCTCGCGGTCGCCCGCGGCGCCCTGCCGCCAACCGCCGGACTGATCGATCCGGAGCTACCCGGCCTGCGACACGTGGTCCGCCCGCAGCAGTCGCAGCGGCTCGAAGCGGCGCTGTCGAGCTCCTTCGGTTTCGGTGGCATGAGCTGCGTCCTGGCTTTTGCAGCGAGCAACAGCGCCGCTCCGCCTGCCGCAAGCGGACCGATTCGTGTGTGCATCAGCGCCGCCGCGATTGCGGACCCGACGAAACCGCCTGAAGAGTCGCTCGATCCGCAGCGCTCCCGGCGCTTCGATCGCGCCTCCGCGCTGGCCGCGTCGGGTGCCGCGCAGGTGCTGGGCGGCGCGGTGGCTGGCAGTGGTGTAGGGCTGGTGCTGGGCACCGCGTTCGGCAATGTGGAGCGCACCATGGCATTTTTGGCGCGCGCCGCTCAGCGTGGCCCGCGCCACGTCCCGCCTGCCGAGTTTCCGCACCTCGTGCCGTCGGCGCCGGCCGGAAATGCCTCGGTCTACGCGGCGCTCACCGGGCCTGTCTTCGCGGTCAGCGATTTGGCGCAGAGCGGTGAGGCGGCCCTGGCCGCCGGAGCCGATTTGATCGAGCTCGGCGTGGCGGAGCGCTGTGTGGTGGGAGCGATAGCGCCGCGTGACGCCATCGTCGAACGCGTGCTTGGTCCGCTGCTCGGGAGCGGAGCTGGGGCCGCCGCGCGCAGTGAAGGCGCAGCCTTCGTGCTCTTGGAAGCTGCTGCGTCGCCTCTGGCCGGTGGTCTGCTGCTGCTCGGTCGCTACGCAGGGGAGCTGCTGCCGCAGCAGGGGTTGCCCTCGCTGCCGGCGCCCGAGGTCCCAGCGAGCGCGCGCGTGCTGCTAGGCGCGGCCACACGCGAGGTACATGGCGCGCTGGCGCTGTCCGCTTGGGGCGCGGTCGAGCGCATGGACATGGTCGTGCAGCACGGGTACCATGAAGCGCTCGGCGCTGTGGCCTTCGCCAGCGCGCTCGAGCTGATGTCGGGCGCGCGCGACGTTTCGAGCGTGCTGGTGCTTTCGGGCGGCCCCGTGGCCTTTTCGGCCTGGATCTTGGGTCGGGCCTCCGCCGAGGAGCACTGAGTCGATGGGCGCGGCCATCATCGCACGCGGAGCAGCTTCGGCGCTGGGGCTGGGGCCGGCTGCGTTCGAGGTGGGCAGCGCCAACCAACCGGCGCCCAGCGCTTGGTCCACGCGAGCCACCGGCAAGCCCTTTGGTCGCGTCACCGCATGCCGTGCGGCGCGTGCGGATCGACCCCGCGCGTTGTTCGAGCTGGCGCTCGGCCAGTTGCTCGACGAGCTCGCGAGCTGCGATGCCGGATGGCGAGAGCGCAGGCTGGGTGTGGTGGTGGGGACCTCGAGCGGAGGGTTGGCGGCGCTCGAGCGATCGATGCCGCTCCCTGCGCACGACGTGGATCTTTCGCGCTGTGCCTACTTCGCGCCGCTCGGCGGTTTGACCGAGCTCTTGGGGAAGCGGCCCGAGCACCTGCAAGCGCTGTACGGCGCTTGCGCGTCCTCGGCCCTGGCTCTGGGTCTGGCGCTGCGCTGGCTGGAGCTCGGCCGCTGCGAGCTGGTGATCGCCGGTGGCTACGACGCCGAAAGCGACTGGGTTTGCGCGGGCTTCGACAGCCTGAAGGCCACGAGCGCTGCCGTGCCCCGCCCGTTTCGAGTCGAGCGCGACGGGATGGCGCTGGGTGAGGGTGCCGCGCTCGTCGCGCTCGTGGGCGCAGCGCCGAGCGCTTACGGCTTCATTCAAGGCTTCGCCGCCACCACCGACGCGGTCCACATCACTGCGCCGGATCGCACCGGGAGCGCCCTGGCCCGAGCCATCGACCAGGCGCTGCTGGACGCGGCTATCTCGTCCTCGGAAGTCGATTTCGTGAGTGTTCACGGCACCGGCACCTCTTATAACGATGCCTCGGAAGCGGCGGCGCTGACCCGCAGCCTGGGGTCCGCCCTCGATGGGCTGCCACTCCACGCCTTCAAAGCCTCGATTGGACACACGCTCGGAGCGGCCTCGGCGCTCGAAGCGCTGGCAGCTCTCTCCGCGCTCGAGCGCGGTCTGTGTCCCGCTAACGCTGGCGCCGGAACGCCGATGCCCGAGCTTACGGCACGGCTACTCGACCGCAACGAGCCCAAAGCAGTTCAGCGTTGCCTCAAATTGGCGACCGCTTTCGGTGGCAGTAACGCAGCGCTCGTTCTCGGCACGGTCGCACGCGAGCAGCGCGCACGAACAGCACGCCCGGTCCACCTGCTCGCCGCGAGCCAGCGCGTTACCGAGCTCGACGTCACGCGCCTTGCAGCTCAGCTCGTGGTGCCGGTCGAAAAACTGCCGCGCTCGGATTTGCTATCAGCGCTGGCCATCGCAGCGGCCGGCGAGGCGCTCGGCTTCGTCGCAGGGGGTGGCCATGCACTGCCGCGCTCGCGCACTGGCGTCGTTGTCGGTAGTGTCGGGGCGACGCTCGAAGGGGACGCCGAGTTTGCCGAGCGCATTCTGGCGCGAGGGCTCGAGCACGCCGAGCCTCGCCGATTTCCCGCGACGTCGCCCAATGCCAGCGCGGGCAACGTGGCGATTGCGTTCGGACTGGGCGGTCCCTCGCACGCGGCCGGCTCGGGGGAGCTGGCTGGTTTGGAGGCTCTGCGCGCGGCCTGCGATTGGGTTGCTGCCGGCGATGCCGATGCGATGCTGGTGATCGCGGCCGAGCAGGTGGGGCTGACGTCGCGGGCGGTGCTGGCGGCCCTGGGTCTGAGCGCCGGTGAGCAGGGGGCGCGGGCGGTGGTGCTATCGGCGGAGCCGCTCGGTCCGGTGCTTTCTGAAGCGCTTATCGAACGGGCCTGGGAAGCTGCCGCCGACCCGGTGACGGGCGAAAATGCCGGCTTTCGCGGCTTAATGGCCGTCTGCGAAGCGGCCGGCTTGCCCGATTCTGGCGGCTTTGGCAGTGTGCGCGCGCCGGAATAGCCCCCGAAGGCTCCGCGTTTGGTCCCACCGTGAGCTTCTTGTCCACCCCGTCTGTCCTGAGTTTGGTCGCCTGGCTTGCCCTGGTCGGCTGCTCGCGCGACGTCATCCCCAATACCGGTGTGGAGGACTCCGAGTTCAACCGCCAGGTCATCGCGTTCTGTGAGGACTACCGGCACGCGGTGGAACGTCGCAACACCCAGCTGCTCTTGAAGCTGGCGGATCCGAAATACTACGAGGACGGCGGCAGTATCGATACCAGCGACGACTTGGATTTCGAAGGTCTCGACGCCTACTTGAAGAAAGAGTTCGCTCAGACCAAAGCGATCCGCTACGAGATTTTTTATCGTGACGTGACGACGGGTAGAAGCGATCAGATCTTCGTCGACTACACCTACAGCGCTAGCTACAAGGTGCCGAGCAGCCACGGTGACGTGTGGCGTCGTCGCGTTGCGGACAACCGGCTGGAGCTCGTGCGCGACGGCGAAAAGTTCCGGATTCTGTCGGGGATGTGAGAGTGGTTAGTGGTTAGTGGCCAGTCGTCGGCTCGACAGCTGCCTCTAGTCGTGGTCCCTCGCGCTCTCCCACTAACCACTAACCACTAACCACTAGCCTAACGCGTCAGGATGGAGCACGACACTCCGTCCAGACGCCGCAAGACCTCGCCCTCGGCGCTCAGCACTTCCCACACTGGGCGCGCGTGCTTGTCGCTCCACAGGTAGCGCATGCGCAGGTTGGCGTTGGTGGCGGCGCCGGCGCGCTGCGCGGCCGCCCAGGCGTCCTCGAACACGCAATTCGGCTCGGGAGCGATGCGGCTCTTGGCAGCGCGCTCCTCATGCTGCATGAGCTCACCGCCGCTCGTACGAAGCTTCAGTCGTTGAGCGCCGGCCTCGGCGCCGCCGCTGATGCGCTGCCCGCCGGGCCTGGCGTAGGTGAGCTCGACGCTACCCTGCGGGGCCACGCCGCGCGCGTCGAGCGGATGCATGGTCAGGCTGACCAGCACTGCATCTTGCTGCCAGGCGCTGGCCTTGCGGCGCGCTTCGGCCAGGAGACGGCTCGGCTCGAGCCGAGCCCGTTCGGCGCTCACCACCGGCGCCACCGACTGCGGTGCTGCCGGGGAGACCGCGCTCGCGGCAGCGTTGGCTCTCATCCACACCCAGATCCCCGTCATCACCAGTCCCAGCACCACCGCGCCGCCCACTATGAGCACCATGAGCGCTGTCTGCTGCGAGTTGTCCTTGACTCGCGTGGGCCGCGGCATGGGCGGACCAGTGCGTGGCGCCGGAGCAGCAGGCAGCCAGAAGCCGCAGCTCTTGCAGCGCGCGCCGGAAGCGCGAATGTCAGCACCACATTGCGGGCATAACTCAGCCGTTGCAGCGGGCATGACCATCGGACGTTTCCCTACAAAGGCTCACGCGACCGGGCCTCAACCCCTCATGGTAGCCTAAAGTCTTCCGTGATTTCAGCGATCTCGTAGGCCGGTTGGTCCTGCTTGGGCCGCAGCCTGAAAGTCAGCTGGTCGCCGAATAGCCGCGTTTTCCCGGCCCACGACAACCCGGGCCGGGCCACGACCACCACCTCGTCCGGCGCTGCAGGGGGCAGCACGCCGTCCCGCTTGGCGAGCATGGCGCTGCGAAAGGTGTAGGTGTGGAGCGTATGGGGGGTTGCCACGAGCCGGCCAGAAAGGCTGGTGTAGTCGAGCTGGGCGAACCGGGCGCGCCACAGCGCCTGGGCCGGCTGCCGGTTCCCGTCCGAAACCGCCCAGGCTTGGGCGGCGAAGAGCGGGTACAGGTCGCTGCCCGATTCGAGCAGCACCGCGATGAAGAAGCGGCTCACCAGATCGCGAGCTGCCTCCGGATCGAGCGGGGCTACCGCACATTGGATGGCGGGCGCTTGGCTTGGCTCGCTCGTTTCGCGAGACCCACGAGCAGTCGGGACTGGGCGCTGGCGATCCGCGGCCGAAGGGTCCACCAGTCCCACTTCTTGGCCGGGCTCCGCGGCAAAGCTGGGACTTCGCCGGGGTGAATCGGGAAAGCTCCCCGACGTCGGGAAATCGGGACCAAACGTCGAGGCACAACCCGAGCTCAGCGCTGCCAGGCTCAACAGCCAGCGCGGGCTCACAGCGGCTCGATGCGTGGCTCGTCGCTGCGGCTCAAATGCAGGATCGAGCGCGGCGGAGGTGTTTGGAAACCGCTGGGCGAGCCTTCCACGTCGGAGGCGACGAGGGAGAAGCACGAGCTTTCGATGCTCGGAATGCGCGCCTTGCGCAGCCCCTCCTCGCCGAGCAGCTCCTCCATCTCGAAGCGCCCGTTCCAGCGCCGGAACAAGACTGAACCGGTGCGGTTTACCGCGATCAGCTGCTCGCCGTTGGTCACCAGGATGTCGCCGCTGTTCTCGCCGTGACCTTCCTCGGCCGAAAGCCGGTCGACGAGCGCGATCGACGCACGCAGCGCCGCTGCGACGTGGTCGCCCTGCACGTGCGCGTCATCCAGGTGTCCCGCGTCGTGCAGGAAGGACAGGAACAGGTAGAAGAAGCACTCACTATCGGTCTCGCCCCGCACGTTGCGACGCAAGAATTCCGGTTGGGATTCGAGTAGGCGCGAGCGCAGCCGGTCGAAACCGACGATGGTACCGGTCTGCGCGAAGAGCCAGGCGCGGTAGCGGAACGGATGAGTGTTTTCGGTGCGGAGCGCGCCGATGCTGGCACGGCGCACGTGGCCCAGCATGACGTCGGTCCGGATGTCCTCCGCCGCCTCGACCAGATCGATCTCGGCGCGGTCGTCGATGGGACGTCGACGCAGCAGCACCTCGCCTGCTTGATAGAACCCAAGGCCCCAGCCGAGCGGCTCGCCGTCAGGCCGGCGCGCGCGTAACAGGCCGCGATTTGCTTCGAGCACCCGCGCGCCGAGATCCGCGCGGTTGCCGATAAAGCCGAACATGCGTGCCATGGGTGGAAAGGGCCGGTTGAGCTGCCGGACGCCCGTCATGAAGCATACCGCTCGGGACGCTGCTTCGCACGCGGCTTCGTGGGGGCCGCCTTCTGCCCCGCTGTCCCGGTGATTTTTGGCCGAGCAGCCAACGAGACACTACATTGCAAGGTCTGATGGATCGCGCGGCGTTCTGTGAAGCACTGCTGGGAGTGATGGAGGGTAAGGAGCATTGGGCCTGGCCGGCGTTCACGGAGGGCAGGGTGGGCAGAGACCTGTTACACGTCCACTTGGAGCAGGAGTACGCCACCTACGTCCGAGACTTCCCGGTGCTGGTTGCGCGGGCCTACGTCACCTGTCCGATCGCGGAGGTGCGCCGGGAGCTGATCGAGAACGTCTTCGAGGAAGAGACCGGTCGGCTCGGCGCGGGTAGGCCCCACCCAGAGCTGTTTCTGGAGTACCCGCGCGGCCTCGGCATGGACCTGTCCCGTTTCGAGCAAGTCGTGCTGCTGCCGGCGGCTCGGGCTTACCGAAGCTACTTGGACCGCTGCACCCTGAAGGGCGGCTGGGAGGTGGCGGCGGCGGTCACGACCCTGTTCCTGGAGGGCACCCAATTCGAGCGTGGCGAGCTCGATCCGGCCGCGCCCCGACGCCCCGCCCCGCCACTGGCCGACCACCCGCTCGTCAAACACTACGGGCTACCGGTGGAGGCGCTGGATCTGACGCGCGCGCACCGCGGCCTCGAGGGGAGCCACCGCCGCTCCGCCTGGAGCAACCTCCTCGACCGCGTGTCAGACCCGGCGCGCCAGGAGGCGGTTGTGGCGGCCATGCGAGGAGCTCTCGAGCACTGGCTGAGTTACCGTGACGATGTAGCGGCCGCGTGTGGAATTGTACGACGCAGCGAGCGCGGCTAAAGTTCGCGGCTTCATGACGAAGTCTCTGCTGTTCGGCGCGCTCGCTCTGCTCGGTTGCGGTGCCGTCTATCCCCAGCTCGGCACCCCGGTGCGTACACCGCCCGCCCACGTCAAGCTTGCCCCGCCGCCGCCCGAGGAGCTCTTGTTCGTGAAGTTCGCTGGCGCCGTGATTCCCATGCGCACGCGCGACGGCCGCAGCTGGGACTCGGTGGGTGGCTCGCTGCCCGATGTGTTCGCCAAGCTGTTCGTCGACGGGAAACTGATCCTCGAAACGCCGGTGCAGAGCAATTCCTTGACGCCGACCTGGCCGGACCAGAAAAAGGCCAACTACCTGATTCGCGTGGGCGCTGCGATCAAGGTGGAGCTCTGGGACAGCAATCCCATCAACAATCACCCGGTCTGCGTCGCTGAGGTTCACGACCTGCACGCCGAGGCGCTGGCGGAGGGCCCGCTCGAGATCTCGTGCAGCAGCGGCGCCGAGCTCAGCCTGGAAGTGGATCCGGCGCACTCCCGCCTGGGCGTCGGGCTGTTCTACGAGCTACGTCGCGAGGAGATATTCATCACTCGCGTGCTGCGCGAGTCGCCGGCGGCGCGGGCTGGGCTTGCGCGCGGCGATCAATTGCTCAAGATCCAGGGCAAGGTCGTCAAGACCATGACTGACGGCGAAGCGCAGAGCCTGATCAACGCCAACACCGCCACGGGCGTCAGCCTGCTGGTGCGCAAGCTCGACAAGCGTGAGGTCGAAGTGCAGCTGAAAGAGGGCGCCATCTACCCCGTGGTGGACGAGGACGTGCCCGTCGATGGCTGAGGCAGGCAGCGGCGGCTCCGGGGATCATCCGCTGCCGCGTGATACGCTGCTGGTCAGCGGTCCTGATCGCAAGAGCTGGCTGGATGGGCTGCTCACCTGCGCTGTGGCTGACGTCGTGCCGGGCAGGGCGGCGTACGGCTTGCTGCTCACCAAGCAAGGCAAGATCGTGAGCGACGTGTTTCTGGCCGATACGGGGCAGGAGCTCTTCGTGGGCGTTGCGCCAGGTCAGGGCGTCCCGGTGCGGGATCTGCTCGATCGGTACCTGGTGATGGAGGATGCCGAGCTCATGACTCCGAGCGACCCCGTCACATGGCAGCTGACGTACCCCGCCGACAGCGAACCGAGTGGCGAGGCGCTGGCGCGCGGTGCGCTCAGCATGGGCTCGCTGGCGGCTGAGCTCGCGGTGCTGAAGAGCCCGGCGACGCCGGCGCCAGCGCAACCGGAGCTGGCGGCGCTGCTCGCCGAGCACGGACTGGGCGTGTTCGGCGTCGATTTCGGGCAGCGCGACAATCCCCACGAAGCAGCTTTGGATCGCGTCGCGGTTTGTTGGACCAAGGGCTGTTACCTGGGTCAAGAGGTAGTGTGCATGCAGGACATGCGCGGGAAGGTGAAGCGCCGGCTCGTCGCGCTTCACGCCGAGTCAGCGCTACTGGGGAAGCCTGCGGCTGCGGACGCGCAAGGGCCGGAGGTCGTGGACGCGGCTGGCGGGGTCGTTGGCCACGTGACCAGCCGGCATCGAGCGGGTGGCGGCGGCGCGCGCCTTCTGGCCAGCATTTCGAGCACAGCGCTGGAATCTCCCGGGGAGCTTTCGGTGTGGGGGCGCCCCGTGCGCGTTGTGCAGGGCTCCGAGCCAAAGCTGGGCTAGCGCGACAAACGCAGTGGCTGCAAGCTGATCGGCGTTCTAGGCTTGCCCGGCCCCATGCAAAAGCCAGCTACCAGCCGGATCACGGAGAGCGGCCTGCGCGTCGCCGATGATGCTCTGAGCCTGATCGCCAAGACGCCGCTCGTACGGCTCGGGCGCATCAGTCCCCAGGGTGGCGCCACCATTTGGGCGAAGGTCGAGTACATGAACCCGGCGGGCAGCGTGAAGGATCGCCCTGCGCTGTCGATGATCCTCGCCGCCGAAAAGAGCGGCGACCTCAAGCCCGGGTCGGTCATCGTCGAGGCTACCAGCGGCAACACCGGCATCAGTCTGGCGATGATCGCCGCAGTGCGGGGGTACCGCTGCGTGCTGGTGATGCCGGAGGACATGAGCCTCGAGCGCCGCTATATCCTGCGCGCCTATGGCGCTGAGATCGTTTTGACACCGGCCACGGAGGGCATGGCGGGTGCGGTAAGTCGGGCGCGTAAGGTGCTCGAGGACACGACGGGCTCTTTCATGCCCAGCCAATTCACCAATCCGGCCAATCCGGAAAGCCACGAGACTGGCACGGCGCTCGAGATTCTGGAGCAAGTCGGCGGCAGTTTGGCGGCCTTCGTGGCTGGCGTCGGCACGGGCGGTACCATCACCGGCGTATCGCGGGTGCTGCGCAAGAAGCTCGGCGCCAAGGTGAAGATCTGCGGCGTCGAGCCGGCTGGTAGCGCGGTCTTGTCCGGTAAACCACCGGGCATGCACGGCATTCAGGGCCTCGGCGCTGGCTTCGTCCCCGAGATCTTGGAGCGACAAGCCATCGACGAGATCCTCGAGGTGAGCGACGTGGCGGCCGAGCGCATGGCGCGGCGCCTGGCGCGGGAAGAAGGCTTGCTGGTCGGTCCTTCTTCGGGAGCGAACGTGCATGCCGCGCTCGAGATCGCAAGTGACGTGGGGTCGGGCAATGTCGTCACGATTCTGTGCGACTCGGGTGAGCGCTACCTGTTCTGAGCTCCCTGGCCTTTTGCGCTCACTGCCCACGAAAGGTCGGCGAGCGTCGCTCCAGGAACGCGCGCACGCCTTCCTTGCCGTCGGCGCTCTGCAGCAGCGCAAGCTGACCCTCGCGTTCGCGAGCCAGGGCCGCCTTTAGCTCGCTCAGGTCGCCGTGTACGGCTTGTTTGATGCGCGAAAGCGCCAGGGGCGGCCCATCGGCGAGCGTCGCGGCCAGCGCGAGGGCAGCCGGCTCGGTGTCGCTGTCGGCGGTCATGCTCGAGGCCAGGCCGAGCGACACCGCTTGCGCCGCGTCGATGCGCGAGCCGAGCATCAACATCTCGAGCGCTCGCCCCACCCCGAGCAGCCGCGTCAGGAAGTAACTGCCACCCCCATCGGGCATCAGGCCCACGGCCACGAACTTCTCCTGCAAGTACGCCGACTCGGCCAGCACCCGAAAGTCGCAAGCCAGGGCCAGGTCGGCGCCGAAGCCGACGGCGGGTCCGGTGACCGCTGCGACCACGGGCTTGGGATGCTCCACGATGGCGAGCGTGAGCGCCTGGAAGCGCTGCATCGTGGGCCCTATGAGCTCGACCGATTCGATCTGCGCTGCGAGCCAGCGCAGATCTGCACCCGAGCAGAACGCTCCTGGCGTGCCCGAGAGCACCAGGGCTCGCACCGAGGCTGCTGCAGCGGCATCTGCCAGCGCGCCGTGCAGAGCCTCTACGATTTCGAGGGTGAGCGCATTCTTGGCGCTCGGTCGCTGCAGCCGGATCAGGCGTACCGCGCCTTGATCTCTGACCAGGAGCTCTGCGAAGGGCTGGCCCGTCATTGCCCCAGCATGCCCGACCCTTCCCGGGCGTGCTAGAGCGCGGCGCATGGCCCAACGCTTCGAAATGCCGAAGCCGCCCGTGCTGCCGGAGCAGCTCGGGCAGACTTACCCGAGCCTGGTTGCGATCATGCAGCGGCTACTGGCCCCCGACGGCTGCCCCTGGGATCGCGAGCAGAGCCACGAATCGCTTTGCAAATACGTGCTGGAGGAGGCCTGTGAGGTGATCGATGCGGTCGAGTCTGGCGACCGCCAGGCCCTGAAGGACGAGCTCGGCGACCTACTGCTTCAAGTCGTATTCATGGGCGAGCTGGCGCGCGCGGAAGGGGCGTTCGGTCCCGACGACGTGGTTCGTGCCATCGTGGAGAAGCTGGTGCGTCGTCACCCCCACGTGTTCGGGGAGATCCAGGTCAGCGGCAGTCAGGAGGTCCTGACCAATTGGGAGAAGATCAAGACCGAGGAGTACGGCGACCGAGGCGTGCTCGCCGGCCTGCCGCGCGCCTTTCCGGCGCTGGCGCGCGCCCAGCGCATGAGCGAGAAGGTCAGTAAGGTCGGCTTCGACTGGCCCGATGCGCGCGGCTCGCGCAACAAGGTGAGCGAGGAGCTGGGGGAGCTGGATGAGGCGGTGCAGGGCGGCTCGGCCGAGCGCATCGAGAGTGAGCTCGGCGATGTGCTGTTCGCGCTGGTCAACTTTGCGCGTCACCACGGGGTCAATGCCGAGCAAGCGCTGCGCAAGACGGCCGACAAGTTTGCGCGCCGTTTCGCCCACGTCGAGGCGCGGGTGAAGGAGCAGCACGCTGGCTTTCCACGCGACAAAGACGGTAAGCCCACGCGCGGCCTGTCGCTCGAGACGCTCGACGGTTACTGGAACGAGGCCAAGGAGCGCGGGCTGTGACGAGCAGCGTGGATCCGGTTGGTCGATTGCCCGAAGAGTGGCGCGAAGCCATGACCGTGCTGGGCGAAAAACCGTTCCGCGCCGAGCAGATCTTCCGCTGGATCCACGAGCGCGGCGTACTCGATCCCGAAGACATGACCGACTTGTCCAAGGCGCTGCGTGAGCGCCTCAAGGTCGAAGGTTTCGCGCCGCCGGCCAAGATCAGCCAGGTGCATGCGGCGGCCGACGGCACGCGCAAGCTGGTGCTCGAGCTGGCCCATGGTGCTCGCGTGGAGTGCGTGATCATTCCCATGACCGACTTGACGGACGCCGACGCGGCGGCAGCACCGCAGGACGACGAGGACGACGCGCCGCCCGCGGCTGCCGAGACGACGCGGATCACCTTGTGCGTCTCGACGCAGTACGGCTGCGCCATGGGCTGCGTGTTCTGCGCCAGCGGCCAGGCAGGGCTGCAGCGAGGTCTGACCGCTTCGGAGATCGTCAGCCAGGTCCTTTTGTCCAAGACGCTGCTGGAGCCGAACGAAGAGCTGAAGAACCTGGTGTTCATGGGCATGGGCGAGCCGCTGCACCACTACGAGGAAACTGCGCGCGCCATTCGGCTGCTCACGCACCCGCTGGCACGCGGGATGAGCCCGCGGCGCATCACGGTTAGCACGGTCGGTCTGGTGCCCGGCATTGCGCGGCTGGGTGCGGACTTCGGCGGCAAGGTAGGCCTGGCGGTGTCGCTGCACGCGCCGAACGATGCCGTCCGGGATCGCATCATGCCCATGAACCGCAAGTTTCCGATCGCCGAGCTGATTCAGGCGCTACATGACTATCCGCTGCCGCAGCGCCGCCGCATCACGGTCGAATACACCTTGATGGATGGGGTGAACGACAGCGAGGCGCAGGCACGAGAGTTGGTGCAGCTCCTGCGCGGTCTGCGCGTCAAAGTGAACCTGATCCCGATGAATCCGATCAGCGCTTCGGAGCTCAAGGCACCGAGCCAGGCGCGCGTGGTCGCGTTTCAGCGCGTGCTCGCCGAGGCGGGGCTATCGTGTTTCGTGCGCACGCGCCGGGGTGACGAAGTGTCCGCTGCCTGCGGCCAGCTGGCGATCGCCGACGACCTCGTGCGCAAGAAGCGTGAGCGTGACGCGCAGCGCAAGGTCGAAAACTGACCCACGTCGCACAATGCCGCTCAGATCAAATCGACGCCGAGCCGCAGGGTAAGCGTCGGCACGATGCCGTACGACTCGAGCGCGGTGTCTGCCTGCGTCGCCGCGGTGTCGAGCGCCTCGCTATCCGGTGCGCCGGCGACTGAACGAATCTCGGTCGTGGCGTTGAAGGTGCCCATCGCTCCGAGCGCCAACGCCAGCACCAGACGATCTTTGAGCTGAGCTTGATAACCGAGCTCGACGAGCCACATGTCGAGCTTCGTGCTCGCCTCGTAGCCACCGCCGAGGCGCGCCAGCGCAGGTAAGCTCGTGGCCGAAAGATCCAGGGAACCATCGGCGCGCACGCTCGCGTAGCCCAAGTCACCGTAGAGACCGAGCGCGCGAAACGGTCGCACGCCAGCCTGGACGCGCCAGGTGCGCCCCGAGTATTCGGCTTCCTCGAGCAAGACTTCAGCGTAGGGACTGTCGCTCGCGCCTGCCGCGATGCCCGTCAGCAAGTTCATATACGGGCTGGGTACCCAGCCGTAAGCACCAAACAGTCGGAGTCGAAATGGTGTTTCGACTCCGAGCTGAATCCCGATGTCGACGGGTGCATGCGTGACGCCCTCGAGCGAGAGCAACCACTGGTCGCGTCGGCGCTGCGCGGTTCGCTCGTCTTCGTCAGGTGGCGTCTGATGTGTGACAGAAGCCGACGACTGCGCCAAAGCTGGTGTGGCGCATGCGAGACAGGCGAGCGCAACGCGAGCGCATTGGACGAGCGTTATGCCAGTCATGCACCTCGCTATGCACGTGGAGCGCCATCGCTCGGATCGAGCTACGCTCCCGCTGCACTTGTGGCGTAACGGTAGCGCTCCGACCAGGACTGTATGGACCTTGCCACGTGGTCACCGGCGAGACACGCCAGATACGGCGCCCAGTTCAACCAGCCTTGGCCATCTTCTGCTGGGCGTCCCAGAGATCGCAGTCCATCTGCAGACCGAGCCAAAACTGCGGCGACGTCTTGAAGATGCGTGCCAGCAGGATCGCAGTCTCCGCAGTCACACCGCGCTTGCCGTTGATGAGCGTGTTGACCCGTTGGATGGGAACTCCCATTTTCTTGGCGAGAACGGTTTGCGTCATGTCCAGCGGCTTGAGAAACTCCTCGAGAAGAATCTCGCCCGGAGTGGTCGGCGGTCGATGCTTGGGAAGCATTGCAATTACCTTGGATCGGATGTCGCGCTAGTGGTAGTCGGTGATCAGGACGTCCGAGGTGTTGCCGGCCTCGAACTTGAATGTGATGCGGAACTGATCGTTGATTCGGATCGCGTACAGCTTGCCAATATGCTTCAGGCGATTGCCAGGAGGACTCTTCAGATCTTCAGGAACCGTGGCCCTGTTCAGCATGTCGAATTTACGCCGGGCGATAGGCCAGAGGTCCTGCCAAGCCGACCAGCCCGATGACGTATAGGTGCATTGCCACAGCTTGCTATCGGTCGCTCCCCTGGCGAAAACGTCGATGCGCCCATTCGAGATCGCATGGCTGCTGGACGCTTCGACGCGCCCCCTGGTGGCGTGTCCGGGCTATTCTCCCAGCCGAGCCATTGTGCTGCCGTGCACGGTGTATTTAAGCAAACGTTGTGCCACAGTGACCCAAAGCTATTCATCCAAGCGTCGAGGCGGGTGTTGCCCCAGCGCGTGGTGACGACTCCCGGATCTTGCAGCGTCGTTTGCGTGGCCCATCGGCGTCATGGTACTTCTGTCCACTGATGAGGTGGACGCTTGGGTTCGACGCAGGAGTGGTGGCGCTCGTCGCAGCGTTGGCGGTGAATTGTTCAGAGGATGGGGTGGGACGCGGGTTCGAGGACGACGGCGGCGGCGCGATGAGCAGCGCTGGCGGTGGTGCGGGGCAGAGTGGGAACGCGACCGCAGCCGGCGCTGTGCACGACGGAGGCGATGCGGGGGCCCAAGGGGGTGAACCAGTTGCGGGCGCCGCAGCGGGAGGCGATGCTGGCGGGCAAGGCGGTACAACGGTCATGGTGCCTGCCTCGCCCGCCTTGCCTTGTGGTGCCGAGTGCGATGCCCTGGGCTACAGCTGCGTCAGCGACGCATGCCGTGCGCCGGAGGGCGCCCAGCTCTGGCAGCACCGGCTGAACGAGCGCTACATCGACTACGCCGGCGACATCGCCAGTGACTCTGCGGGCAACGCTGTCGTGGGCTTCACGACCGAGACGCGCGAGCCGTTTCTCGGGAATCGGCTCTACCTGCGCAAGTACGACGTCGACGGCGGCTTGATCTGGGAGCACGCCATCCTGGAGGGGCAGTACGGGCTTTTCGACGCCATCGCGCTCGACCCCCAAGATCGCGTGTACGTGGGCGGTCGGCTCGGCAAAGGTGTGACGAGCGCTTTTGTCCAGATGCTCGACGATCAGGGCGAGCTGCTGCACCAGGTCGACTTCGATACGGAGGACTTGGCGTTCATCGAGGATCTGGCGCTCGACCCCGACGGCAACCTGATCCTCGTGGGGAGCAACCGGCTCCGGCCCACCCGGCCTGTCATCATGAAGAAGCTCGACCCCACTGGCAGCGAGCTATGGTCCCGCACCTACCACGATGGGAGCATTCACTACGCCGGCTTCCACGTGGGCACGACCGCGACCGGTCAGATCCTGCTCGCCACCAGCCTCGCCACCACTCCTATCTCGGCCTTCATCGGACAGTACGATGGAGAGGGTAACGAGCTGTGGAGCGACACCTATGCGACCGCCGCCACTACGGTCTCTTCCGGCATCGCGGTCGCGACCGGAGGCGAGGTGCTCGTCTCGGGCTTCGTCCAGGACCAGTCCAGTTGGCTGCGGCGCTACTCGGCCGCGGGACAGCTGCTGACGCCCAGTGTCCTGCATGACGACGGCCGCGCTCTCACTGCGCTGGCGGCGCGCGCTGGCACCTTCTTCGTAGGCGGCAACCAGTGGACCCCCGGTCATCCTCTGCAGGCCTGGATCAGCCGGACCGCGGCGGACGGAGTGCTGGGCTGGCAGCTGGCAGATGCGCTCGACGCCTTCTCTTATGGCCGCGCGGTGGAACACCTGGCCATCACTCCTCAGGGCGATGTGCTCGCGCTCGGTTCGTTCACGCCTCCCACCAGCGTGTGGCTGGCGCGTTTTGCGGGGCCCCAGGGCGGTATGCCGCGCATCGACGCCCAATCCGAGGAGCACGTGCTCACGAACACCTACCCGGATCATGACGGCTCGGCCGTGTTCGTCGATCCCGACGTACCGGACTGCGATGCGAGCGGGCACTATCGGCTGACCGGGACGCTCGGAGCCGACCCCATCGAGTACAGCGGTTCGAGTACCAGCAACCTGCTGGCTACCAGCCACGAGATGCTCACCAGCATGATGCTCCGCTGGGAAGGTTATGTGCGTGAGGGCGCCACGATGACGCTGAGCGGTGGCTACTGGGTCGTTCCAGCGGGGCATCCCGATGCCGGTCAGACCTTGTGCCTCAGCGGCGGCGACGTCGGCATCCTGCCCCCGACCTACACGCCCGACGGCGGTCGCGAGCTCAAGTACCGCATCACGGCCGCCAGCCTCGGTGCCGACTGCACCGGCCCAAGCGTCGACGTGGACATCAAAGGTTGCTTCTATCGGTTCAGCGACTACCTGCCCTAGGCTTCCTTGAGAGCCGGTTTCCGTGACAGATGAGCCAGGTTTTGACCGCAAGGTTCCATCAGGCTCGTTCGTGCTAGCTTGTGGCGATGACGTCGCCATCGGCTGGTGATCTTCGCGACTTCCAGCGCCGCTGGGCGCTCGTCGCCGAGCGCGAGCTCCGCGAAACGGCGCACGCCACCCTCGAGCAGAAGCTCGACGAAACCGAGCGCTTGCTGCTCTCGGTCGACGACTTCGGTTGGCGCGAAATGCTCGATGACGACGCGCCCATACGGGCGCGCTGGAAGCGTCTACGTTCGCGCCTGCTTCCGGCCGAAAGCTCCTAGCGGCGTCGCACATGGCCGCGGCAGCACCTGGACCGCTCCTTCGTGCCACCGCGGCTGCTCGCAGCTGGCTCGACGAGCTCGGGGTGCCGTCGGCGGTGGTCAGTCAGTCCAGCCCGGTGTCGGCCCACTGGCCGTGATCGACTTTCGGCTGGACGTCGCGCGTGTCCCCAGGCACCAAAGCTCGCCATGGGCACGGAAGGTAGCGTCAAGGCGTCGCTGTTCTCCCCGCGCGCCACGCTCGGGTTCGCGCTCTGCCTGGTGTTGCCCGAGATTCCGCGTGCCCTTTCGGGCTCGCTCGAACCGTACCCCGCGGTGCTGCTGCCCGCCGGGGCAGGCAAAGTGCGCCTGCCCGGAGGTCGCGCGACCATGAAGCACGTGCTGGTCGAGGCTGAGCGCGATGGCGGATGGTACGAGGTGGATAGAGCCGAGCTTTTAGCGCCGCTGCCCGTTCACTACTTCGGCGAAGTTGTGCGGGGAAAGTTCGGATTTCACGACCGCAAATGGCACGGTCTCACGGCGCCGCCTCCAGCAGCTTCGCCCGCGCAGCTGCGTGAAACGAAAACGTGGCTGCGGCAGCGACTGAGTCGGATGGGATTTGGGGAGCACCGGCTGCGCGTCGTCGAGCAGAGCTACGTGCTGGAGGTGCCTTCCGGCAAACGGCACAGCGTAGAGCGGAAAAAAGTGACGGTGTATGAGCTCGACTGACGGCTTCGTCGCCTGGCTTTGGAGCCGCATCGAGGCCAGCACTGCGCCCGTCCAGGCCGGGCTCGGCGTGCTGCGCTTCCTTTCGGGACTCTTTCTGCTGTTCTTCTCGGCGCCCTACCTGAGCTGGGTCAACGGTGCGCCTCCGGCCTACTACAATCCGCCGCTGCTCAGCCTCGGGCGTCTGTTCCCCGGCTTTCCACCGGCCTGGGCGACCTGGACGCTCGACGCCCTGTTGCTCGGTCTGTGTGCGGCCGTTTCGCTCGGCGTCTATGCCAGGCGGGCCACGCTGCTGCTGTTTGCACTGAGCCTGCTGCGGTCCAACATCGCATACTCCTTTGGCAAGATAGACCACGACATCGTGATCTACGTCTTCTTCGGCTGCATGGCATTTTCCGGTTGGGGCAAGCAGCTAGCGCTGATTCCGGATCGACCGAGCCGATTCGATGCTCCGCGGCACGCGTTCGCGCTGCTGGGTCTGTGTCTGGCGTACGCCATGACGAGCGTCGGGTTGCAGAAGGCGCTCAACTGGCTCGATTTCAACAGCAACACCAGCGGCTTTCTGGGGTGGTTCTTACAGGGCTATTTCGAGTACAACCGAACCGCCCTGCTCGCGCCCTACGTCTTGGACGTGCCGCGACCGCTACTGGAGTTGGTCGACTATGCGGGCGTGATTTTCGAGGTGAGCTGCTTCGTGACGCTGCTCCTTGGCCGGTTGCCATTTCGGATTTGGCTGGCTTGCGCCTGCGCGTTTCACCTCATGAACACGCTGACTCTGAACATTCCGTTCTTCGAGCATCTGCTGGTCTACTTCGCTTTCGTGGATTTCAGCGCGGCGCAGGCAAGGTTCGCCAGCTTCTGGCGGCGACCCGCAGCAAGGGTGCTGTGTGCGGCGGTGGTGTCTAGCTTTCCGATCGCTCACTTGCTGCTGCGCCTCGCGGGTCACGGCAGCTCATTTCTGTTCTTCGTCGACAAACGTCGGGACCAACTCACGCTGCTCTACGCCTCCGCCGTCTGCTGGGCGTTCGGATTGCTGGTGATGTTGCTGGAGATT
>DATEDZ010000338.1:0-18462 GCA_035281385.1 Polyangiaceae bacterium
CGAGAAGCAGCGAAACCTCGAGATCACGTGGCCGCTATTCGGCGACGCGCAGCCGTTCCCCGAGGATGCGGCGCGCACGGTCACCGATTTCGAGCCGCCGGCCTCGGATCTGCAGGCGCTGGAGTCGGCTGAAGAGCAGCCGGCGCTGGAGAAGCGCATCGAGCGCGAGGTGCGGGCCATGCGCGAGTCGCTGGCGCCGACCGCGCCCGAGTGGATGCGCGCCGCCCGTGCTCTGGCCGATTGGCTCGAGATACGCATCAAGCGCGGCCACGTGGCGCCCGTGGAAGAAGCCGCAATTGCTCGCACCTGGGCGGCGTTTTCGCTGGGTGGTTTGACCGAACCGCAGATCTTGCAAGTAGCCAAGGTGATCCAACGTGCCCACAACGCGATCCGCGAAAGCGCTGCGCACGCGCCGAATCTGCAGAACGCGATCAACGCTTGCGCCGGTGTGCTCTATGGCAGCCTGCCCCGCGCGGTGCGCGAACGCATGCCGCTCGAGCGCGTCGTGGCGACGGTGCGCGCGCTGCATGAACAACCCGACGGCTGGGCCGCGATCGTAGAAGGCGCTTCGGACATCGCCGGCTGGAAAGACTACGCCCGCATCCACGCCGCTTCGGTGATCCGCGCGATCATCGAAGCGAGGCGTTGAGGCGGCCCTCCATGTCGAAGCTACCGCGCGTCGCGTACATGGGCCCCCCGCGGAGCTTTTCGCACGCCGCAGCGCTGCAGCTCTTCGAGGGCCGCGCCGACTACATCCAGACGCGCACCATTCAAGACGCAATTGAAGCCGCCGAGGGCGGCCAAGTCGAGCTGGCGATCGTGCCGATCGAAAACTCCACCGAAGGCGGCGTCAACGCGACGCTCGATGCCTTGTTCGACGCCGAGGTGACGATCTCGGCGGAGCTGGTGCTCGAAATCGAGCTGTGCCTGCTGGCGCAAGGCTCGGATCTCGGCGTGATCCGTCGCGTGACTTCACACCCGCAGCCGCTCGGGCAATGCAAACAATGGCTGCGTGATCACTTGCCGGACGCCGAGCTGGTCGTAGCCGATTCGACCACCAGTGCCGCGCAAATCGCGCTGGCGGATCCGCAAACCGCGGCCGTCGGAAGCCGGCTGGCGGCCGAGCTCGGCCTGCTGGTCGTGGCCGAAGGCATTCAGGATCACCAGGGCAACGCCACGCGCTTCGTGGTGGTCGGCAAGCAGCAGGCGCCTCGCACCGGCAGCGACAAGACCAGCCTGGTGTTCTCCACGCCCCACGAGCGCGGGGCGCTGCGGCGCGTGCTGGAAGTGTTCGACGCCGAAGGCTTGAACCTCACGCGCATCGAATCGCGCCCGCTGCGGGGCCAGCTTTGGGAGTACGCGTTCTTCACCGACCTCGAAGGACATCGCGACGACCCCCCGGTGAAGCGCGCGCTCGGCCGCCTTCAGCAGAGCGGGGCGATGCTTCGCGTGCTCGGCAGTTACCCACGCGCCGCCCCGCGACCCAGCTGAGCGCGCTCACACCGAAATCGTGTATCTGACGCCCCATTACAGTGTGGCTGACGTGGTTTGATATGTAGTTGTGTGTAGACGCGAGTAAGTAAATACCTTATCTCAAGGCAAATGAACGGCGGCAAGGCGCTCGACCTCGACACGCCCGCAGACAGCGGGCTGCGCGAGCGAGCGCAGCGGTCCTACGCGCTCCGTTTCGGAACCAGCGAGCTCGAGCTCAAGAACCGACGCACCACTGCCGGCCGTAGCTCCGCCGCGGACATCCCGCTGGTGGGTGCGCTGGTGTCACGGCGCCACGCCACCTTTAGCCTGACCGAGAGCGGTATCGACGTGGCGGACCACGGCAGCCGCAACGGCGTCTACGTCAACGGCGAGCGCATCACGGGGCGGCAAGCCCTTCGGCCCGGCGATATCATCACCATCGGCGACGATTCGCTGACCCTGGTCGAGCTGCAAGAGCCAGCCGAACGGCGCAAGGACACGATTTCGGACATGCGCCCGGTCCGGCCGGATCACACGCCACGTTTGCCGAGCTTCTCGGACGACGACCAGTCGGTGGCGACGCGCCGAGCTGACGCTTTCCAGCTGCTGAGCAGCGTCGTCGACAAGGCGCTGGCTCTCGGCCGCGGTGAGGAAGCAGAGCATCTGATTGGTACACACCTGACCGCCGCGCTGGCAGACGCCAGCACCGGCCGCGGGGTGTCGCCCGATATTGCGCGCACCGCGGCTCGCTACGCGCTCAAGCTTTCGGCAGCCACCAATAAGAGCAATTGGCTCGACTTCGCGGTGCGGCTCTACCGCGCCCTGGCGCAGCCCATGCCGCTGCCGATCGTCGACGAGATGTACACCCTCGTCGGCAAGGTGCGCGGGCTGGATCGCGCACTTTTGCATGACTACATCGACTCGCTGCGACTGGTTGCCGATTCGCTGACTCCGACCGAGCGCTTCGTGCTGCAGCGCCTCGAGGGCCTGGAGCGGATGACGGCGCTGCAGAGTGATAAGCCGTAGGAGTGGTTAGTGGTCGGTGGTTAGTGGTCAGTGCCGAGACGGGCGCGCTGCGTAGGACCTGCGGAGGCCGAGACGTCGCGCTCAAGCGTGTTGTCAGCGGGACAACTAACCACTGACCGCTGACCACTAACCACTGCTAGCTTCCCGCCATGGGCAAGCGACTCGTCAGGTACTTCGTACGCGGCTGCCTCGTGCTCGTTCCCCTCGGCATTACGGGGTACGTCATCTACGGCACGCTGCGCTTCATCGATCAGCTGCTCCCGATCGGGATTCCCGGCGTTGGCTTCGTGCTGACCGTCTCGCTCGTCACGCTGGTTGGGCTGTTCACCTCGAACGTCGTGGGCAAGAGCGTGTTTCAGTTCACTGACCGCATGCTGAGCGGCATGCCATTGGTCAAGCTGATCTACACGTCCATCAAGGACCTGATTCGAGCCTTCGTGGGCGATCACAAGAGCTTCGACCAACCCGCGATCGTGACCGTAATACCGGGCGGGCCGCGGCTGCTCGGTTTCGTGACGCGAGAGACCTTACACGTCCTCGGGATGCCGGGTCACGTCGCGGTCTACTTTCCCCAATCCTACAACTTTGCTGGCCAGCTGGCAGTCGTACCCCGTGAGCTCGTGGAGCTATTGGACGCGCCGAGCTCCGAGGTGATGACCTTCATCGTCTCCGGTGGCATCTCGGGCTTCGGCCGCGGTCAGTCGCTCGTCCCCCCGTCTACGATCATCATCAAGCCCAAGTGAGAGTGGTCAGTGGTCAGTGGGAGCGCGCGGCTCAGGGTCAGTCTCTCCCAAGTGAGAGTGGTCAGTGGTTAGTGGTCAGTGGAAACACTCTCGCACTAACCGCTGACCACCGATCACTAACCACTAACTCTCCAAGGCCTTGCTCGAGAGCGTCAACGCGCCATCAGGGACTGATTCCAAGATCTGCTTCGCATCGGCTTCCGAAAACTCCAAAAGGCCGATTAGCTTCTGCAAGAGTGCATGCTCCTCGTCGCTCTGCTCACCGTCCGAATGCGTGAGCAGCGCGGCGTTGGCCAGCAGCAGCTCGCGATCCTCCCGGCTCAGCTCCTTGATCGGAGCGTCGTCGGCGAGCGTTCGCTTCTGCTTCGCGTACTGCAGGAGCTCGCGCTCTTCTTCCTCACTGGCGTCGAACCCGCACAGCATGCCTTCGATAACGCCCGCCTCGGGCGCGGCGACCTTGCCGTCGGCCCAGGCGATCGCGACCAGGGACTTGACGATGTTCTTCTCGCTCGGCGTCATCGGTTTCGAACATAGCTAAACTCGCTGGGCGAATCGAGGTACTGCCGAAATTCAGCTGGATTCTCGCCTGACCCCTTTGGTCCCGCGACTCCTCGGCCCCTCTGGCTCGGTGCCGCCGCAAGGATTACATTGCCGCGCCTTAGCCGATGCCCGACCCCACCAAGTCCACGTTTCGAGAGCCCCTGGCCGAGTTTCAGCTGCCGAAGCTCGAGCACGAGATTCTCGCGCTGTGGGCCCAGCAGGGCACGGAGCAAAAGAGCCTGGCCGGCAAGGGCAAGAAGGCGTTCGTGTTCTACGATGGCCCGCCCTTCGCGACGGGTCTGCCGCACTACGGCCACCTGCTCGCCGGCACCATCAAGGACATCGTGCCGCGCTATTTCACGATGCGCGGCTACGACGTGGAGCGGCGTTTCGGTTGGGACTGTCACGGCTTACCCATCGAAAGCCTGATCGAAAAGGAGCTCGGGCTCGGGGGCAAGGCGGAGATCGAGGCCTACGGCGTGCCCAAGTTCAACGCCGCCTGCCGCGCCAGCGTCCAGCGCTACACGCGCGAGTGGCAGACCACGGTGCGCCGCATGGGCCGCTGGGTGGACTTCGAAAACGACTACAAGACCATGGACCCCGAGTTCATGGAGACCGTGTGGTGGGTGTTCAAACGCCTTTGGGATCAGGGGCTGATCTACGAAGGCTTCCGCATCCAACCGGTGTCGCCCGCGCTGGGCACACCGCTCTCGAACTTCGAGGTAGCGCAAGGGCCCCAGGAGCGCGATCCCGTCACCAAGAAGGACGGTCACAAGCGCCGGCAGGATCCGAGCGTGACCTTGCGCTTCAAGCTCGAGGACGAAGACGCCTACCTGTGGGCCTGGACCACGACCCCCTGGACACTTCCAAGTAACCTGGCCCTGGCGGTGCACCCGGACGTGCAGTACGTGAAGGTGCGGCTCGACGACACCGGTGAAGTGGCCTACCTGGAGCCGGGGCGCTTGGCCGACTACCAGGCCAGAAATCGCGTCGGCAAGAGCACCGAGCTTGGACGTCTACGCGGCGAAGAGCTGGTGGGCCGGCGCTACGAGCCGCTCTTCCCCTACTTCGCCAGCTACAAGCAGAAGGAGGATGGGGCACGCTGGTGCTTCCGCGTCGTCGGCGCCGAGTACGTCACGACCGACTCCGGTACCGGCATCGTACATCAAGCGCCCGCCTTCGGTGAGGAGGACTACCAGATCGGGTTACGCGAGGGTCTGCCGGTGATCCGCCCCATGGGGCTGACCGGCATCTTCGACGAGCGCGTGAGCGACTTTGTCGGGCAGTTCGCCAAGGACGCCGACAAGGGTATCGTTTCCAAGCTGAAGAGCGAGGGCAAGCTGGTGGATCAGGACGTCATCGTCCACCCCTACCCGCATTGCTACCGGACCGATCAACCGCTGCTCTACATGGCGCTCTCGACCTGGTTCATGAAGGTCGAACAGATCAAGGAGCAGCTGGTCAAGAACAACCTGCCCGTCCACTGGGTGCCAGGCCACGTGGGGACCGGGCGCTTCGGCAACTGGCTGGAGAACGCGCGCGATTGGAACCTGAGCCGCAATCGCTTCTGGGGCACGCCCATTCCGGTCTGGCGCTGCGACAAGGATCCGAACGAGCTCGAATGCATTGGCTCGGTTGCGGAGCTGGAAAAGCGAGCCGGGCTGCCCCCGGGATCGCTCGAGGATCTGCACCGCGAGACCATCGACGGTATCGAGTTTCCCTCGCTCAAGACGCCCAGCGGCATGATGCAGCGCATCAGTGAGGTCTTCGATTGCTGGTTCGAGTCGGGCTCGATGCCGTACGCGCAGAACCACTACCCCTTCGACGAGTCGAAGATCGAGTACGTCGAGCACAACCTACCTGCGGACTTCATCGCGGAAGGTCTCGATCAGACGCGCGGCTGGTTCTACACGTTGCACGTGCTCGCGACCGCGCTGTTCGGGCGGCCCGCGTTCAAGAACGTGATCGTCAACGGCATGATCTTGGCGGCCGACGGCAAGAAGATGTCGAAGCGCCTCAAGAACTACCCCGACCCGAACGACGTGATGGAGAGCTATGGGGCAGACGCCCTACGCGCCTACCTGATCGACAGCGCAGTCGTGCGGGCCGAGCCGATGAAATTCGGCAAGGACGCCAGCGACACGACCGGGGAGTGCGTGAAGGAGACGGTGCGCCTGGTCGTGCTCCCGCTCTGGAACGCCTACGTCTTCTTGACAACCTATGCGGTCGCCGACGGTTGGTCCCCCAAGCCGGAAGATCTGCAGCTCAAACCGACCGGCGACCTGGATCGCTACATCTCGAGCCGGGTCGAGCGCTTCGTGGAGGAGCTGACCCTCGAGTACGAGCGCTACGAGCTGTCCAACTTGATCCCGGCCTTCACGCGGCTGTGTGACGACCTGAACAACTGGTACATCCGTCGTGGACGCCGTCGCTACTGGCGCGCCAAGCACGAGAGCGCCGCCGGCGACCGCGACAAGCAGGAAGCCTACGCCACCCTGCTGCGCGTGCTCACCACCCTGACGCGCGCCATGGCACCGGTCATGCCATTTTTCACCGAGTACCTGTATCAACGCTTGATGGTCGATACGGGGCTCGCCCCGGCTGGCGACAGCGTGCACGCTCAGCCCTTCCCCGCGGCCGACAAGTCGTTCATCGATCTGGAGCTCGAGAAGCGCATCGAAACCGCGCGCGCCGCCATCGCGCTCGGTTTGGTGATCCGGGAGCGTGAAAAGCTGGGCGTACGCCGGCCGCTGGCGCGAGTCACCGTCGCCAGCCCGGATCCGCAAGTGCTGGCGGCAGTAGAACAACTCTCGGAAGCGCTGCGCGGCGAGCTGAACGTCAAGGAAGTGGACGCGATTGCGGATGACTCGGCCCTGTGCACCCTGTCTGCCAAGGCCAATTTCAAGCGCCTGGGCAAGCGCCTCGGACCCAAGATGAAGACGGTTGCGGCAGCCGTGGAAAAGCTCGACGCCGCCAGCATCGCGCGGCTCGAACGCGGGGAAAGCCTCGAGCTCGAGGGCGAAGCCTTGAGCGCCGAGGACATCCTGCTGTCACGCGAGGCGATGCTCGGGAGCGCCTCGGAAACTCAGGGCGGCATCACGGTGGTGCTCGATACCAACATGACGCCCAAGCTCGCTGCCGAAGGTCTGGCGCGAGAGCTCTTGAGCCGGGTCCAGAATCTTCGCAAGCAAGCCGGGCTGAGCGTCAGCCAGCGCATCGCGCTTTACGTGGATGCGAGCGGCGTGGTCTCGGAGATGCTCGATAGCGCTGAGCTGCGCGAGCTGATCCAGCGCGAGACGCTGGCGCTCGAGTTGAAGCGCGGCGCCGCGTCGGAGTTTCCTGCCGGGAGCACCAGCACGAAAGAGAGCATCGACGGGGTCGCGCTCACACTCGGCCTCAAACCAGTCAGCTAGCCTTGTAAGCCAGCTCTTGCCAGCGAGAACCGCCCGCCAAGGCTGCTATTTCTTCTTGAGAATGCGGCGCAGCGTGGCCAGGCGGACCCTGGCGGTCTGGTCGAGCTCGGCCGAGCGCGAAGCGAAGCTTCCAATGTAATACTCGAGCAGGGAGCGATCCATCGTGCCCACCCAGCGCTCCGAGCGCTGGAGCGCCGACGCCGACGCCGACGACATCATGCGTTTGGTAACCAGATGCAGATGGACCACATAGTCGAGCCAGCGCACCTCGCCGGTCCAATGCGCCAGATCGATCGCATATTCAGAGGCGATCTCGCTGAGTGACTCGGGCACCACGAGACCCGCGCCGGCACCGCGCAAGATGCCTTCGAGGTGGGGTCCCAGCATGCGCGGCGCCTGTTCCGCCTTCACGTCATTGGCCAGTCGCCGCGCTAGCTTACCGAGCAAGTCGAGCGCATCAGCGCGCGCCGTAATCGGGATCTCGCCCGGCGTGGCCCGAGTGTCCACGCTCTTGTAGGTCGGCGGCTCGTGCGCTGGGCTGAAGCGCGCCGAAAGCGGTGGTGTGCTGGGAGATGAGGAAATCGGTTCGGCGGGCACCTCGATGAACGTGATCTCGTGGCTACCGACGAAGAGTCGATCACCGCTGTGGACCAACCGCGCGCGCACGATGCGCTCTCCATTCAGGTACACCCCGTTGGTGCTATACAGGTCTTCGACCTTGACCCCTTCGGCGCTGACTTCGACGCGCGCGTGCAGGCGCGAAACCAACGCGTCGTCGAGCACAATCTCGCATTCGGGACCGCGGCCCACGAGCAGTGATCCGTGGCGCAGCTCGAGCTCCATGGATCCGCACACCAGCTTGACGGGTCCCGAGAGTGGCTTGGGCGCAGAGCCCATGGACGTTCGCGCCGGGGCCGGCGGGATCGAGGGGATGCCGCGCGGAGTCGGAGCTCGGAGGGTTTTTCTGGTCACGGCGTTGGCTTCCCAACATACCGCGACCGCGCCGGCCGTCTATTGAGCATTGCAGGGCTGGCCACCCATCGCATGTGGGCAGTGCTCATCCGGTGTGTTCTGCTCGAGCGCAGCGGCGACGTGGTAGGTGCGGCAGTAAACGTGGTTGCCAACGAAGCTCGACGGCTCGGCGCTGGCGGAGGAGGAGTATTGCTCGGGCCCCTCGTCCGACGGCAACGCGCCGCAAGCCTGCAGGCACTCCTGCGATGAGGCGAAATAGCTCAGCTCCAGGTTTCCGGCGGTGGACTCCGAAGTGCAGGTCGCCTGCATGACCGAGCAATACGCAAGGCAATTGGAGCCACAGCGCCCGGCACCGAGCGGCCCAGCCGATTTGCAGTACACGAACGGTTCACTTACGGCGTACTCGGCTTGGCGCAGCCGGCACGAGACGGTATTGACGTCGTCATCACCCAGCTCGCCCGCTGGCAAACGCTTGCATACCTCCACGCATTGATCGAATGTCCGGTACTGTTCGTACTTGCCCGTGCAGTTGGCGCTGACCTGGTCGCAGTAGCGCTCGCACAGCGTCGGCTCGGGTGGAGCCCCGCCAGCGCCCATCTCGGGTGGGGCGACGCCGCTCCCATTGCCCCCCGTGCCAGCGTCCGGCGTCGGGCCCGAGTGTCCGGCGTGAGCCTGGCTGCCCGCGCCAGCCGAGCCTTGCGTCATGACGCTCCCGCCACTCGCGGACGAGTCAGAGCCCGTAGCCCCCGAGCCGACCGTTTCCAAGCTCGGGTCCACCCGAGCGTCCTCGATACCGAGGATCTGCGAGCAGGCCGAAGTAAAAGTCAGCCCACCGAGCAGCGCGAGCCGCATTCCGAGTCGACGAGTCACCACGCACCTCGCCATCCGACTTGCCAAGATGCTACCTCGCGCCGGCTCCCCGGTGCGGTGAGCACGACCGTCAGGGCGCAAGCAGTCAACGCAGCGCCGCTCACACTGGCGATCGTCGCCAAGTTGGCGGACGACTTAGCCATCTCGCGTCGATCGAAGCCAGCCTTGGTGCAGGCGCTGGCATCTTCAGCGCGGCACTGCGCCTTCGAAGCGTTGTTTTGGTCGTATGCGCGGTAGGCGAAGTACCCGCCCACCCCGAGCGCCACCAGGCCTGCAGCTCCCATGACGTAACCGATCGTCTTCTGCACCGAGCCTTCCGCCAGTGGGGCCAACCGGTTAGCGCTTGCAGCGCTACCAGGCCGCGCCGGGTGCGGAGCATCGACGAGCTCGGGCAGCTCCAGAACTTGCTGGCTCGGCCCGGGCGCGATCGTCACTTGCAAGCGCACCGGCCGCTTGCCTGGTGCGGAGACTTGCACCTCGGTCGGCCCTGGATCCATCGGCAGAGCGGCATTCCAGGAAGCGCTCGGAATTTCTGAGCCAGCGATTTTGACCTCGAGCCCAGGAACTCGACGCGCCGGTGCCACGCGCAGCTCGAGCTTCGAGAGCTTGCCCTCCAGCACGTCGGCGCGCTCGCGGGCGATGCGCTCGCGATCCGGTTGCGTAGCCCGGCGCGCGCGCTCCTCTACCTCACGGAACAACGCCCACGAGCTCGCGGTTCGGCCAGCCCGATCATAGCAGTCGGCCAGGTAGAGCAGCGTCCCAAGCCCGGGATCGAGCTCTTGACTGGCCGCGAATTTCTCGCACGCGTCGGCGTACCTCTCCTCGTCCATCAGCGCCGTGGCCTGCCGGAAGATCGCTTCGGCCGCGGCGCGGTCGCGCGCGTCCGGTTCGGCGCGCAGCGCCGGAGACGCGAGCAACATCGACGCGCCGACACTCGCAAGCAGGAAGAAGCGGGTCATGGCACGGCCGCGCTGAAACCGGTAATGGCCGTCCCGTTCATGTCGCCCGACTTGAGATCGGTCGCGGCGCGGTACAGCGGCATGCCCTTGTAGGCGATCTGCAGCCCGCCGTTGGCGTGCCGCAAGAACACCTGGAAGTCACTCGACTCGAGCGAGGTGACGACCGAAAAGCTCTTCTCGTGAAAGCCCTCGAAGGTGTCCCGGCACTCGTCCTTGCAGTTGCTGATCGGATCTGCTTCGGTGCTGCCGACCTGATCGGCCGTCGAGACGTAGAGCGTGTGTCCGTCGGCGTCCGCCAAGTACTTCAGCATGCCGCTCTTCATGATCACGACCGAAGGCAAGCTGACTTCAGCGACGTGCCAGAGCTTGCCCTTGCCCTGTCCTGTCAGCTGTCCCAGGCTGATGTCGGACTTGTAGTAGTAGAGCGGCCAGCCCATGTAGGTCGTCTGAAGACCGCCCTCCGGGCGCTCGATGACGCCAAAGCCGGCATCACTCAAGCCGGGACCCAGCACGCGATCCGAAGCGTCGAACACGGGCCACGACAGCAGGCAGTCCGCCACGCAGCCCGATTGGGGCGGGTGCTGGCAATCGCCCGGAAGATCCGCTCCATACGTGTACAAGGTGCGCCCGGCAGCGTCGGTCAAGTAGCTGCCCACGAAGGGGCTCAGCTGCGCCACCACGCTCGGCCCTGCCGATGCTCCGCCGGCGCCCGCCGCGCCTTCGCTCGGAGCCGGAACGTCCGTGTGGAACGTGCAGGCCCGGCCGATATGCACCCCGTCGTCGGGGTCAACGCCGGACGCGCCACCCTCGGGAGTGACGTTCGACGAGCCACCTTCCTCCGAAGTCGGTCCGGTGCCGCCCACGGCCGAAGTGCCCGCCGTGGCGGTACCGCTGCCGCCTCCCTCATCCATCCCGTCTGCGGCGCCCTCGCCGCTTTCGGTGCCGCCGCTCGCGGTCGTGCCACCTTGCGGCGCGCTGGAGCTCTTGCCCGCCGCTGGCTGCTCGGGCGCCGGATCGCTGAGCCCAGCGGGTGAGTCGTTCAAGCACGCAGCGGCGAGCGCTGCGCCCAGGACTCCCGTGAGCAGTGAGGGGTGAACAGGAAAGGCGCGATGCTGATTGAGGCTATTCATGACAATCCTTTCTGAGAACGACTCGACGGTCAGTGCCGGCCTCCAAAGGCGCCGCGGTCCCAGGCGTTGGTCGATGTGGACGGCGGAGGCTCTGGCTTGCTAGGTGGTGACGGTGGAGTGGGCGCGACAGCCGCTGGCGCTGGCGTGGCAGGCCCTTGAGCTCGAGGCAGCGCGACGTGGATCGGAGCGCGCTTCGACTTGCGTGACGAAGCTTCACTGGCGACGGGTGCGGCGCTGGGCACCGCGCTCGATGGCACATTCGTGACCGGGACGGCCGCCCCAGCGACAGGGCTGGGGCCAAACGACGCCACCTCACGCGGTACAGGGCTCGAAGCCGCCGCGCTGCCGGCCGTGGCAGGCCCGCGTCCGAGCTGCACGAGCGCGCCGAGCGCCACCAGCAGCGACGCACCGACCACGGCGGCCCCCGCGCGCTTGCTGCGCCAGATAGAAGCTGCTCCGTCTACCTGAGGGACCGAAAGCGGCGGGACGGGTGTCGGCTCCAGCGAGAACTGCCCGCTCTCTTCCTGACTGATCGAGATGGCCCGCAGCGTGCCCACGCTCGAAGCCGAAGCGTCGGCGCGCTGCCGATCCAATTCTTGCTGCGCGTTGCGAATCGCGGCCCGACGCTCGAGCGACTGCGCACCGAGCATGCTCTTCAGGAAGTCAGCGACCTCGGTCTCGAAGCCTGCAGCGAGCGCGCTCGGAAACGCTTGCTGCAAGGCGGTGAGCATCTCGCGGGCGCTGACGAAGCGCTGCTCCGGCTCCTTGGCCAGCGCCTTGAGCAGCACCGCTTCGAGCTCACTGGGATAGTCGGCCAAAAACGAGCTGGGGGGCGCCGCCGGCCGGCCCGAGCAGATATTCTGCAGCGTTTCGCCGGCGTGCCCGCCACGAAATGGGTGCCTGCCCGTCGTGATGGCGTAAAGCAGGATCCCGAGTGAAAACAGATCCGTACGGGCGTCGACCAGTTGCCCGCGCACCTGCTCGGGCGCCATGTAGGCGAACTTGCCCTTCACCTCGCCCGCTTGCGTGAGACCCGTGCTCTTGGCCGTGACCTTGGCGATACCAAAGTCCACCAGCTTGGCCGTGCCGGAGAACCCGACCAGCAGGTTTTGCGGAGACACGTCGCGGTGCACCACGCCCAGCAGCGCCCCAGTGTCGTCCCGCACGTCGTGTGCGGCCTGCAGCCCCTCACAAGCCTGACCGATCAAATTGACCGCGATCGGCAGCGGCAGGCTGCCGTGCTCGGAGAGCTGCTGCATGATCCGATGCAGCGGCTCCCCGTCCACCCACTCCATCACCAGGTATAGCGTGCCCTCGTGTTCTCCGAGCTCGAGCGTCTGCACCACGTTCGGATGGTGGATCTGTGAGGCGAGCTGCGCCTCCTCCAGAAACATGCGCTCCATGCGCGTGTTGTCCATCACGTCGGGCAGGATGGTCTTGATGGCCACGAGCTTCTGGAAGCCTCGTGAGCCGCGTAGACGCGCTGCCCAAACCTGGGCCATGCCGCCCTTGGCGATCGGCAAGAGCAGCTCGTAACGACCGAGCACCGAGCCGACGTGCAGTGACGATTGCGTTGCGTCTGCCATGGCGTGCTCGCTCACCCGTGGCTGCTGGAGCCACTCAGAGGGTGGTTCGGCCCTTGCGAGGGGCGGGGTCGGTCGCTCAGAAAGTCCTCCAGAATCTCCTGACGCGCGGGCAGAAGCACATCGAGCAGCGCGTCGGACAATCGGAAGCGCACCTCACCGCTCACGACCTCGGTCTCGCGCTCGGTCACATGGGTAAAACCGAGCGAAGCAGGCCAGGTAAGCCCGCCACCGATCGCCACGCCGTTGTTCAGGCGATGGCAGCCGGCGCAGCTCAAGGCTTGCGCGCGTAACGCGATGTCATCGGGTGTGAGGGAGCTACCGAGCGCCGTCAGTTGCACTTGGACGTCGGCACGCAGCGCGCTCGGGTCCGGTCCGAGCTGCTCGAGGTACTTCATCTCGGCGGCCGTCGCGCCGGAGGCCTGGCTCTGCGCACTGTTGAAGACGTCGGGTACCGAGATGTCGATCTGCGCCACCGTTGGGGCAGCCAGCGCCGCCACTTGGGTCGGGAAGAAACTCAGGAATGCCGGCGCTGTGGGCAGCGCCGAGCCGGGCGCGAACAGCAAACCGAAGGCATTGTTCTTGTTGGTCACTGGGACGAAGCGCAGCGCCGTACAGCTCTGGCCGGCGCAGGTGCGCTGCAGCTTGAACTCACGCAGCGACCAGCCGGTCGTGGTGTTCGAAAACTGATTGGTGCGGATCTGCCCGGCGCCGAGGGCGTTGTTTCCGAAGTTGTCAACGTGGATCACCGGGCCCACGCTGCCGCGGCCGTCGAAGTAGAAGGCTTCGAGCACGTCGGCTCGCTTCGAGAGCGAGCCCTCCTTGCTCAGATCAGCCCAGGTATCCACGATCTGCTGGCAACCCTTCAGCCCCTGCTGCGGGTGGGGGTTGGGCAGCACCGCTTCGAAGATCAGCAGATTGCGATCACTGGTCGAGCTCACACCCGACTGCTTGGCGTACACGATGCGGTGCTCGCCGCAGTGAGCTCCATTTTCGGGTGACAGGTCGAAGCGATTGAAGAGCCCGATTGGGATGTACGCGCAGCTGCTACTGGCGGCGAATGGATCGCAGCTCACTTGCGCGCCTTCGGCACCGTCGCGGCACAAATAGGGATAGCCGTTGATGACCGACTGCCCGCTCGCGTCCACGACGTCGTCGCAGTGGGGGCCCGCATACACACCCGGCTTGGGGTTCTGCGTATCCCACCATTGCTGAAACAACTCTACCTCGGTGAGATTCGCCACACCACTCTGCGTCACCAATTGGTGCAGCACGCGCTCGAGCGAGAAGCGGGAGAGGATGTTTTGCTCCGTCACGGCGAGTGAGCGACGAGCGTCGATGGTGATCGGGATGATGGCTATTCGTTCGACAGCCGTCGGCTCGGCCTCATCGCTCGCGCCCGAGCAATTCAGCGTCAGAAACAACACAGCAGCGCACGCGGCACGATGGCCGGCGTTGTCCTTGTATGGAAACACGTCGATCCTTTCTCGAGTCGGATCCCCCATGCGACCGACTCACTCTCTCGCAGCGACCGTCATCAACGGATGGTGCTGAGTGTTTTCAGACTACGGCGAAGCGACGAACTAATAAAGAGCAAAATCAGCATTTTTCCTGCTGTTTATGGGGGTTTTAGCCCCGAAAACGCGCGACGGTTCCAATTCGATCGCGTTGGTTTCGTTGGCCCTGCCACTTGCACTAACGACTTCGTATGTTCTGCCGTTCGAAACCGCGTGAATCGAAATCGAGCTATCGTTTATGTTTTAGTGCTGTGTGCGATGGGCGCCCTCGCCTGCACTGCAAAGAACGAAGAGCCATCCGTATCACCAGCGACCGCTGGTGCCCACAGCGACGCCATCGATTCCACCAGCGGCGCTGCTGGCAATACTACCCCGCTTCCCGCAAGCTGGTGCGCCGCCCACGAAGTCCTCGAGCAGAAGTGCCAGCGGTGCCACTCAGCTCCGACCGAAAACGGCGCACCCTTCTCGCTCGTCACCTACGCAGACACTCAGATTCGAACCCCGCAGGGCAAGCACCGCTACGAGCTGATCGCGGCTGCGCTCACGAACGACTTCATGCCTCCCCTCTGGCTGAGCCTCGACCCGGAAGTCGTGCCCCTCACCGATCCGGAGCGCAGCACCCTTCTCTCCTGGTGTGAAACCGGCGCTCACGCAGCCTCACCCCCCGACTCCGACTGCAGCGATCCTTAGCAGGATCCAGCCTTGCGTAGTAGTCGGAGAACAGACGATAACTTCCGAGGCTGCGCTTGCCTGGCTGCTCTACGCAGTCGCGGGAACCGCCATCACGATTTGGCTAGTCCGTCGGCTCTGGAAAGGCGCGACATCTGCGACCAAACGGGTGGCTGCGCTGGTAGCGGGCTCGGCAGTCGGCAGTATCATCGTAACGCTGTTGGGCCTCGTAAAACTGTTTGGTGCAGTCGGCGGGGTGAGCGTGGATCCATCGCAGCAAGCGCGAATCCTGGCGGAGGGCTCGTCCGGAGCCATGAACTTCCTCGTCTTTGGCGCACTCGTTTGGTTACCGAGCGTGGTCGCCGCGTGGGTGATTCTACGGAGCCACGGGACTCCACGACGCGATACGCATTTAGTCCGCCCAACGTACCGCCGTTAAGCAGCGGCCGCATCAGCAAAGGATGGGGCTGCAGTTGGTAAAGACCGAGCCCGTAGTAACCCACCACGGGTGAGGGCAGACGATTCACGTCACGACGAGGTGAGGCCGTCTGCCTGCAACGGCTTGTTGGGCGGCGCTCACTGAGCTTGTTAGGCGGCCTTGACATATGTCAGAAATGACATACCATCGAACGTGTCGCCAAAGCACAAGCCCTTGGTCTGGTTGAGCGGCGAGGTCAAAAGCCCGCCGTTCTCGTCTGACGCTCGGGTCGAGGCCGGCTACCTCTTGAGATTGCTTCAGGCGGGACGGGCGTTGGCGATGCCGCAGTCAAGACCCATGCCGGTGATCGGAGCTCGATGTCACGAATTACGCGTTCAGGACCAGAAACAAACCTGGAGAATCGTGTACCGAGTCGACACTGACGCAGTCGTGATCGCGGAGGTCTTCTCAAAGACGACGCAGACGACCCCGCCGACGGTGATCAGGAACAGCCAGCTCAGGCTCCGCGCTTATGACGATGCGGCGAGAGGATGAAGATGACGACCATGGACCGAAACAAGCGAAGGAAGCTGGAGAAGGCAGGCTGGCGCGTCGGGTCCGCAAGCGAGTTTCTGGGACTCAGCAAGGCGGAGGAAGCCCTGGTCGACATGAAGGCGACGCTTGGAACGAGGCTACGAAAAACTCGCGAGCAGCGCGGGCTGACACAAACGGACCTCGCGAAGCGAATCGGTTCGAGCCAATCCAGAGTCGCGAAGATGGAGGCTGGCGACCCCGGGGTGTCACTCGATCTGCTGGTGCAAGGGCTTCTGGCGGCCGGAGCGACACAACGCGAAATCGCCCTCGCGCTCGCACCCAGGAAGAAGGCGCTGTCCGCCTAACGGATCGGCGTTCAGCGGCGGGCCGGCTTCCTACCCGTCCGCTGCAGCGCCTTGTTAGCCCGCGGCCGTTCGGGTTCGGCTTGCCGACGCGCCGCCGACGGAAAGTTGATTCAGCCCAGGGAAGTGAGCTGTCTTGCGTGGGCAGTGACGGCGTCGTCGATCGACTGAGCCGAAGGATCGGTTCCAAGGTGAAGAATCAGGTATCGATCGAACCTGACGTCGTCAAAGTTGGTGTTGTAGACGAAGAAGAAAGCGACATCGTCGGGAAGCTCTTTGTCGTGCCACGTGGTCATGACGTGAGCTCTGTCGCGCTCCGCGTCGGGTGCTTCGAGGTGCTCGGTCACGAAAATCAGGTCGATTAGATCGTGCCAGGCTTCACAGTGCGTTCCTCCACAGACCACGTAGCGGCAGCCGCCTCGCAAGAGAAGCTGAGTCAGGGCTTTCGAACTCGCGTCAGGAAGCGTCAAACCGTGATCCCATAGTAGACAGGCGAACTGACGACCACCGAAAGGCAATGCGACAGAGCTCGCGTCTGTCAACTCGTGAGCGTAGAGCTCGAGTCCTCCCGCTGCGAAGATTCGCCTCATCAGTCCGGCTCACGTACCGCGCTTCAGCTGCGCCGACCACGCTGAAGTCTCGAGACTAGGCAACCTGCGCCGAGCCGCGGCCCTTGCGAGCGCAGCTCGTATCTGGGTCGCGAGCCCGAAGGCTTGGGTGGGCGCCAGCTGCAAGCGCTTGTTGGACAGCGAAGCCGTCATTCGGGCTCGACACGACCGAGCGCTTCATCGGTGGCGAGCTCCAGTTCGGCCAGCTCGGAATCCGATAGCGAACGGATTTTGCAGTCGAGCGCAGACTTTGGGATGGCGCGCATCTGGAACGCCAGGGCCACAGAGTCGGAGGGTGGACCGTCCGGTGATGCGGAGATGATCGCGGTGCCAGCCAGGCGGGCACGATCCATGTTCGTGGTGAGCGGAACTACGAGAACAGACTGCAGGACACGGTTGAGGGCATCGCTTTGCCAGACGACGACGGGTCGTCGCCCGGTTTGTTCTTGAGGACGGTGGGCGCCGAGGTTGGCCCACCAGAGTTCACCACGCCTCAACCCCGGTCCTCACGATCGAGCGCCGCCGACCATTCATCCAGACCTGCGCCGGCCAGGTCAGCGTCCTCAGTCTGGAACGACGCAAGCCGCGAAAGGTCCCAACGTGTCGGGTCCGGCTGGCGAACCACGATGACGCCCACCCGTTCCCCCGATCGCAGGTTCAGGGGCTTTGCGGGG
Source organism: Polyangiaceae bacterium (assembly GCA_035281385.1). Classification (GTDB taxonomy): domain Bacteria; phylum Myxococcota_A; class Polyangia; order Polyangiales; family Polyangiaceae; genus PMG-095. The sequence continues at coordinate 17,492 of DATEDZ010000338.1, forward strand.
CGAAGGATCCCGTCTTCGTACATGGCCTCAACCGGTCTCACGACGACAACAATAGCACCATCGCGCTTCCGCCGCGAGCGAGCGCTGCGGCCGCATCAGCAAACGAGGGAGTAGCAGCTGGCGACGAGCGAGCCCGTGGTATGCCACCACGGGCGAGAGAGCGAAGGGTCCAGGTCACGACGACGCGCGGCCGACTGCTGCAACGGCTTGTTGGGCGGCGCCCGCCTCAGCGTCGATAGGCCCGCCGTATGACTTCCGGATCTTGGTGCAGGTCGACGACCGCGACAATGACGTCGGCGTCGGCACCCAATCCAGGGACAACGAAGACGCCATAAGGGAAGCGATAGATCAGAGCGCGTCGAATGGGCGGATCGACGAGTGTGGACAACAAAGGCGTCTCGCGGATCAGCGAGGTCGTCTGTTCGAATTCGTCGAGAAACTCGAACCCGAACAGTGGCCCTGAGCGTTGCAGTGCTGAACGGCCAGCAACACGTCTGCGTGCGCGCCGGGCGTGAGTGCCGGATGAGGACGTTGACTCAAGGCTTTTCAGGCTTGGCCAAGGCGGCCTCAATCTCGCGTCTGACCTTGGCAGGGTCAGGAAACGAGGAGGCAACAGGTGGCGAAGAGCGAGCCCGTGGTACTTCACCACGGGCGAGAGGGAGGAGGTGGTGGTCACGACGAGGCGCGGTCGTCTGCTTCAATGGCTTGTTGGGCGGCGCTCACCAGCGTCGGCCGTGGGACGAGGCGAGTGCTTCACGGAGCCACGCTACGCTCGCTCCCATCCCACCGAGGCCGACGTCGACGATTCTCGAGCCACGCATTGGGGCATCACTAGCCCCAGTTCGACAATAGTTTGGGGTGTTCGTGTGATGGCCCATCGAGATCGCGGCCCGCGTAGCGCGTGGCGCATGCAAGTGGTTGCAGGTCCACCAGCGCAACGGGTCAGGTTGGGAGAGGGCCGCGATCTCGAT
>DATEDZ010000339.1:0-34151 GCA_035281385.1 Polyangiaceae bacterium
ACCAGCTGTCCAAATCGGCGGAGCCGCCGCGTGGAGGGGAGGCTCAAAAAGCTTTGCTTTTTGAGGGGAGGAGGCGCGTGCCTCCTCCCCCAGGACAGGGATCTAGGAGGCTGGGTTTGAAAAACACCAGCCTCCTAGGCCTTTGGCGGACCGCGCCATCCAGTAAAACTAGAACTTCGGAGCATAACACTTCGGATTGACACGAGGGGCCTCAGATCGGCAATCCTTTAGCTTCGTGATTTCTCCGACCTCCACCGCCCGGGCTCCCGTGTTCGCGGTGGTTATCCATGAAAAGGGCGGAGCGGAGCGACGCGAAACATTCGAGACCGCAGAGCTAACGGTCGGACGCGTGCAGGGCAACGAGCTGATGTTGCCCAAGGGCAATGTCTCCAAACGTCACGCGCGGCTGCTGTACCGCGATGGTCGTTTCATCGTCACCGACCTCAACAGCACCAATGGCACGTACGTCAATCGTCGTCGCATCACGCAGGCCACCATCGTGCGCGAAGGTGACCGCATCTACGTGGGCGACTTCGTGCTGCGCATCGAGCTGCCGGGGGGCGAGGGCGAGCAGGCGGGGGAGGGCGACTCGCGCCCGGAGCTGCTGTCGAATCCGGATGAGGTCTCGACGACCGGCCCTAGCGTCTCGAGTCCGCCCGCCGCAGCCATGCGTTCGTCGGCAGCCATGCGTTCGTCGACTGTCGACGACGATGATCAAACGCGCCATCCCGGCCCCAGCCGTACCGTCGAGCCCCCGCGCCCATCACCCCCCTTGCCCAGCTCCGATCCACCGCGCGCTGGTGGTTTCCCGGTCAACGAGACGACGGGCACGCACCAAGTCGGGCGAACCACGCAAGACGATTCGCCCAGCTATGAACGTAGTGCGCTGGTGACACTCGTAGCGAGCACGGTTCAGGGCGTGGTCGATCGCCTGGGGCCCGAAGCCTTCGAGCTGCCGCTTGCAGCAGATCTGGGCGAGCGCGTGGAGCCGATCCTGCGCGATGTCGTGACCAAGCTGAGCAGCGTGACGGATGCTCCGATGAGTATCGCGCCCGAGCGGATCATCGAGCTGAGCCGTGACGAGCTACTCGACCTCGGTCCGCTCGGAGACCTGCTCACTGATGCTTCGGTCACGGAGCTCGGGGTGGTGCGGTTCGACCAGGTAGTGGCGGCGCGCGCCGGGCGCTCGGTGGCGGTGGAACCAGGTTTCAGCTCGGAGCGCTCGCTGGCCTGGGCGATCATGCGGCTGCGCAGTGACGCGGCGGAGGGCGGCACCGACTACGAATTTCGTCTAACGACCGGCGCTCGCGTGTCGCTCGATCCGGCCAGCGGCGGTAAGCCTGCCGCGCTGGTGCTTCGCAAGCCGGAGCGCTTCGCCTTGACGCTCGATGAGCTCGTGCGGCGCGGCGTGATCTCGCGCGCCATCGCTACCTTCTGCCGTCACTGCCTGGTGGCTCGCGTGAACATTCTGGTGGTGGGTGGTCACGATGGCTCGGCCGAACAACTGCTTTCTGCACTGGTTGGTTCGCACGCCGATGCGCGCCTGGTGTGGATCGGTGACGGCGTGGCAGGCCAAAGCGACGTTGCCGTGGACTTCGGTTTGGCCAGCATCGCGGACTCACGTCGCGCGCTGAGCGTGAAGGCTGCCATTCCAGGTCTTCGCTTCGCCGCGCGCCTGACGACGCCCGAGGTCACCGCGGCCGTCACCGAGATGGTGGCATCCGGTGCGGATGGCGTGCTGGCGCTGCGCCACGCCTCGTCCATCAAGCGCGCGCTCATGCGCCTGGGAGCGGAGATCGCGACTGCGCGGCCTGGGCTAGGAATCCGCGCCGCGCGCGAGCTTCTGGCCGGCGCCTATGACGTGGTGATCGAAGTCGCCCGACTGCGAGACGATAGGGTGCGCGTGCTGCGCATCTCCGAGCTCTCGAGTGTGACGGGCGACGAGATCGAGCTGCAGGACATCTTCACGTTCGTCCCCGACCGCACCGCGGCCGGCGGCGCCGTTGAAGGCACCTTCATTGCCAGCGGCAACGTGCCGCAAGTCGTCGAGTCGATGCGCGCCCGCGGCGAGAACCTGGATAGCAGCCTCTTCTCGCGACCGCCATCTAGGTAGCTGCGCTACCTAGATAGGTCTTGGTTCGCCCGCCGGTGACCCACGCGTCCCGCGTACGTCGCAAGTTTCACCACGGGTTTTGCTTCCGGCCTCGCCGGGGTCTCGTCCCGCCTCTCAATTCCGATCGTGATCTGATCGTGCCAAGGTCGGGTGAGGGGGTTCCAGCTCGCGCTGCGCGCTCGCGGGTGATGAAAAGGCGATGAACGCTCGACGACGATGGGCGTCTAAGCGTTGGCGGCTGCTTCGGCCTTTGCCTTTTCGACCTTCTTGCTCATCATGCGCTTCTTGAGCGCGGAGAGCTTGTCGATCATGAGCACACCGTTCAGGTGATCGTTTTCGTGCTGGATGGCCACGGCCAGCAGGCCATCGGTCTCGAGGGTGAACTCATTGCCTTCGCGATCCAGCGCCTTGACCTTCACGCGCTCGGCCCGCTTGATCTCCTCCGTGGCGCCAGGGAAGGACAGGCAGCCCTCTTCCCAGGTCTGAACGCCGTCGAGCTCCAGAATCTCCGGGTTGATGAACACGCGCAGATCACTGGGCTCGTCCTCGGCCGCCGTATCGATCACGAAGATGCGAAACGCCACACCCACCTGGTTGGCCGCCAGGCCGCAGCCCGGCGCGTCGTACATGGTCTCGGCCATGTCCTCGACCAGCTTCAGGACTTCGGGCGTGATCTCCGCGACCGGCTTGGCGGCCTCACGCAGGCGGGGATCGGGGTACTTCAGGATCGGCAGCAGTGCCATTGCTCGAGAAACCTAACACCGGCCTCGGAGCCCGGCAATTGGGACCCCCGCTCAGCCGGGGCTCGTGCGGCTAGTCTTCTTTGGATACTTCAGCGGGCCCCACACGTAGGCGTCGCCGCCGCAAAGCTCCCAATGGGGTGGATCGATGCGCGGCGCGTCCGATGGGTTTTCCGGTCCCGCCCAGTCCACCGCGCCAGGACGACCACGCGGCCCGAGCAGCACTGGTGCCACGAAGACGTGCAGCTCGTCCGACAGCCTGCTCGCGAGCAAGCTGCCGGCGAGCTCCGAGCCGCCTTCACACATCACGCTTACCACCTCGCGCGCCGCCAGCTCGCGCAGCATCACGGCCGGATCGCAGCGCCCTTCGGCGGTGGGTGGGACGCGAATCACCCGCACGCCCAGCGCTTGCAGTGCGTCTTCTTGCAGCTTGGGGGCAGCTTGCGTGGTGACGACGCAGGTGGGCGTTTGCGCCGCGCTCTGCACCATTTGAGCAGTCGTCGGAATCCGCAGCTTGCTGTCCACCACGACGCGAACCGGGCTCCGGCCGGGTACGTCGCGCACCGTGAGACGCGGATTGTCGGCCAGGACCGTGTTCACGCCGACCATCACCGCATCGTGCGCGCCGCGCAGCGCCTGTACGCGCAGACGTGACTCCGGACACGTGATCCATTTGGAAGCGCCCGAGCGCGTCGCGATGCGACCGTCGAGCGAAATGGCGAGCTTCAGCGTCAGATAGCTCTGGCCGGTGGTGATGAACTTGGTCCAGCCCTTGATGAGCGACTGGGCCTGTTGCTCCAGCACGCCCTCTACTACCTCGATGCCCGCTGCTTTCAGCCGTTCGACGCCGCCGCCGGCTACGCGTGGGTTCGGATCCCTGCAGCCGATCACGACGCGCTTGACCCCAGCGCTCAGGATGGCATCGACGCATGGCGCGGTGCGCCCCTGGTGATTGCAGGGCTCCAGTGTGATGACCAGCGTTTGCCCGCGAGCCTTCGCGCCGGCAGCCTTGAGCGCCACGACCTCGGCGTGATCCATGCCCGCGGCTTCGTGAAAGCCCTCGCCCAGGATCTCACCCTTGGCGCTCGCCACGACCGAGCCGACGTGCGGGTTGGGCGAAGGGTCGCCTTTCTCACCCAACGTGAGCGCGTGGCGCATCAGCTCCTGATTCAGGTCCTTGGCCATGCTCAGTCGTTTCGCGAGCGAACTAGCTTGCCCATCTCGCTCATGAACTCGTCGATGTCTCGGAACGAGCGGTACACGCTGGCGAAGCGGACGTAGGCGACCTCGTCCAGAGCCTTGAGCCTTGCCATCACGCGCTCCCCGATGACCAGCGACGAGATTTCTTTTTCACCGCTCTCGCCCAGCTCACGTTCGAGCTGCTCGGCCTGTTCGTCCAGCGCCTCCGCCGACACTGGTCGCTTGTTACAGGCGATGCGCAGGCTGCGCAGGATCTTCTGGCGATCGAACGGCTCACGCTGGCCGTCCTTCTTGACGACCGTGGGCAATGTCTGCTCGACGCGCTCGTAGGTCGTGAAGCGGCGCTTGCAGCCGTCGCATTCGCGACGGCGCCAGGTGACGGTGCCACCCGCAACCAACCGCGAATCGACCACCCGACTCTCCATTTCTCGACAATAGGGGCACTGCATGGCAGCGGTGCTCTGGCGTCGCTCAGCCCTCGAAGGCGGAGAAGATCAACGTCGCGTTGGTCCCGCCGAAACCGAAGGAATTGCTCATGGCGCGCTTGATGCGTCGCTCGCGCGCCTTGTTGGGCACGAAGTCGAGTGGGACCTCGGTGTCCGGATCCTCGAGGTTGATAGTCGGCGGGATCACGCCGGTCTCGATGGCTTTGATGCAGACGGCCGCTTCGACTGCGCCCGCCGCGCCGAGCAGATGGCCCATCATACTCTTGGTGGAGCTGACCCAGAGCTTCTTGTCCAGGGCGTGGCTACCGAAGATGCGCGCGACGGCCTTGGCTTCCTCCATATCGCCGACCGGCGTCGAGGTGCCATGGGCGTTGATGTAGTCGATTTGCTCCGGGGTGACCTTGGCGTCCTTGAGAGCGTTCTGCATGGCGCGCGCTGCCTGTGCGTGATCTGGAGCAGGCTTCGTGATGTGATAGGCGTCGCTGGTAGCGGCGTAGCCCGTGACCTCCGCCAGGACGCGGGCGCCGCGCTTCTTGGCGCGACTCAGGGTCTCGAAAATCAGGGTGCCCGCACCCTCGCCGCATACGAAGCCGTCGCGGTCCTTGTCCCAGGGTCGGCTGGCGCGCTCCGGCTCGTCGTTGCGGCGGCTGAGCGCGAACATGGCTCCGAAACCTGCGATGCCGATGGGGGAGATGGTGGCTTCCGCGCCGCCCACCACCATGACTTCCGAATCACCGCGCTGCATCATGCGTAGCGCCTCGCCCATGGCGTGCGCACTGGAGGAGCACGCGCTGGTATGAGCCATGGTGGGTCCGCGCAACCCGAACGCGATCGATACCTGGCCGGCGGCCATGTTGGCGATCAGCGACGGGATGAAATAGGGGCTGACTTTGCCGGGACCCTTGGTGGTCAGGGTGATCGTGCAGCGCTCCAGGTTCTCCAGGCCGCCCAGGCCGACGCCGATGAACACACCAGCGCGATCACGCTCTTCCTCAGTCAGATTCAAGTCGGCTTGTTCGAGCGCCATCCGGGTCGCCGCGATGGCGAAGGGGATGAAGCGCGAGACCTCCTTGATCTTTTTCCTCTCCATGAACTGAGCGGGGTCGAAGTTCTTTACTTCGGCCGCGATACGCGTCGAAAATTGTTCGGTCGCCTCGAACTGCGTGATCGGACCGACGCCGCTACGGCCATTGACCAGAGACTGAAAGCTCGCGTCGGTGCCAACCCCGTTCGGAGTGACCAGACCAATTCCTGTGACGACGATCCGCTCCATGTGCTCCTTCAGCTGCCTAGAGCCAACTGGCATTTCTGCCAGAGGGGCCGTGGAGCGCGCCCTTCGAGCGCCCCACGGCAGCCTTCAGCCCGCGAGGTGCTTCTCGATGTAGTCGATAGCATCCTGAACCGAGCGAATCTTCTCGGTATCCTCATCGGGGATGTCGATCTCGAAGGCTTCTTCGAAGGCCAAGACCAGCTCCACCAGGCCGAGCGAGTCGGCCCCCAGATCGTCGATGAACGTGGACTCTGGCTTGATGTCCTTCTCGTCCACGTCGAGCTGCTCTTTGATGATCCGCTTCACTTCAGCGGTTACGTTCCGACCTTCAGCCATGATGCCTCCAGGGGCGCCTCCTACCAGAGGGGTCGCCCCATTTGCAGGGATTTTTCGAACCGTTAGCAAGATTGCCGTCTCGTCGTCCAAGGTATCCCAAGCGGCGGTGTCGAGGCTCCGCCGAACCGGAGAAAACCTCAAGTTTTACATGTACATGCCGCCGTTCACGCGCAGCGTCTGGCCGGTGACATAGGCCGCCTCATCCGAGGATAGGTACACGACGGCGGCCGCGATCTCCTCCGGCTTGCCGGTTCGGCCGAGCGGGATGGCCTGGTTGATGGCGGCCTTTTGCTCCTCGGTGAGCGCGCCGGTCATGTCGGTGTCGATGAAACCCGGCGTGATGGCGTTGATCGTGACCGAGCGGGAAGCCAGCTCCCGCGCCATCGACTTCGTGACGCCGAGCAGCGCGGCCTTGGATGCCGAGTAGGCGGTCTGGCCCGCGTTGCCCATCTCCCCAACCACACTCGACAGGAAGATCACGCGGCCGGTCTTGGCGCGCATCATCACCTTAATCGCGGCGCGCGCGCAGGCGACCGCGCCCTTGACGTTGACCGACAAAATCCGGTCGAAATCCTCGTCCTTGAGCCGCAGCAAGAGGCCGTCGATCGAGATGCCCGCGCTGCACACCAGGATGTCCAGCCGCCCCAGGCGCTTGGCGACCTCAGCGATGGCCTTCTCGGCAGTCTCCGAGCTGGCGACGTCGAACTGAACGATCTCGGCCTTGCCGCCGGCGGCTTGAATGGCTTCGGCGACTTCACGCGCCGCACCCTCGTTGCTCACGTAGTTGACGACGACCTCTGCGCCCTGTTTGCCCAGCGCTAGCGCGGCAGCGCGACCAATCCCGCGCGAGCCGCCCGTGATGAGCGCTACTTTGCCGGTTAGATCGAACATGGCCTCGATAGTCTTTCGCGAAAGCACGGCGAAAACGGCCGCGAGCGCGCGTCTTTAGCACGAGGAGGCGCTCGTCGAGCGGGAAATGTCTTACGCGGTGCGTAGCAGCTCGGCTCAGCTGGTCAGAAAATCCGCCACTTTTGCCACGCCCTCGGCATCACCGACCGAAAGCACGCTGACGCGCTTATCGATCCGTTTCACCAGCCCGGCCAGGACCCTGCCCGGACCAATCTCGAGCGTGCGCGTTACGCCGCTCTCGGCCATGGCCGTGACCGTCTGCTCCCAGAGCACCGGCGAGTCGACTTGCTTCACGAGCAGCTCAGCCACGCGCGATGCTGCGCGGTTCGGTTTTGCTTCCACGTTGGGTAGTACCGGAAACGAGAGCTCGCCGATGTTCGTGTCCGCGAGCGCGCTCTTCATGCGCAGCGCGGCGGGGGCCATCAGTGAGCAATGGAACGGCGCGCTCACGTTCAGCAGGATGGCCTTCAGCTTGCGATCGGCGGCCAGCGCCGCCGCGCGCCCGACGGCGGTCTCGTGACCCGAGATCACGATCTGGCCCGGCGCGTTGAAGTTCGCGGGTGAGACCACCTCGCCTTCGGCGGCGTCGCGACATAGCGCTTCGACGCTCGGCCCATCGCCGCCCATGATCGCCGCCATGCCGCCGAGCCCTTCGGGCACGGCTTCCTGCATGGCCTGGCCGCGCAGGTGCACCAGCTTCACTGCGTCCTCGAAATCGAGCGCCGAGCTGGCGACGAGCGCGCTGTATTCACCCAATGAATGTCCCGCGGCGCACGCCGGCAAAGGTAGCTCGGGCAGCGCCTCGCGAATGGCGGCCAACGCCGCGATGCTACAGGTGACGATCGCCGGCTGCGCGAACTTGGTCAGCGTGAGCTCCGCCTCGGGACCCTCGAAGCACAGCTGCTTGAGCGAGAAGCCGAGCGCGCTGTCGGCGCGCTGCCAAATCTCGCGAGCGGCCAGCGAGCTCTCGAAGAGCTGCTTGCCCATACCCACTTGTTGCGTGCCTTGTCCGGGGAATAGCCAGGCTGTCGTCATTGTCAGATGCGGACCAGGGCGCTGCCCCAGGAAATACCCGCGCCGAGCGCGCACATCAAGACGGTGTCGCCGCGCTGGATGCGGCCGTCGCGCAGGCCCTCGTCGAGCGCGATGGGGATCGAAGCACTTGAGGTGTTGCCGTAGCGTTCGATATTGAGCACGAAGCGTTCGAGGGGAATGTCCAGCCGCAGCGCGACTTGCGCGATGATGCGCAGGTTGGCCTGGTGCGGCACCACCCAGCGCACCGCCGACGCGGGTAGCTCCGCTTGCTCCAGCGCGGAGCGCGAGGCACTGGTCAGGTTCTTGACCGCTACCTTGAAGATGTCCTGGCCGGCCATGTGCACCTTGTCACGCTGGTCGGCCAGACCCTCGGGCGTCAGTCGTTCTTTGCTGCCGCCGCCTGGAATACACAGCGAGCTTACCAGCGCGGCGTCCGTGTAAAGCTTGGTCGACAGGATGCCGGAACCGTCGTCGCCTGCTGGGCCGAGCACCGCCGCGCCGGCGCCGTCACCGAAGAGCACGCAGGTCGTGCGATCCTTCCAGTTCAGGATGCGGCTCAAGAGCTCGACACCCACGATCAGCACACGTTTCTGCACCCCGGAGCGGATGAACTGATCCGCGATCGACATGGCGTAGATGAAACCCGCGCAGGCCGCAGAGACGTCGAACGACGGAATCGCGTCCGCCCCCAACTTCTGCTGCAGGATCGAGGCACAACCGGGCATGGGCAGGTCGGGCGTGACCGTGCCCACGATGATCATGTCGAGGTCCTTTGCCGTGAGACCCGCAGCCTCGAGCGCGCGGCGCGCGGCCATCAGCGCCATGTCGCTCGATGCCTGGTCATCAGCCGCGACGCGACGTTCTTTGATCCCGGTGCGCTCGGTGATCCACGCGTCCGAGGTGTCGACTAGCTTCTCCAGGTCGGCGTTGCTCAGGACCCGCTCGGGCGCGTAGGCGCCGGTGCCGAGGATCCGGCTCTTGGGAGCTGCGCTACTGGGCATGACCCGCCATCGATACGATCACCTGGCCGGCGCGTCACCACAAATGGTTAAACCACCTGTCCCTTGGTTCGGTGGGCGCAGTCCCGTGCTCCTAGTCCAGGGAGAGCGCGCCGAGGGGCTCAGCGTTCGGCGTCGCCGCTCTTGATGACGGCACGACCCTTGTAGAACCCGCAGCCTGGGCAAACCCGGTGAGGCACCATGGGAGCCGAGCAGCTGGGGCAGGGCACCACGTTGGGCGCGCTGACCTTGTCATGCTGGGCTCTGCGCATGTCGCGCCTGCTGCTGCTCTTGCGTCGCTTCGGAACGGCCACGACGGTTACTCCTTCTTCATCTTCTTCTCGAGCCGGCTCTTGAACTCGGCTAGCGGTGACAATCGCGGGTCGAGGGGCGCTGGGCCCCCCGGCGGGCTGCCAACGGGGAGCGGAGGGTTAGCCGCTGCGCCGTCGGTTGGCAAGTCCGAACGGCGCGGAAACATCGGAAGCTCGAGGATCAGGAACTCCCGCACGAAGTCATCCAGGGCGATTTCGTACCCGTCGTAGGTGTCTTTCCCGGCATCCTCATCAGTAAGGACTGGCGTCTCTTCCCAGCGGCCCTTGGGCTCCGAGGTGCCTGGCGCCGCAGCGAGCCCAGGCCGGCCTTTGCTTCTGCGGGCTCTCCCGCCGCGCCCGCTGCTGCGTTCGATCTCCTCGGCGCTCAAGCCACTGCGCGGCGACAGCATGAGCAGAATTTCGGTCCGGACTGGAACTGGGACCGGATCCAGCGTCACCACGCAGGGCATGGTCAGCTCGGCCGTCAGGTTGCCGCGGACCAACACCTCTTTGCCGTTCTTGCTCAAGGTCACGTCGAGTTTGCCCGGACTGACCGCGACCCGGGCATCGGTACCCTGAAGCGCGCGGCGCAGCCACGCTTCGGAGAGCCCGAATTCCACGTGTTTCGGGCCGCGCTCTAGATCGGCCACCGGTACCACGAGCTCGGGACGGGACATCGGGCCACCGCCTTAGCGCGACCGAGGGCGCCGCGCAAAACGGTGATATGGCAATCAGTGTGATCGACAGGACCGCCGCGAGCCCGGGCAGCGCCGCGCTCGGAGGCGGACGCAAGGCTCTGGCCAACGATACACGCGCGCGGCGGTTGGTTTGGGCGCTGGCGATCTACTCCGGCGTTACCCTGATGCTGATGGCGTGCGCGTCGCCGGGACTGCTCCGGTCGCATACGCCGTACAACCACTTCGCGCTGCTGGCGGAGGCTTGGCTCGACGGGCGGCTCGATCTTGGCGGGCCGCCCCCGGCCTACGCCGAGAACAACGACTTTGCCAACTACCAGGGTAAGTGGTTCGTGGTTTTCCCGCCGCTGCCCAGCGCCCTGCTTTTGCCGCTGGTGGCGCTCGGCGGCCGTGCCGAAGAGGTGTGCGACGGCCGCTTTTTCTTGCTGCTCGCCGGGCTCGCACCGGCCGTGCTGTTTCTGGCCCTGGAAAAGCTGCGGCGCCGTGGGGCCTCGCGCCGCAGCGAGACCGAGAACCTCGTCCTGTCGTTGCTGTTCTGCTTCGGCAGCGTGTACTTCTACAGCAGCGTGCAGGGCACGGTTTGGTACGCGGCTCACGTGGTTGCGGCGGTGCTGATGACTGCATACCTGCTGTTCGCGATCGCGGCGGAGCGGCCCCTGCTGGCAGGGATCTGTTTGGGGCTCGGCTTCGCCACGCGCACGCCGCTGCTATTCGCGGCACCCTTGTTCGTGATCGAGGCACTGCGCGGTGCGCGCTTGCAGCAACCGCCGGGGCCGGGTCTCTTGCAGCGCTACGATCTTTCCAAGCTCGGGCCGAAGCTCGCGTGGTTTGTGCTGCCGATCGTGGCCCTGCTCGGGCTCACGCTGTGGCACAACGCGGCGCGTTTCGATGATCCGTGGGAGGTGGGCTACCGCTACCTGAGCGTGGCGTGGTCCAAGCGCATCGCGAAGTGGGGGCTCTTCGATTACCATTATGTGGCGCGAAACCTCGGGGTAGTGCTCAGCAGCTTGCCGTGGTTTCCGGCGGGCGGCGGACCGCTGCAGATCAACGGACACGGTCTGGCGCTGTGGCTGACCACGCCGATGTATCTGTGGTTGTTCGTGACGCGGCGCTTCACGCGCCTCACCTGGTTACTGGTCGGAACGGCCGCGCTCGTCGCGCTACCCACGCTGTTCTATCAAAACACCGGCTGGGTACAGTTCGGTTACCGCTTCTCGAACGACTACGCGCCGCTCTTGTTCGTAGCTCTCGCCATCTCTGGCCCATCGTTACGCGGCACGTTCATGTTCGCCTCGGCCTTCGCCGTCATCGTCAACTTCTTCGGCGCCCTGACCTTCGGCCGCCCCGAACATTCGAAATTCTACTTCATCGAAGGCTCTCAAAAAGTCATCTATCAGCCGGATTGACGCCCCAGACGGCTCGAGAGGGATGCGAGCAGGAAGGCGGAAAGACGGGAAGGTTGGTTGGCGCTCCTCCGTTTCGAATCTCGCGTCGCAGCGCAGCGCATTTGAACGGATACGCATGGTTCGACGCGAGCGATCAATCAGATTGGCGCCCCAACCGCTCGCCTTCCCGTCTTCCTGTTGCATTCAGGAGCTGCTCTTCAACGCGGCGGCCGGAAGTAAGTGAGCGGCTGCTGCCGACTGTTGCAATAGGTTCGAAGGGAGTTGGCGCGCGGCATCAGCAAGGCGACGCTCATTTCGGGCGGCAGCGCGATGCGCGGGACGCCGCTGTCATCCGTAGCGCCTTCGCTGATCGCGCGACCGCCGGCGATGTCCCAGAGCACCACGCGACGATTGTCACCGCCGAAAGACAACACGTGATTGTCGTCAACGGGTAGCAAGGCGAAAATCACCGCTTCGTGTCGAGTCAAGGAGTGAAGCAGCTCCAGGTCCGGCCAAGCGTACACGCGGACGCTGTAACGTGCGGCCACCACCAATCGAGTTCCACCGACAGCGAACAGGATTCCTCCCACGTCGCCTTCGATTGAAACCGCTGCAATCTCGGCACCAGAGCCGACGTCCCACGCCGCGACTTCGCGCTGGTTTTTTACGCCCACGAAGGCCTTGGAATCGGGCGCGAAAACCACATGTGAAGCGAACGAATCCGGAGCCGGAATACGGACCGTAGGCTCGAGCGTGGGTGCGTCGAGAATCATGAATTCATTAGCCATGACCCCGGCCGCCAGGTGCGCGCCGTCCGGAGAGACGTCAAGATCGCTGATCATGCTGCGGTGAAGCTCAGGAGTCTGTCGCAGGAGCACACCGGTCGCTGGCTCCCATTCGAACAGCGTCCCTTGCACCGTCGAATACAGAAGAGTGCTGTCGGGTGAGAACACCACCTCACCCGAAACACCAGGCGGGCTAATCGTGCTGACGACGCTCTCGTCGTCCCTGCCCCAGACGATGATCTTGTCACGCGCCGAGCTCGCCAGCCATTGCTGGTCGGGAGAAACGGCGGCATCGGAGAAATAGCCCGCGTGTCCCCAGCCATAGCTTACGATCGGTTCGCTAGCGTCGAGTTCAAAGGCGAATGCCCGGTAGCCGTCGTTGGCGAAAACCAAGTCCTGTGCCTGATGGAAGCGGACTCCAATACCTCCGAAAGGTTCTCCCAGAAACGGCGCCAAATTCTGACGGAGACGCTCGATACCTGTTGCGACCTCCCAAACGTGCAGGTCGCCTTCCTGATTCGCGCTGGCGGCCGCCAGCAGTGTGCCATCCTGCGAAAACGCCATGGATTCCACCTTGCCTGTGAGCGAAGTCTCGAGCACGGGCAATGCGCTTTCACCTCTCCAAACCAGAACTCTTCCGGCATCGTCGCCGGCGGCGATCAGCTCCGGACCAGTCGCCACTGCGCCGTGCAAGATAGTCGGGGCCTCGTACACGCTCGTTGTCGTACCCGAAGAGAGGTCAACGCGGTCAACGCCCTCGGCCGTGCGCACGAGCAGGTTCGAAGCGTCCGGCCCGAAGGCCATGCGGTCGGCGGACCAGGCGATCTCAGCGTCGATACTGCGCGGCGCCCCGGCAGACGGCCGGTTCCAAATGTCGATGCGAGCGACGTCGGCAACTGCCAGAAATTCGCCGGCGGGCGAGTAGCGCGCCGAAAGCGGTACTGTGACGTTCGCAGATGGTTTCGCGATGCTCTCGAGCAACGCGCCGCTGTTGGTCTCGAACACATACACCGTGTCCGCCGCAGCGACCGCGAGCTCGGCGCCGTCGGGTGAGAACTCCACCGACGCCACTCGGCCCTCGACGGGCAGGCTACGGATCAGCTCAGTGCTTTCTCGTTCGAAGAGCAGCGCGAGATCCGTGCCGCCCACCGCCAATGTCCGAGCGTCTGGACTCAAAGCGACGCGAGTCGCCTGGCCAAGACCATAGCGCGCACAGAGCCGCAGGTACGTTTCCGAGCCCTCGTCGGGAGCAGGAACGTCGAGCACGAGGCCTGTGGCACCGGCTGCGCCAGCGCTGCCTGCGGGTGCGTTACCATCCGATGCGCAAGCGTAGGACCAAGCCGCGAGGCTTGCTACGAGCAGTCGACCAAGGTAGGCGGCTTTGTCGACTGGCGGGCGGCGACATGGCGTGCTGACCATCAAGTGCGGTGAGTGGGAGCAGTTGAGTTATTTTATCAGCATGTAACAGCTCACGGTCAAGGCTCGGTGCCCAAATCTTTGGTGAGCGGAAAGGTGATGAGGAGGGTTGCGCTGCCCACGGCTCCGCCGGCGGCCGTGGCTGCGAGGACTTGTCTCAGGCCACTCAGATCGTCCGTTGAGTCATGTCGAGGGCGACGGCGATTTCGCGAGCGGTCAGGCCTTCGAAGTTGGCGAGGTAGAAGGCGCGTCTCAGGGGCTCGTCGAGCTCATCGAGGAACGTTGTGACCCTACGCGCGGCCTCTCGCCGAAACAGCAGCACTTCGGGATCGGGGATCGGGGGTGGCACGAGCTTACGGCGCCGCGCGCGCCGCCGCAGTAGCGCATGATGCCTACTGAACCGAAGTTGAACGGAGTGCACCGAGAGTTGAGGAAGGCTCGCAACCAACC
This sequence comes from Polyangiaceae bacterium, assembly GCA_035281385.1. Classification (GTDB taxonomy): domain Bacteria; phylum Myxococcota_A; class Polyangia; order Polyangiales; family Polyangiaceae; genus PMG-095. The sequence continues at coordinate 14,090 of DATEDZ010000339.1, forward strand.
CGAAATGGGTCGCTCCGGCAAGCCCCGTGCGATAGTCTCTCGGTCGTGCTCGCATGACGCTCACCCGCTCCGAAGCGCGCTCGCTCGCACCTGCCCCAACAGCGGCGACACAGCATGCCCCGGCGGTCAATTCTGCACGGTCAAGGACGGCTGCGTGAAGTCCCCCACATGTGCAACCGACGCAGATTGCAAGAAAGCGTGGATCGACGATCCGTGTTCGTCGACACCAACGTCCTCCTCTACGCTGCCGACCAATCGGCGGCGTTCACTCTGTCTGCCGCGCGCTGATCGACCGTGGCCTACTGGGACAGGAGCGGCTGGTGTTGAGCCCTCCGGCTGACAACTGACAACTCCCCATGCTCGACCACCTGCCCGACTCCGTCTCGATCTACGAGGTTTCGCCTCGGGATGGGCTGCAGAACGAGGCGACGCCGATTCCGCTGTCGGGCAAGCTCGAGCTGCTGAAAGCGCTGGTCGCGGCGGGGCTCAAGCGCATCGAGCTTACCAGCTTCGTCTCGCCGCGCTGGGTGCCGCAGCTGGCCGACGCCGATGAGCTGGTCAAAGCGGCAGTGCTGCCGACCGATGTGACGGTCTCGGCGCTGGTGCCGAACGCCAAGGGTTTCGAGCGCGCGCTGGCAGCGGGCTTGAAGGAGATCGCGGTGTTCATGTCGGCCAGCGAGACCCACAACCGCAAGAACACCAACAAGGGCATCGAACAGTCGCTCGACACCTTCGAAGAGGTGGTGCCGCCCGCGCGCGCGGCCGGTCTCACGGTGCGAGCCTACGTCTCCACGGTTTGGGGCTGTCCGTACGAAGGCGACGTGCCGCTCGACACCTCGCTCTGCATCGCGCGACGCCTGCTCGAGCTCGGCTGCTACCAGGTGTCGCTTGGCGACACCATCGGCGTGGGCAGCCCCCTGCAAACGCGCGACATCGTCAAGGCCTTCTTGAGCGAGTTTGCCGCAGCGCAGCTGGCGCTGCACCTGCACGACACGCGCGGCACGGCGCTCGCCAACGCGCTGGTCGGGCTGGAGCTCGGCATCCGCGACTTCGATGCCTCGGTGGCCGGCATCGGGGGCTGCCCCTACGCGCCCGGTGCCGCCGGCAACCTTGCCACCGAGGATCTGGTGTACCTGCTGCACGGGCTCGGCGTGAAGACCGGCGTGGATCTGGACAAGCTCATCGAAGCCGGACGCGTGGCGGAGACGGTGGTGGGGCGCCCGCTCCCCGGCAAGGTGCATCAAGCCGGTCCCCGCGTCCTCCGGCCCGCTTAAGACCCCGTACACGTGCCCGTGCCCGGCGTCACTCGAGCAAGAAGCGCTCGACGCAGTCGAGACGCGTGAAATACGTCTGCTGCTCGCTCTCGTCCGTGTACAGCACGCCGAGCCCGCCGTCTTCGGCCGGCGCCAGCGCGGGCCCCCACGTGTCGGTGGCGGTGTTGGTCAGGCGCATGCGCGGCGAGAGCGGCGCCAGCTTGGCATCGAAGACTTGCGCGTAGAGCTGATACTTGTCCTGCTGCTCGGCCCACACCATCACGAAGCGATCCCCATACGAATAGGTGGCATTGGTGCGGGCGGAGCGGCTGGCGACGGTCATCGACGTGGGGGCCCGCTCGATGCCGTTTTCGCCGATCACCACGCCGAAGATCGACGGCCCGATCATGGCGGTGTGCTCGTGGAAAGTCACCACGTACTTGCCGCCGACCGCCGTCACGACGGGCGCAGTGGCGTTCCGGAACTCGATGGTGGTCACGTCCGACGGGTTTTCCAGGCTGCGCGAGGCGGTCATGAAATGCAGCACGGTGTCGTTGCTGCCCGCGACTGGCGAGACGAAGGCGATGCCGACGCCGGCATCCGACAGCGCGATGCTGGCGTTCTCGCCATGCACGCCGGGCGCAGACAGCCGCATGTTGCCGCCGAGCAGCTGCCCGTCGAGCGAGATGCGCTGGCCAAAGATGGCCGAGGCGTCCTGATTGTCCTCGAAACGCCGGTCATCCCAGACGAGCAGCCCCTCGACGCCGGTCCACACCACCGAAGGCCGGAGCGAGAAGTCGTCCGCGTTGGTGACGCGCAAGTCTTCGTTGAGCCGCTTGCCCTGGCGGTTGAGCAAGTTGAAGTAGATCTCGTAGTTATCGTCCTGCCGGGCGTCGTCGTACGCGATCAAGTAACGCTGACCGGTCCAGACCAGCGGCCCGCCATAGGACTCGGCATTGACGTGCGCCACGCGCTGCGAGTCACCGAGCGGGTTGCCAGAGGCGTCGAGCTGACGGAAGTGCCCTTGCCAGGTACCGTCCTGGACGGTCATGGTCGCGCCGAACGACTCGCCATCGAAGGCCAGCCCTGCGGCGCGGCTGCTCTTGGCGTTCATCGGTGAGACGCGCTTGGGCTCGGCCTGGGTGGGCGTCAGGCCGGTGCCGTCATCGACGATGCCGTTGCAGTCGTTGTCGAGCGAATCGCACAGCTCGACCGCGCCCGGAAAGATGCCTTCGTTGGCGTCGTCGCAGTCCTCACCGCAGCCGAGGGGCGCGGTGGGGTCGGCGGCCGTACCGCGCGCGAAGACGCCGTCACCGTCGGCATCGATGTGGCCGTCGGTGTGGACGCACTGCTCCGCCTCGCACGCGTCCACCGTGCAGGCGTCGCCATCGTCGCAGATCGGTCCCAGGTCTAGCTGGCACGAGCTGTTCTCATCGCACGAAGCCACGCCGCACTGGCCCGGGGGCGGCTGCGGACAATCGGCAGCCGTCGTGCACTCAACCTGCGGTGGCGGGTCGTCCTCCTCGACCACACGGCCCAGCAGCAGCCCAGTGCGCGAGCCACAGGCCAGCACCACGAGCCAGCCACTGGACAGCAGGAACAAGCCGCGGCTGATGGAAATCCCAGGCATGGCTGCCCTAGCCGCAGACTCCGAAGCCGGCGACGTCGAGGTCGCCGCAGATCAGGCCGCCCGTACAGGTGTTCTCGCCCACCGGATCGCACAGCGCCGCGCAGCGCTTGCCGGCCAGCTGTCCCACCACGCACACGAAGCCCGGCGCGCAGATGTCGCCAGTGTCGTCCCCGCAGACCACGCCCTGGGTACCGACACCACCGGGCAAGCAGATGGTGCCGTAGACTTGCGCGTCACAGCCCCGCCCGTCTGGATGCTCGACGAATGGGTAGCAACCCAAGCCCGCTCCGCAGGTGCTGCTGCTCGAATAGGCGTCGCATTCCAAGCTGGGAGGCGGCAGCTCCTCCGGGGGGCAGGCGGTATTGACCGGCAGCGGATCCTTGATCGGCTTGCCGGCGGCGCCTGCAGTGCTGCGCGTGCCCGCCGTGCCGCTGCTACCGCCGTTGGCATAGCCGCCGCCGTTCGGAGGTTTGGCGGAGGTGCCGCCGCTGTCTGGCTCGTCGTCGGAGTGTGTGGTTGCCCCGCCGCAGCCGACGACCCAAGCAAGCACCAGCGCACAACACCCCGCCCTAATCGCAGTCCTGCACCCAATCATGACCGGTCTAAGATAGCGTGCTCCCGGGAAGTTTCCAGAGCGCTCCGTCATTTGCGATTACGCTCGGAAAAAGTGGGGGCCGCGGCATAAACTTGCGGCAATGGCTTGGTTGTCTCGTCTCGCAGAGCCTCTGCCTCGCGCCGCGCTCCTTCTGACGACCTGCTTCTTCCTCTTCAGTTGCGCCTGCAACCGAACCGAAGAGCCGATGTCCCCCGCGACCGAAGCGGGCAGCCCCGCAGCAGCGGCCGGCGGTAGCGCTCCGGCCAGTGGCGGAGCGAGCAGCAGCCCCAGCCCTGCCAGCGGCGGCGGCGGCAGCTCCAACATGACCATGCCGGTCTGCACGGTGCCGCTCGCGGCGCCTGCGCCGGTCGCGAGCAAGGCCACGACTTGCCCCAAAGATCCAACCGGCAACCTCACGCTCCCGATGGGCCGCGTGACGTTCGTGGATGCGGCGGGCGCTCCGGCGGTGCAGGTCGAGCTGGCGCGCGACGATGCGTCGCGGGAGCGCGGCCTGATGTACCGGACCAACATGCCCGAGAACGGGGGCATGTTGTTCTCCTGGCAGGACGAGCGGGTACGAAGCTTCTGGATGCGCAACACCTGTATCCCGCTCGATCTACTCTACATCACGAAGGACGGCACCATCTCCGGGATCTTGGAACAAGTACCGACGCTCAACGAGGCCCCGCGGCGCATCCATTGCCCGGTCACGCACGTGCTGGAGCTGAACGCCGGCTGGACGCGCGCACATGGCATCAAACCTGGCACGAAGGTGACGATCCAAGGTTGAATGCGGCCTGCGCGCTGACGGCTGCCCACGCGGCCCGGGCGGTGCTAGATCGCGGCGCGATGCACAAGCCCACGAGCACCTTCTGTTTCTCCGCCGCCGCCCTGCTCTCGCTCGCGCTCGCCTGCGAGAAGAAGATTTCCGAGCCCGATTCCAAGCCTGCCGAGGAGAAGCAGGCCGAGGCGGCGCCCGCGTCGACGCCGACCCCGGCGCCGGTCGAGACTGCAGCCGCCACCACCACTGCCTCGACAGCGCCCGCTTCGACCGCGAAGGTGGCCAGCGTTCCGGTCAGCCCGGATGATCCGGTGGCGGGCAAGTTCACGCTGGACGACGCGACCAAGGGCCTGACGGGAACGGGCGCGCTGTACGCGGAGATCCAGACGGAGCTCGGCAAGCTCGAGTGCGAGCTGTACGAAGACAAGGCGCCGATCACGGTCGCCAACTTCGTCGGCCTGGCGCGCGGCCTGCGCCCTTTCAAACAAGCTGACGGCAAGTGGGCGAAGAAGAACGGCTACGACGGCACCACGTTCCATCGCGTCATCAAGGGCTTCATGATCCAGGGCGGTGATCCCTTGGGCACCGGAGGCGGCGAGCCCGGTTACGTGATCCCGGATGAAATCTGGGCCGGCGCCAAGCACGACACGCGCGGGCAGCTATGCATGGCCAACCGCGGCAAGAACACCAACGGCATGCAGTTCTTCATCATGGACGGCAAGGCCACGCACCTCGACGGCGGTTACACCATCTTCGGCATGTGCACGCCGGAAGACGTGATCCTCAAGCTCTCCGGCGTCGAAACCCAAGGCGACAAATCGGTCAAGCCCACCAAAATCACCAAAGTCACCATCAAGCGCAAACCCGCCAAAACCGACGCCACCAAACCTGCTGGCCCGGCCGCCCCCGCTGCGCCAAAGCCAGCCGCACCGGTACCGGCAGCCCCCCCTGCCGCGAGCCAGTGAGCGGCCGTTCACCCGCACAGCTCCGCGTCGCCGGCTGGTCCGGCTAGCCGAGGAGCTACCGGGGAGGGCATGTCGTCACACGTCGAGTAGACGCATCTGTCGCTGCCTCGGATGCGGTACGAACTCGATCGGGTACTCGCCGGTCCAGCAGGCGACGCAGAAGGAGTCTTTGGTCAGTGGGGCCTGGACGACCGGCAAATGCGTGCGGCCTTGACCGTTGTTGCTCGGCTCCGGTCTGGCGCTCACGACTGCGTCGACCATCGCCTCCAGGGGCAGGTAGGCCAGCGTATCGCTGGTGATGTACTGATTGATCTCCTCGATGGAGTGGCTAGAAGCGATGAGCTCGCCGCGTGTCGGCGTATCGATGCCGTAGTAGCAGGGCCACTTGGTGGGCGGGCTGGAGATGCGCATGTGCACCTCCTTGGCGCCGGCATCCCGCAGCATCTTCACGATCTTGCGGCTGGTCGTGCCGCGGATCAGGCTGTCGTCCACCACCACCACGCGTTTGCCGTGCAGCGCGGAGCCGACCGGATTGAGCTTCAACTTGACGCCGAAGTGCCGAATGCTCTGTTGCGGCTCGATGAAGGTGCGGCCTACGTAGTGCGAACGTACCAACCCGAGCTCGAACGGAATCCCCGCCTCCTGCGCGTAGCCGATGGTGGCGGGTACCCCCGAATCCGGGACGGGGATGACCACGTCCGCTTCCACGCCATGGATCTTGGCCAGCTGTCGGCCCAGGTTCTTGCGCGCCTCGTAAACGCTCACCCCGTCGATGATCGAATCCGGACGCGAGAAATAGACGTACTCGAAGATGCAGCTCTTGCGCGGGCTCTCCCCGAACGGGCGCAAGCTGCGCTGCCCCTGCTTGTCGATGATCAGCATCTCGCCGGGCTCGATGTCGCGCACGAACTTGGCGTCGATCAGATCGAAGCTAGAAGGCTCGCTCGCGACCACATGGGCGCCGCTGTCCGGCATCGTGCCCAGACACAGCGGGCGGATGCCCATCGGATCACGCACTGCGATCAATGATTCTGGCGTGAGGCAGACCAGCGAATAGGCGCCTTGCACCTGGCTGAGCGCGTCAGCGATGCGATCCTCCGGCGAGCGCTGCGTGCTTAGCGCCACCAGGTGCACGATGGTTTCGGTGTCGCTGGTGGTCTGGAAAATCGAGCCGCGCTCCTCCAGCTTTTCCCGCACCGCCTCCGCATTGGTCAGGTTGCCGTTGTGCGCGACCGCCACCGAGCTGCGTGCGTAGTCGACCGCGATGGGCTGCGCGTTCTTGAGGTAGGAGCCGCCCGCGGTCGAGTAGCGCACGTGGCCGATGGCGTTCTGGCCCTTGAGCCGCGCCAGATGATCAGGTGGGAAGACGTCGATGACGTGGCCCATGCCCCGGTCCGAGCACAGCTGGTGCCCATCGCTCGTGACGATGCCAGCGCTCTCCTGGCCCCGGTGCTGCAGCGCGTGGAGCCCCAGGTACGTGAGGTTTGCAGCTTCCGGGTGACCGTAGATTCCGAAGACGCCACACATCTGGGTTAGGTGCTCTCGTCGGGCTCGGGCTGGTACTGGTAGGTCCAGTCAGCCTAGCGCTGGAAGGCCGCCCGGCGCAGCGGTGCCATGGAACGACGGGCGCCGCCAGTCGTGACGGTCCCCGGCCAGTAGGCCGAGGAAGTAGATTGAACCTGCGGAGGGTAGCCACTGTGGGACATCAACGCCGTAGATCAATGTAGCCATCGGCTGTAACAAGTCGACCTGGACAAACCTCGGCGCTCTGGCGCCGGTGCCCTCTCACATGCGTTTCTGTCACGTCCAGCCCACGAGCGTTTCGATTCGTGTCCTAACCCCCACTATTCTCCTCTCCTGTTGATGCGCGCTCTCGAAGAGCTCCTGAAGTCCTGGCGGGCCAATCCCGACGCCGACGCGACCATCGCCGTTTGCTCGTACCTAGGCGGCTCCAAGCGAGAGGAGCTGATCCGCGAGGTGGGTGCCAGCGCCGAGACGTGGCATTCGGGTGATGTCCAGGTGATGCTCTCGGTGGGGCGCATGTACCTGGAAGCGGAGATGCTGCAGGAGGCGCAGAACAGCCTGGTCACCGCTGGCAAGGCGGATGCGCGCGATCCCCGCCCGTTTCGCTTCTTGGGGGAGGTGCTGCTGCGGCGCGGTGATGCGCTGCGAGCCGACAAGGTACTGGCTCGCGCGCTCCAGCTGGGGGCGATTGGGGACGACGTGGAGCTGTGGCTGGAGCGGGCTCAGCTGTACTCGGCCCTGCAAAAGAAGGTCGGGCCCGAAGCAGTCGCGGCCGAGGTGGCGCGCACCATGCCGCGGCACGTCTCGATGCCCCCTCCTCCGGCCTCGCGGGGCGGGGACGTGCTACCGCAATTCAATCTGGACGAGCGCACCAGGCCGCGCAACGAGCAGCCCGGCTACGCGGTCCAGGTAAGCCGCAAACCGACGCTGGTGGGGCTCGCCGAGCCCGAGCCGCCGCTACCGCGTTTCGACACGGCGGACCCCCTGCGCCAGAGCGAGGACCCCATCCGCCTGTCGGACTCGGATCTCGAGGAGCCCTCGAATCCAGGCCAGCCGCAGATCAACGCGCCGGGCCGGGGTCAGCCACCGCCCGGCGGGTCGCAGGATGTCGCGACCGCGCTGGCGAACACCTTCCTCGCACCGAAGGCGGGCACACCGAGGCCAGTCGCAGTGGCATCCAAGCCGGCTCCCGCACCCGCCAAGCAAAACCTCAAGGCCATGCAGGTCGGCGGTCTTCTCGCGCCTGCCCAGACTTCGGCGGCACCCAAGCCGGCCGCATCGGCTCGACTCGGCGCCGCGAAGGCGGTGGTGGCGGCGCAGTTCGAGGACGCAGTCACGGTCGTGACGCCGCCGCCTTTCATAGCGCAGCTGGCCCAGAGCACTGCCGCGATGCCGGCTCCCGCTCCGGCGCGCGAGCCCTCGGCGGCGGCGGCGGTGCCGCCACCACCACCGGCTCCGCCCGCTCCCGTGAGCTCGCCGGATCCGAGCGCGCCCCTGCCGCGCTTCGATGATCCTTCGGGTCCGTTTGCGTCGCCCGCGCCCGCGCCTCGCATGCCTTCGAAGGCGCTGCCGCCGCCGCGGCCGGCGCACCTAGTGCAGGGCGATCCCGCGAACCCACCCCCAGCACTAGTGCTCGATCATCTGGCTCGCGTGGGGCTGTACGAGCCGGGTGGCGGCGCCACGCCCGCTTGGGAGACTCCGCCCCGCCAGAAGACACGCGGCACCGTAACGCTGGTGATCGCGACACTGCTGGTGACCGGGGGCGGCGTCGGCGGGTACACGTACTCGAAGCGCGTCAAGGAAGCACGCGCCCACGAGGCCAGCACGCTCAACGGCCAGGTCGACAAGCTACTCAAGAGCGGCAGCCCGAGCGATCTCAAGGCCACCGACAATCGCCTGACGCGCTCATTCGAGCTCGATTCGCTCAGCCCACGCGCGGCGCGTTTGTGGCTGCAGAACCGCGTGCTCGGGACACTGCTGCTCCCTAGTGAGACGCGCGGCATCGACGCCGCGGTGCATCGCGGGCGCCAGGTCGGCCTGCCCGAGAAGGACCTGCTCGTCGGCAAGGTTTCCTCGTTCATGGTCGAGGGGGATCTCGCCGGCGGGGCGGCGCTGCTCGTACGCGGCGACAAGGAGGCCGGGACCGACCCGTACTACCAGCTCGCGGCCGCGGCGCTGCTGGAGCGGGCAGGCGACGCGCGCGCCCTCGAGCGTTATCGCGCTGCCGTCCGGCTCGCGCCGGATCTGGCTCCGGCCGAGATGCTGCTGGCCCGCTTGCTCTGCATGGAAGCCGGTGCCGACGCCGCCAAGCCGGTCATCGAATCGCTGCGCAAAAAGACCGGCGATACGCCGTCGACGCGCGCGCTTTCGGCGCTGTCTTGGGTCGTGGCGCAGGATCGTCCGGAGGAGCTACCGAGCGAGGCGCAGCTTCAACCCGACGACGCCGAAAGGCTGCCGGCCCCGCTGGCCGCCGTTCCAGCCATGGTCGATGCCGCCAAGGCGCTGCAGAAGCAGGATTTACCAGGCGCGTCGAAGGCCATCGACTCCGGGATCAGTCTAGCGATGACACCAGCGCTGGCGGCCGGGCTCGGTTTCTTGGCGATCGAGGCGGGCGACGAGATCGTGGCGCGCAAGGCGGCGCTTCGCGCGCTGCAGTTTTCGGCGGTCTATCCACGAGCGCGCACGCTAGCGGCGCGCGTGGCCCTGCTCGGTGGTCGCATCGACGAAGCGCAGAAAGCCATCGAGGAGCTCGATCCTGCGTCGGCTGATGTCGCGGTGGTGCGAGCGGTGGTGGCGTACGAATCGCTCGAGAGCTCCGATTTGAAGAGTGCGCTCGAAGCTTTGGGTAACGCTGCCGTGGGTCCGGCGTTTTCGGCGCTGGAAGCCGCACCCGGCATCATCACAGGCAGCGCCTTCCCGACCGCGCAGGTGCTCGAAGAGATGGCCGCCCCGGACAAGCCGTGGGGCGAGCTGATCGCGATCGATGGCGCCCTCGAGACCGGAAACCTAGCTCTGGCCGAGAAGCTGCTCGCGAAGCGCTCGGTGGAGGCGCTCCGGCCGGTGCACTTGCGGCGCCTGGCTCGGCTGCGGCGCTTTCAGGGCAAGCTGGACGTCGCGCTCGAAGCCTCGGGCGCTGCGGCCGAAGGTGGGGTCGCCTTGCCGCTCTTGCTCGAGCGCATCTACGAGCTTCTGGCGAAAGAAGACGCGCAGAACGCCAAGCAGCTCGCCGCGAAGTACCCGACCCTGCTCGGCCCGCTCTCGGGCTGGGTGGGCGTGTTGACCGACGTTGCCAGCAAGCAGGCGGCGGCCGCGACCGTGCGCCTGACCAAGCTCGAGCTGCCACCCGACGAGTCGTCTATCGCGGTGAAGGTGCTGGTGGCGCGCGCGCTGGTGGTCGGTAAGGACAAGCGCGCCAAGGCGTACATCACTGCGCTTGCGCGCAAGCTGCCGAAGAATCCGGACGTGCTCGCAGCCGCGAGCGCCGGCGCAGACTAGTCGTGAGCCGAGCGGCGTGCGGACGAGCCCTTCACCACGCGGCAAGCGACGAAAGTCTGCGCCGGCGCCCGCCTCGCGGCGGAAACAGCGGGGCTCCCTCAGGCTCACGATTCATCACATCTTGACCGCTGCGGTGCCACTCCGAGTCGAACACAGATGATTGACCAATATCGGGAATGCGGACGAATGCGTCGTCGTGCGCGATGTGACGAGGGATGAGCTCCCTCAAGCCCCGCCCGCCGCGACGATCTTGAACTAGGCGCACCGCTTTGCACCCGCGCTGAGCGCACAAAAAAAAGCCGCGGGCGGGTCGTTGCTGCAAACGACTGCCGCCCGGGGAAAGAGTAGTTCTGATCGGAGAGCGATCAGAAGTTGTGGACGAACGTCAGGCGGCCAGTCAGGTGATTGGCGCTGTCTTTTTCTCCGTTCGGGGGCGGCCCGCCGCCGGGCACGCTGCCGAAGTAAGGCTTCGTCTCGTAACCGAGGAACACCATGAACGAGCTGCCGGCACCGACGTTGCTCAGCATCACGTTGGGACCGATGGCGAGGCTCTTGATGCCATCGTCCTCTCCTTCGAGATTGGTGTTTTCGGAATTGTGGTTGAGATCGAGCTCCAGACCGGCGGCGACGTAGTCGCTGATCTTGAAGTCGGCGATCAAGCGCACGAAGATGTCGTTGGCAATCGGACCGGCGGGCGCGGGCGGGTCGTCCTGGAACACCGTGTTCATGTAGTATTGGAACCAGAGCTCGGTGTAGATCGGCCCCAAGCTGCCCACCGCGTAAAACTGCGGCACGAGGGCTACCGCCCTGCGCTGAACCCAGTCGATCTGGAGGCCGATCATCGGGGTCAAGGTGAGCGGACCGGCCGTGATCGCGGGACCCACGTCGAGCTCGCCCAGATTCAGCGAGTTGACGTACATGTCGAACGCCAGCCCGACACCATCAGTCAACGGAGCGGTGCCACCGCCCCACATCTGGAGAAGGCTCGCGTCCGAGTCGATGCGAATCCATCCTGGCCAGGGCGCCGGGCCATCGGCAGCGGCGGCGACCTCGGCTGCTGTCGCTTCCACCGGAGCGGCCGGAGCTGCTTCGGGAGCGGGGGCCGGGGCGGGAGCGGCAGCGGCTTCAGCCGGAGCGGCGGGGGCCGGCGGAGCGGCGGGGGCGGCTGCCGCTGGTGCGTCTTGGCCCCAGGCCGCTGCGGGAAGCAGCGCGCCAAGGCCGGCTAGGAATGAGACGAGAGCAATCTTGGTTCGCATCGCAAATCTCCGGGTTTTTGTGATGTTGGCCGCGGGGAGGTGCGGCGCTCTTTGGATGTAGGCCCGGTCTAGACGGCCCCACGTTGCGTGAATATTTCGCGCGAGTTTCGTCATCGAGGACCTGAGCAAATCCGCTCGGTTCGCTGACCGAACACGCAAATTGTTCGAAACACGAAACGCTGCGGAAATGAGTCGCGCGCGTGTCGAGGTGGGACGAACTACCGCGGTGCGCTTTGCGCGCCGCCCGCGACGCGTCCCTCGACCATCATACGCAGCTCCTCGATGTCGTTCGAGCGACCCATGGCCTCTTCGAGCGTGATCATGCGGCGCGCGTAGAGCGAATACAGCGACTGATTCAGCGTCTGCATGCCGTGCTTCTGCTGGCCGACCTGCATTTGCGTGTAGATCTGGTGCACCTTGTCCTCGCGGATCAGGTTGCGGATGGCAGCGTTGGGAATCATCACTTCCATGGCCAGGCAGCGCCCCGGTGCGCCGGCGCGCGGCAAGAGCAGCTGGCTGATCACACCCTCGAGCACGAACGACAGCTGCGCGCGCACCTGTGACTGCTGATGCGGAGGGAACACGTCGATGATGCGGTTGATGCTTTGCAGCGCCGAGTTGGTGTGGAGCGTTGCGAACACCAAGTGGCCGGTTTCCGCGATGGTCAGGGCCGCCTCGATCGTTTCGAGGTCTCGCATCTCGCCCACCAGCACCACGTCCGGATCCTGGCGCAGCACGTATTTGAGCGCTTGCTTGAAGGTGCCGGTGTCGCTGCCCACCTCGCGCTGATTGACGATCGAGCGCTTGTGCGGATGCAGGTACTCGATCGGATCCTCGACCGTCATGATGTGCTGACGCGTCTCGTTGTTGATCTTGTCGAGGATCGACGCCAGCGTGGTGCTCTTGCCGGAGCCGGTCGGACCCGTGACCAGAATCAGCCCGCGCGGCTTGGAGGCCAGGTCCGCCACCACTGGGGGCAGCCCTAGCTCATCGAAGGACAGAATCTTGAACGGGATCGAACGGAACGCGCCCGACACTGCGCCACGCTGCATGAAGATGTTGGCGCGAAAGCGCGACAGGCTCTTCACGCCGAACGACAGGTCCAGCTCCTTGTTCTTTTCGAACTGGATCTTCTGTTCTTCCGTCAGCACGGAGTAACAGAGCTGCTTGGTTTCGATCGGCGACAGCGGCTGGAGCTTCAGCGGCACGATCGCTCCGTCGATGCGCAATAGCGGCGGCGAGCCGGTCGTGATGTGCATGTCGCTGGCGCCCTTCTCGATCATGGCGCGCAGCAGCTGATGCAGATTCACTTGGAGGCCTTGTTCCGCGCTGTTCATGGCTCTTCAGATTACCGGCGTTCGCAGGCGCGACATAGCCTGTGGCCCGGACCCGGTGAAATGGCACAGTGGCACAGCCGAGATCGTCAGATGCCCGCAAAAATGCCGACAATACGCCTGGCACAGTTGCTGCTTAGGGTAAGGGCAGTGCGACCGGCGAAGATTGGTCGGGTGCCATGGGACGAACCGGCGGCGAGACCGAAGATTCGGGGGGGGCAGAGTGGAGAGGGGGGATTTACCCGTCGAGGAACGCGACCGCGTGAAACTGGACAATACGCGAGGAGCGGCAGCGACGAGCCGCGTGGGGTGGGCCCCGCTGAATTCACTGCGCCTTCGGCGCTCCCTCGCCTTCGGCTCGGGCCGTAGGCCTTCGTGGACTCCGTCCAGCGAGCTGGACGGAGTCCACTTCGGCTCACTTCAGCGGGGCGGGGAGGCGCGTGCCTCCCCGCAGAACAGATAACTAGGAACCCATCCCACTCGTGGGATGGGACTAGTCGGCCATCGTGACGCGCAAGATTTCTTCCGGCGTGGTGACGCCGGCCAGGATCTTGGTGATGCCGCTCATGCGCAGGGTGAGCATGCCGCTGGCGATGGCTGCTTGTTTGAGCTCGGCGGCCGACGCACCTTGCAGCACGCGCTCCTTCAAGTCGTCGCGGAAGCGCATCACCTCGTAGAGCGCCACGCGGCCCTTGTAGCCGCTACCGCTACAGGTCTGGCAGCCCGTGCCCTTCATGACCTGAGCGGAGCTTGCCAGCTGCTCTTCGGTCATGCCCAGGTCGAGTAGCGCCTTGTGATCGATATCGGCGGGCCTCTTGCAGTCCACGCAGATCTTGCGAGCCAGGCGCTGAGCCAGCACCAGGTTCACGCTGGCCGTGATCAGGAAGGGCTCGACGCCCATGTTGAGCAAACGCGAGATCGTGGCGGGCGCGTCGTTGGTGTGCAGCGTCGACAGCACCATGTGACCGGTGAGCGCCGCCTTGACGGCGATTTCCGCGGTCTCGAAGTCGCGGATCTCGCCCACCATGATGATGTCCGGGTCCTGGCGCAAGAAGGCGCGTAGCGCCATCGCGAAGTTCAGCCCGATCTCGTCGTGCATCTGCACTTGGTTGATGCCGTGCAGGTTGTACTCGACCGGATCCTCGGCGGTGCTGATGTTCACGCCCGGCTTGTTCAAGTCGGACAGCGCTGAATACAGTGTGGTGGTCTTGCCCGAGCCCGTCGGGCCGGTTACCAGCACCATGCCCCACGGCTGATCGATGGCCCACTTGAAGTCGTTGAGCGGTATCTGATCGAAGCCGAGCTTGGTCATGTCTAGCTGCAGGTTGCCTTTGTCGAGAAGGCGCATGACCACCTTCTCGCCCCACATCGTGGGCAAGACCGAGACGCGGAAATCCATCTCGCGACCCTTGCCCAGCTTGAGCTTGATGCGGCCGTCTTGCGGCAGTCGCCGCTCGGCGATGTCGAGCTGGCTCATGATCTTCAGACGGCTGACCATGGCCGCCTTGAGCCGGAGCGGCGGCGTCATTTCCTCGTGCAGCACGCCGTCGATGCGGTAGCGTACCCTGAGCTTTTTTTCATAGGGTTCGCAGTGAATGTCGCTGGCGCCCTTGCGGATCGCGTTCAAGAGTAGCACGTTGACGAGCCGCACCACCGGAGCGTCGGCGCTGGCGCGCTCAAGCTCCATGGCGTTCACTTCTTCCTCGTCCGAGCCGAAATCGATGTCGTCGTCGCCGAGATCGAGATCGGCCATCACCTCCTCGTAGGAGGGGCCGGCGCTGTAGTAGCGCTCGATGGCGGCCTGGATGGAGGTCTCGCTCGACACCACCGGCTCGACGTTGAAACCGGTCAGGAACTTGATGTCGTCGATGGCGTTGAGGTTGGTCGGATCGCTCATCGCCACGATCAACGAAGAGCCCGAGCGCGAGACCGGGATGATGCGGTGCTTCTCGCAGACGTCCCGCGAGACGAGCTTCACGACCTCCGCGTCGATCTCGTACTCGTCCAGGTTGATGGCGGGCAGCCGGTACTGGGTCGACAGAAAGCTCGTGATCTCGCCGTCGGAGATGTAACCGAGCTTGGCCAGGGTGTAGCCGAGGTTACTGCCCGACTTTTTCTGCTCTTCTTGGGCCTTTCTCAGCTGCTGCAAGCTGATCAGCTTTTCGCGGACGAGGAGCTCACCCAGTCGATTTTGCGCCATCGCAGTCCTTGGAACGCCGGTCCCGGCTCATCGTTAAGCCGATAGAATCGCGAACACTATCAGGGCCCCCGGGGCAAAAGGGCCCCCATCCCTTGACGGATCCTGAAAAAGGCCAAATACTCCCTCCGATAATTCCCACATCGGAAAAGTCGGGAATGTTCACTTCGCTCGCATTCCCTCCTTTTCCTTCCTGTCTCGCGGCCCCGACCCCAAAACCGAAACGTTTTTCAAACTGCAGCAAGATCCCCTTCATGGCCAAGACCTACAGTGATCTGTTTGCCGAAGTTCGGCAGAGCGTGAGGCTCATCTCGCTCGACGAGCTCAAGGCTCGGCTCGATAAACGCAAGGAAAAGCCCTTCACGCTCGTAGACGTACGCGAGAAGCACGAGTTCCAGACCGGGTTCATCCCGGGCGCGATTCACATGCCGCGCGGGCACCTGGAGTCGCAGGCCGAACAGAAGCTGCCAGATCGGAACGCCGAGCTCATCCTCTACTGCGCCGGCGGCACGCGCAGCGCGTTCGCCGCCAAGACGCTCGGCGAGCTTGGCTACACCAACGTGACCAGCGCCAACCCGGGCTTCGTACGCTGGAAGGATCTCAAGTACCCGATCGAGGAGCCCGCGCAGCTCACGCCGGCCCAGCAGGATCGCTACTCACGCCACATCCTGCTCCCCGAGGTGGGTGAGAAGGGACAGGAGAAGCTGCTCAAGGGGCGCGTGCTCTTGCTCGGGGCCGGCGGCCTCGGCTCACCGGCGGCGCTCTACCTGGCGGCGGCGGGCGTGGGCAAGATCGGGCTGGTCGATGCCGACACGGTCGACGCTTCCAACCTGCAGCGGCAGATCCTGCACGCCACCTCGCGGCTCGGCATGCCCAAGGTGGTCAGCGCCGAAAAGGCCATCGTCGATCTGAACCCCGACGTGAAGGTCGTGAAATTCGAGGAGCGCGTGAATAGCAGCAACGTCGACCGCATCTTCGGTGATGGCTGGGACTGCATCGTCGACGGCTGCGACAACTTCCCGACCCGCTACCTGGTCAACGACGCCTCGCTTTTCCACAAGATCCCGGTGATCCACGGCTCGATCTTCCGGTTCGATGGCCAGGTCACGACCTTCATGCCGTTCGACGGCCCGTGCTACCGCTGCTTGTATCCGGAGCCGCCCCCGGCCCACCTGGCCCCGTCGTGCGCCGAAGCAGGCGTGCTCGGCATCCTGCCCGGCGTGATCGGGGTGATCCAGGCGACCGAGGCCATCAAGCTGGTGCTGGGCGCCGGCGACGTACTCAAGGGCAGGCTGCTCACCTACGACTCCTTGAAGATGACGTTCCGCACTCTCAAGCTGAGGCGGGACAAGAGCTGCCCCGCCTGCGGCGACAGCCCGACCATCAAGGAATACATCGACTACGAAGGCTTCTGCAGTCGTTAAGCGTTAGCCGCGACGCCGGCGGCGGCGCGCGGCCGCACCGAGCACGAGCGTGGCGACCAGCAGCGGCCAACCCCGACTGTCGCGAACGGGCCGGCGACCGAGCGAGCAGCCTTCCGGCACGTACTCACATTGTGCGGCAGCCGGAGCGACGCACTTATCCGTATTGGCCGTATCGCAGATGCGGCTCTGGCAATCGCCGGCGGCGGTGCAATCAGCTCCATTTGCCAGCCGCGGCGCGCACATGGCGTTGGCGGCGCAGTACGAGGTAGCCAAATTGCAGATGTTCTGGCCGCAGGGCTGTCCGTCGGCGACCATCGCCACGCACGTCGTCCCGGCGCCTCCGGCGCCGTCTCCGTCGCCGCAGAAGCCGTTGTTGCACTCGTAGGTGCCCCTGCACTCGGCGGCCGGCGCCAGCGTGCCTTTGACGATGCCGCGGCAGGCCGGCTCGTCCACGGGCAGGCCGTAGAGTGTGCCGAGCTCCTTCGGCCAATCGGCGCAGTCAGCGGCGTCGATCGCAGCCACGCACTGCTCGAGCGCTGAGCAACTGGCCGTGGCGGTGCCGTCCTGCCCGGCTTGGGCCAGGTCCGGGAAGATGTCGTCCATCGCCGCGCTGAGCTCGGTCATGCACGTCTCGGTATCGTTTTGGCAGCACTCGACGCGCTTGCGACAGACGGCATCCGCGAACACGGTCGGGAAGTCCGCGATGCTGTCGGGACAGATGCTCACACCATCGGCACCACCGGCACCGCCAACGCTCGGACCACCGCCGGGATCACCCGTACCCGCTGCGGAGCTGCCAGCCTCTCCTGAGCCAGCCGCATTGGTGCCGCCGCTGCTGGTGGCGCCACTGCCGGTACCGCCCGCGCTTTCACCCGCGTCGTCGATAGTGCCGCCACCGCCCATCCCAGCGTCGCCACCTGACGAGCCATTCGAATCGTCGCCGCAGTTTGCAGCCAGCGCAGCGGCCATGAGTATCAGCATCGTGCTAGCGATTTTCTTCGACAAGCAGCACCTCCGCAGAGGGGATAGCCGTCACTCCTAGGCTGCCTGGGTTACCGCGTCGATGCCCAAATTGGATGGCTGGGGCATCCCCAATTTCCTGCCGGTTCCCAGAGTAGCCAGGTTGCAGCTCGACGGGTTAGCCTCGGCGGCTTGACCGAAACGTCGGCGGAGTTTCGCTTCAGGGTGGGCTTTGGCGCGCCGTTTGCGTTGCTCATCCTGGTTTCGCTCAGCGCGCACGAGCTATGGCGTGACGAAGCACAGGCGTGGCTGCTCGCGCGTGACGCAGCAGGCTTCTGGCCGCTGCTCACCGGAAGCGCACGAGTCTACGAAGGACATCCGTTCCTTTGGTTCTGGTTGCTTCGCGCCGTCAGCTTAATCAGCACCAGCTATCTCGCTCTGCAGGCGGTAGCTTGCGTCATCACGTTGGCCAACGTGAGCCTCGTACTATCGCTAGCCCCCCTGAGTCGCTACCAACGCGTGCTGCTTGCGAGCTCGTACTTCGTGCTCTTCGAGTTCGGCATCATCGCGCGAAGCTATGGGCTAGGTTTGCTGTGGCTTCTCCTCGGCTTGCACTTGTTGGCAAGTGACAAGCGCTTTCGTTTGATTTGGACCGCGCTGTGCTGCGGCTTCGCCGTAAGCACGGTGCTCCTGGCATTACCCGCCGCGGCGCTACTCGTCGGCCTTGGCTGCAGCCCGTCGCTCCTGCGCTCCGTGGGTCTCGGTCGAGCTCCGCGGCTCCCGGATGACAAGCTGGCATGGATCGCTTTGGCCATCTTCGCGAGCTTGATCGGCCTGGCGCTTGGAACCACGCCCGTTTCCTCCGACGCAGTCGTACGGCTCGTCCCCTTTTCACGACTTGGGCCGTCAGCTCTCCTCGAGGCGGGCGCGAGGATTTGGAATGCCTTTGCGCCGCTCCCGCCCATTGAAAATCCACCCGGTGGTTGGTGGAACGTCAACCTACTATTGCCGCGCGACCCTGGCGGGCGGCTGTCTGCAGGCGCGACTCTGCCGGCGCTGGGTGGCCTGCTCTGGCTGGGGGCTTGGATCTGGATCCTGGCGAGACGGAGCCGCGGCTGGCTGATGGGGACCGCGTTGGTTCTCGCGGTGGGTGCGGTCGCGTTACTGATTGTTCGGCTGCCCAACGTTGCTGCGCGGTACGACGGTCACATCGTGCTCTGCGTGGTGGTGGCGCTGGTGCTCGCGTGCAGAGAGCGGCCGGAGCTCGCACGTGAGCCCGCATTCCGAGCTCTATTTGCTGCGACGTTTGGTGCTCATGCGCTGGCAGCGTGCATTGCCTTGGCGCATGATTTCCGCGAGCCGTTTTCCAACAGTCGCGCGACCGCAAGCTACTTGCGGGATATCAACGCGCAGCGCAGCACCTTGATTGGCCTGGAGTACCATCGCATGGCCCCGGTCGCTGCGTACCTGGACCAGCAGCTTTATTCCCCCGAGCGGCGGCGCCGTATCAGCTACGGCATCTGGTCGAGAGCTGTACACAGAGCTGACTACTCTACGGCATCACGCGAAGTCATTGGGCGAGCGCTCTGTTATGCGCAGGCGCAAAACCAGGCCGAGAGGCATGCGCTGCTCGTGACATCGGGCAAGCTACAGCTGGAGCGCGACCATCGGCCTGCACTCGAGCTCCTGCGCTCCTTCGAACGCGAAGGGAGCGAGAGCTACTTCGTCTACCGTGTGACTGATTTGTTCAGCCACTGGCCGGAGCTCCGCGTGACTTGCCAGCGAATGACGTTCTGAGGCCACGCCGTGTGCCGGCGCCGAGCACCAAGCGCGGCGTGCGCGAGTCAAAAACCACGTCGCCAGAGAGCGCGCGCACGATAGTTGATCGCTCAATGACGGGTGCGGCGGCGAGAGTGCTCGCGATGATGGCGCTGCTCTTGGCGAGTCTGCGCCCTTCTACCAGCCATGCGCAATCACCAATTGGCGTCGGCGTGCGACGATGGCAACGGCTGCACGCTGGCCGAAGCGTGTGCAGCGGGAGCTTGCCAGGGCGGCAATGCTCGCGAGTGTCCGGCTCCCGACGCGTGTCATCTGGCGGGCAGCTGTGAGCCTACGACAGGCGACTGTCTGGCAGTTCCCAAGTCCGACGGAGCCACCTGCGATGACGCAACGCTCTGCAATGGCCGGGAAACCTGTCAGCTCGGTGCCTGCGTCGCAGGAACCCCTCCAGTACTTGACGACAACAACCGCTGTACCGCGGACAGCTGCGATCCCACGCTTGGCGAGATCCACACGCCGCTGGCTGCTGGGAGTAGCTGCGACAACGCGGACGTGTGCGACGGCGTTGCCCTGTGTAGCGCGAGCGGCACGTGTTTGCCCGGCACGCCACCCGTGGTTGACGACGGCGTTCCCTGCACGATCGATGCATGCGACCCACAGACGGGTGTAACACATGTCGCGGCTGCCGCCGGCACTTCATGTGGTGACGGCAACGCTTGCAACGGCGACGAGCTGTGCGACGGCGGCGGCGCTTGCCAAGCTGGCAGTCCCGCCGCAATCGACGACGGCAATCCATGCACAGTGGACGCCTGCGATCCCGTGCTCGGCGTACTCCACGTGCCGGTCGCGAACGGAACTGCGTGTGACGA
>DATEDZ010000340.1:0-18215 GCA_035281385.1 Polyangiaceae bacterium
ACCAGCTGTCCAAATCGGCGGAGCCGCCGCGTGGAGGGGAGGCTCAAAAAGCTTTGCTTTTTGAGGGGAGGAGGCGCGTGCCTCCTCCCCCAGGACAGGGATCTAGGAGGCTGGGTTTGAAAAACACCAGCCTCCTAGGCCCATCCCCAAACCGCAAGACTGCCGGCGTTTCGCGGGGAATTTGTTCGACTCGGGCCGGGGGCTGTTACGATTTCGGCTGGCCGTGGCCTCTTCCGTCCGCCCCTCCAGCGCCCCGCCGCGTCTGCCCAGCAGCACGCAGCCCCTCGTGGGCCCGCCGGAGGATCCGCGCGTTCCGCTGCGCGTTACGGTAACGCGCGGCGCGCTTGGCATGGAGCTCTACGAGCCGATCGAGATCGGTCCGCTCATCGTGGAGCGGCTGTCGCTGACTTTCGCGGGGCTGCGCTTTCCGGTGGACCTGTCCGGAGGCGTGCCGCGCTTTCGCAGTCGGCGCGGAGAGCTGCAAGAGTTGGTGCTGCGCTTGCGTCTCTCCGATATATCGCGCTTCGCAAAAGCGCGCGTGCTCGAGCCGTTCGGGCCATTGCTCAAACCGCTGGCGGTGTTCGCGATCCCGGGCGGCATCGGTGTCGGGCTGGTGGGGCAAAGCAGCGCCCTGGCTTTCGATCTCCTTTGGGCTGCGGATGGAGGTACGGCGCGTTGGGTCGTGTCGCGTGCGCGCGGCATCGGGCTCGACGCCCCAGCGCTCGGCATCGCGCTGCGCGCCTGCGAAGCCCTGGTTTCGGGTTTCGGTCGGCGCACTGGTCGCGTGCTCGTGATCTCGGACGTGGGGGCGCGGGTTGGTCGCGCGCTGCTACCGGCCGTCGGCGCGCGCGCACCCGTGGCGGCAGCGGTGCGATTTGGTGAGCTGTATCAGGAGCTGGACGAATTGCAGGTCACGCTCGATGCGACGTTCCCGACGCCTGGGGTCAGCGGTGAGGCCACGCGCGCGCTCGAGCTAGCTCGCTTGACGCGTCAGGCCGACGATGCGCTGGCGGAATCGAGGCTCGACGAGGCACGCGAAGGCCTACTCGAGGCGCTCGAGGAGGCGCCGCGCCAGCCTGAGATCGTGCGCACGCTCTGCGAGCTCGACGTGGCTGTGCCGGGCCGCGCGGAGGCCGCGCTGGGCCTATTGGTGGAGACGCTTCCCGCCGCGGCGGCAGGGAGCGTCGGTGCGGCACTGCTCTTGAACAGCGGCGACCGCGCCGGGGCGCTTTCGGCCCTCGAGCGCGGCGCGACCGAGGAAAGCTACGCTCCGCTGGCAGCGCTGCTGCTGCTACGGGCGGCCGAGCTCAGCGAGGCCTCGCAGGTCATGTACTTGCTCGATCGCGCGGTCGCAACCGCTCCGACATTGGCCCGTGCGCACCAGGCGCGGCTCGAAGCACGCTTAGCGCGCGGCGACGTAAACGGTGCGCTGGCCGATGCCGAGCATCTGGAAGCCATGTCGAGCGGGGCGACTGCGCGACATCAAATGTGCTTCAGCGCTGCCAGCAGCTTGCTCGAAGCAGGCTACGTGAAGGAGGCGGGGCGAGCCTTCGAGCGCGCGCTGCGTTACGTGCCGGACGATGCGCGCGCGACCGCGGGTCTGGGGCGCGCGCTGCTTTCGGCCGGGCTGATCGCGCGCGCCATCCCGCTGTTCGAACGTGCCATCGGGCTGTCCGAGCGGCGCGGTGCGCCCGACGGCGAGGCGCTGCTGGAGCTAGCGCGGCTGCTCGGTGACAAGCTCGGTGACCTGCCGCAGGCCATCGCGCGCTTGCGCCAGGTGCCGGCACAGGCCGCGCAGGCGGAGGCGGCGCGTCACCTCGAAGCGACGTACCGCAGCCGCATCGGTGATCGAGTGGGCGCGTCGCTGGCCTATGCGCGCTTGCGCGAAGCTATCGAGCTGTCCGGCTCCAAGAGCGCGACGAGTGTGAGCCGGCTGCGCGATGCCGCGCGTTTCGAGCTCACGGAGCGCGATGATGCGACGCTCGCGGAGCGACATCTGGCCTTGGCGCTGCGGCTTGCGCCGGGAGATGCCGAGGTCGCGGCTGAGTACCGGCAGGCGGCGACGTTGCTCGATGAGCGACAGCGGCGAAGCTAGTTGTCAGTTGTCAGTTGTCAGTTGTCAGGCGATGGGGAGCCCTCATGCTCTGCGCCACACTCAGGGGGTCGTCGCCTGCTCGAACACCTTCCGGTACATCTCGTCCACTTCGAGCTCGACTCCGAGAGATGGTAGCGGAACACGCTGCCCTGAACCGTACGCTCGCAGTCGCCATGACCCGTCTTCTTCGCGCGCAAAATGCTCGACGCGCGCCTGCTTCGACGATAGCAGCAAGTAATCGGTCAGGCTCGCGATCTGTTGGTAGCGCGCGAACTTGTCGCCGCGATCATAGCGCTCGGTCGAGTCCGACAATACCTCGACGACGAGCTTCGAATTCAGAACCACGTCACGGGCCTCGTCTTCGAAGCGTGGCTCTCCACACACGACACTCGCGTCAGGGTAGTGATAATCCGAAGCACCTTCCGCCCTGACCTTCATGTCGGACGGGTAGACGATGCAGGGCTTGCTCCTGAGCGCCAGGTTGAGCTGCGTGACGACGTTGCCAGCAGTAAGGTTGTGCTCATGCGTTCCTCCCGCCATTGCAAATAGCTCGCCTGCCACGAGCTCGTGCTTGTCGGGCGCCGCGCGCTCACGAGCGAGGTACTCGCTCGGCGACCAACGGCGTGCTGCAGGCTGAACCATCGTGGGTGCATTCTAGCGCGGTCGAGCAACAGCGGCGATGAGAACGTCGAGGCGCGGACGATTCGAGGGTCGTGTCTGTGGAGCTTTTTCTGGCCTAGTCTCGAGCTTCGCGGTCTTGGAAGGAAAGAGCACGATCGTCAGGGAAGCCCGAGCCACGAGAAGAACCAGCGGGACAGGCGCCTGCTGCGCTCGGGTATGCATGAGCCGCCGGACATTTCGAGTGGTCTGCTCGCGCTCACGCGACCACGTAGAAACCCGCAACGGCCCTACTATATCCCGAGGCGAAATCGCCCAACTCGAGCCTAGTGGTCGTGGTTGGTGTTAGCGGGAGCCAGGCGGGCATGCAGGGCTTGTTCCGCACTGGCGAGGGCGGAGTCGGGTAGGACTGCGGTGATGCGAAGCGGGGACGAGAGGAGGAGCAGGGGGGCTCCACCGAGGTCGGTGAGCGCTGCGGCGATTTCGGTGCCTTCGGCGCCAATGCCGACTCCCACCGCGCTTACGGTGCCCACGCCACGTGTGATTTCGAGACCCGGAATCTGCTGGCTGAGCGCGGTCAGGCTGGCCTCGGCGCTCGGCACGCCGGTGAGCGGGAGGATCACGGTCAGGGCGTTGTCGTAGAGCACGCTGTCGCGCAAGGACAGCTCCGCCTCGCTGCAGGCCTTCAGCAGCGCCGAGGCTTGAGGCGCGGGGCAGCGTAAGAGCGCGATCTTGCGGTCGACGACGACGGCGCGCGCGCTGGGCTGCGGCTGCTCGTGGACACGGGTCTGGCGACCTTCGCCGCGCAGCGCATAGTCCTCGGTCTTGCGCGCGTGGATCGCGATGTTCTGGCGCTTGGCCCACTCCACGGCGCGCGCGTGCAGTACCTTGGCCCCACTCTCGGCCATCTCCTGCATGGTGGTGAAGTCCAGCTCCGGCAAGTGGCGCGCGTCTGCGATGCTCCGCGGGTCGCCGGAGTAGACGCCGTCCACGTCGCTGTAGATCTCGCAGCGCTCGGCCGATAGCGCTGCAGCCAGCGCCACCGCGGTGGTGTCCGAGCCACCGCGCCCGAGCGTCGTGATCTCGCGCCGATAGCTCATGCCCTGATAGCCGGCCACGATCACGATCCTACCATGATAGAGCTCGTCTTCGATGCGATGCGGCCTGACCTCGATGATGCGCGCATCGAAGTGGCGATCGTTGGTGATGATGCCCGATTGCGAACCGGTCAGGCTGACTGCCGCCTCACCTCGCGCTTGAACCGCGATCGAGAGCAGCGCCATGCTGGTGCGCTCCCCGACCGAGAGCAGCATGTCGAGCTCACGCCGCGCCGGAGCCTTACCTGATCCCGCGCTTTCGGCGGCCCGGTGAGCCAGGCCGAGCAGCTCATCGGTGGTCTTACCCATCGCGCTCACCACGACCACGACCGAATGCCCAGCGCGTTTGCTGGCTACGACCCAGTCGGCGACGCGGGAGAGCTTGGCGAGGTCGGCAACGGAGGAGCCTCCGTACTTCTGGACGACAATCGCCACGGGTTTACCAGTAGCTGGACGTGGCTGAGACGGCCAAGTTCGCGAGGGGCCGAGGGGCCGAGCCGTCAGGGCATCGAGGGACGTAGCTTTGCGAGGCCATAGCCGCCGGCGGCCCACAGGTAGCCATTTGCGAAGATCAACGCCGAGGTGCGACCGGTCTCTTCCGACTCGGCGTCGGCCTCTCCGGAAAGCTCCGCAATACTGCAAGCGGCTCCGCTTTTCGGGTTGACCAGAATCAGCTCGGTCACGTCGCGTCCCTCACGATGCAGCGCGGCAAACACCGCGTCCTCTCCAGCGTGCTCGCCGATCGCGATCGCGCTGACGTTCACGCCACCCGTCACCATATGAAAGCTCTCGCCTCCATCCCCCGAGACGCAGAGGCCCCGCTCGCTCTCGGCAATAGCCAAGACGCGATCCCGAGCTATGGCGGTTGCGCTATTGCCCAAGGCAACGGTCGCGGCTAGCTCTGGCAATAGGAGCTCACGAAAACTGCTCCCGGCATCGGAAGACAGCTGCAGCGTGGGGCGTTGCGCGATGACGAGCAACGCCAGGCGCTCCGCTGCGCCGCTGAGGGAGCTCACCGAGCCACCCGTTTCGTGTCGCTCCCACACGCCACCACGACGCCTGAGCAGCGCACCGTTGCTCAGGCGTGCCCACAGATCGCGTGGCCCCGGCGTCGCGACGAGCTCGGTCACACTCGCGCCGCTGCCGCGCCCGGGGTCGGGCAGCTCGGGAAAGGACCAGGTTCCACTCGAAGAGAGCTCCAGCAAACCCCGCGCGGTCGCCAGCATGATGCTGCCACTACCGAGCAGTGCGAGCGAGCTGGCGAGCACGCCGCCTGGAAGTGGAATGCTGCGGCGCTCCGGACCAAAGCGCATGAGCTGTTCGGCGCACGCGACGACGCTGTCCGCGTCAGCAGCGAGCGCGCTACTGGCCGCGCCGAGCAGCAACCATTCTGCCTCGAAGCTCGGACCCTGAGGGATGGCGCCCTCGGGAGCGCCCGGCAAGAGCGCGCGCTCGAGCTCGGGACCCGCTTCGCTCTGCGGGTCCTCGGCGGCCAGCTCGGGCAAGGCTTCGAGGCCGTCGTCGCCCAGCTCGGCGTCGGTGCTCGGCTCGTCGGCCTCGAGCGGCGCGTCGAGCTGCCAATCGAGGTCCCCGCTCACCGGAGGCAGCGAGTCGTTCTCTCGGCCGGCGGGCGCTTCGGGCGGAGCATCCAACAGGTTATTCACACCAACGTCGAGGTCACTGGCTGGCTCGTTGCCGCCCTCGTCGACCAGCTGCTCGATATCCACTTGGAAGGTGTCGAGCGCGTCGTCTCCGTCGTCCAGAGCCAGCTCGCCTCCTAGGTCCAGCTCGAAGGACCCTACGTCAACGTCTTCAGCATCCTCAGTTTTGTCGAGGTCGGGCAGATCGAGGATTGGACTATCGGGGGGTCTGGGCGAGCGGGGCTGAGCCCCGGCGTCATGAGACAGCGGCACGGTCCCAAGGTTAGCAGACGCTGGTCACGAGCGAGCAGACGAGGTAGCAAAAATGACCGTGCCCGTCGCACCGCTCCTCGACCACGATCTAGTTTGTCGCAGAGTTTTGGTACGGGACCAGGATGTGGTTTTCGTCAAGGGGATCTTCGAAGCGAGCGAGGGACTGGGCGTGCTGTTTGCGGAGCATGGCGGTGAGCTGACCATTGCAGCGCCGCTGTCGCGCGCGCGGGAGCTCGATGCGCTGCTCGCCGACTTGGGGGTCGAGCTGCAGGCGACGGTCAGTGATCTCCCGTTGCCGGCCGTGCCGTGATGCTTTAGCGTCGTCGGCCATCGTGGTTCACCCGCCGCTCGAACCGTCCGTGACGGGGAAGCTCGCAGGAGCTTCAGCTGATCGCACACCGCTGCCGGAGGTGTCGCGCGGTACCGACGCGCGCGTGCTCGACGCGTGGTGCGAGTGGCTCGGCGCACTGGCGACCGACGCTGAAGCCGCGCTCGCCGCCGCCATTGCCTACCGTGAGCTCGACGCCCAGGGCCGCACCTCCTGGCTGAACGCGCTGGAGCAGGACTCGGTGCGGCTCAAGGTGCCGCGCATCGCGGTCTATGCTCCGCTTCTGGCCGTGGAATCGGATCCAGAGCGGCGCGAGCGCATCACCTCGGCGATGGGTCCGGCCGAGGCAGCCGCCACGCCGCGCGCTGCGATTCAGGCGCTGTCGGCGGTGCGCTCCGATGGCCAGCGCATCGCTACCGTGATCGTCCCGCTCTACCTGGACTTCGTGCAGGTGCTGGCCTGCGCATACCGGCCGGAGCGCGGCTTTGCTTGGGTGCGGCATGATCCAATCGTCGACATCACGCGAGCGCCGTGCCCTGGCCAGCAGCTCGACGGCGCGGTGCTGGAGCGCACTCCGCTGAAGGCGCTGATAGACGAGCTATCACACGCCGTGCTTTCGCAGCGCCGCAGTGGCCACGAGCTGCCCGAGGCGCTACGCGTGTTCGCCGACCTCTTCGGCCCGAACATCGGCGGCTCGACGCCCCTGCCACTGCCGTCGAGTCCGTGAACCGGCGCGCGCTGATGCTGGGCGCGCTCGCCCTGAGCGGTTGTGCGTCCAAGGCGGGCCGGCCGCCATCCGCCGCCGTCGAGCGTGGAGATCCGGTTCAGTTCACTTTCGGAACCATCGATGGCGGAGAGCTTTCCAGCGACACCACGCGTGGTCGGACGACGTTGCTGCTTTTCGTCACGACGTACGACTTGCCCTCCCAGGCGGAAGCGCAGCTCCTTCGCGAGGTGGTGAGCACCCACAAGCCCCGCGCCAACGCGGGCATCGTGATGATGGAGCCGCCCCAGAGCGCGGCGCTCGCGCAGGTGTGGCGCGACTCGCTCAAGCTCGATCTGCCGGTCGCGATGGCGAGCCCCAGCTTGCTCTCGGGCGAGAGCCAGCTCGGGCGCATCGGCGGCGTGCCGACGCTGGTGGTCCTGGATCGCCGCGGCCGCCTGGTGGCCCGTCGCGAGGGCGCGCTCGGCCGGGCCCAAATCGAAGAGTATGCGCGGCGGGGAGATGCCCCGTAATTCCCCCGTTTTAGCGCTTGACTATCTCTAGGTTTAGACGCAGTCTAACGCCCTTTCTCAGAAAACGGGCGCCTCGCGCGGCGCCAGAGGAAAAACCATGGCCAAGCTGGATGGAACCAAGACGCACGAGCACCTCAAGGAAGCATTTGCAGGTGAGTCGCAGGCCAACCGCCGCTACTTGTACTTCGCCAAGGTCGCGGACATCGAGGGCTACCCGGAGGTCGCGGGCCTGTTCAAGGACACGGCCGACGGTGAGACCGGCCACGCCCATGGCCACCTCGACTTTCTGAAGCAGGTCGGTGATCCGGCCACCGGCAAGCCGATCGGCGATACGCTGAAGAACCTTCAGTCGGCGGTGGCTGGTGAAACCTACGAGTACCAATCGATGTACCCCGGCTTCGCCAAGACCGCCCGCGAGGAAGGCTTCTCGGAGATTGCCGAATGGTTCGAGACCTTGGCCAAGGCCGAGAAGTCTCACGCCGGCCGCTTCGAGAAGGCCGCCCAGACCCTGGGCTGACGCCTCCGCATCGAGCTGCCCCGCGAGCTCGATTTGCGGGTCGGCTCGATCGGGCTCGAGGCTTCCGAACGTTCACCCGCACCTTCATGGCCAAAGCACCCGCCCGCGCGCCGGCACTGCCGCCCGAGCATGATCCGAGCTCAGCACGCTACTGGGACGAGCGTGATCTGGAACAGGAGCTGAAGCGCACGTTTCAGATCTGTCAGGACTGCCGCATGTGCGTCACGTACTGCGGCTCGTTCCCGATCCTATTCGGCTCTGTCGATCGCCAGATCCAGGCCGGGCAGGCCGAGGGCGCGGAGGCCGTCAGCAGCGCGACCGTTCAGGAGGTCAGCGACCACTGCTGGCAGTGCAAGCTTTGTTACATCAAATGCCCCTACACGCCTGATGAGGGAGCCTATGAAGCGCTCGACTTTCCGCGGCTGATGGCGCGCGAGAAGGCGCAGCGCGCCCGGCGTAGCGGCATCAAGCTGGTAGACCAGGTGCTGGGTGAGCCACAGCTCATCGGAGCCTTCGGCGCGGGCCGGTCGGCGCGCCTCGCCAACCTGGTGAACGCCAATCGGTTGGTGCGCAAGGTCGCTGAGAAGGCCTTTGGCATCTCGGCGGAGTTTCCGCTGCCTCCCATCGCGACGCGCGCCTTCGGCAGTTGGTTTCAGGATCACGAGCCGCAGGCCGAGGCCGGGCAGGCCGGACGCGTGGCGCTGTTTCCGACGTGCTACGGCGAGTACAACTTTCCTAGTGTCCCGCAGGCGGCGGTCGCAGTGCTGGAGAAGAACGGCTTCGATGTGAAGCTGCCAGTCGGGCTCACCTGCTGCGGCATGCCGAATCTGGACGGTGGTGATCTCGACGCGGCTCGCGCCAAGATGCAAAAGAACGTCGAGCTGCTCTTGCCGTTGGTGCGCCAGGGGCTATCCATCGTGGTGCCAGGGCCCACCTGCGGTTACACCATGAAGAAGGAATGGCCGCTCTACCTGGGTACGCTCGAGGCGCGCGAAGTGGCGGCCGCGACTCTGGATCTGATGGAGTTTTTGGACAAGCTGCGCCGTGACAAGAAGCTCAGCAAGGAGCTTTCGGGCGACTTCGGCAAGGTCGCCTATCACGCGGCCTGCCATCTGCGAGCGCAGAAGATCGCGGTGCCGGGCGCGCGCGTGCTGTCGCAGATCCCCGGCACGGAGGTGCGCATCATCGAGCGTTGCTCGGCAGTTGACGGCACTTGGGGAATGAAAGCGGCCTACTACGAGGAGGGCCGTCGCTACGCCAAACGCCTGACGGACGCGATCGAAGCGGAGCGTGAGGCGGAGCAGCCACTGCGCGTGGTCACCGATTGCAGCCTGGCGGCGCTGCGCATCGAGAAAGAGAACGGTACCGAAGCCGTGCATCCTATTCAGCTCTTGGCTGAGGCCTATGGCCTGTCGGGGTGGCAAGCGTGAAGCCGATCACCCGTGAGGAGCTGCTGGATCTTGCAGCCTACGAGAAGATTCGCGATGCGTTCCTGCGCAGCGTCATCGAGCGCAAGAAGCCGCGCTACGTGAAGCTCGGCGAAAGCATGACCGCGCTCTTCGAAAATCGCGACACCGTGCTCTTGCAGATTCAGGAGATGCTGCGCACCGAGCGCATCACCCAGGAAGCTGCGATCGCATACGAGCTCGAAACTTACAACGCGCTGGTGCCCGGTGAGCGTGAGCTTTCGCTGACGCTGTTCATCGAGTACCAGGATCGCGACGAGCGCGAGCGTATGCTGGCCGCCTTGGCGGGCCTGGAAGACAAGTTTCGGCTACGCGTGGGTAGTGAGCTCCTGCTCGTCATACCTGACGCGCGCGGCACGGATCGCGAGCGCACCATGGCCGTGCACTACCTGAAATTCCCGCTCACGGAGACGGCGTTCGCCGCGTTCATGGCTGGTGGGGCGCCTGTCTCGCTCGAGGTCGAGCACGCCGCCTATTCAGCGGTGACCGAGCTCTCGGCCGCCACGCTGCTCAGCCTGCGTGGCGACTTCTCGTAGGTCGCGCGGTCTCGATCGCGCCTCATCGGCCAGGAAAGCTGAAAAATTTTCGCCATGGCTGCTGATCCAGGCGGCCATTTTTCTGGCGGAACGCCAGAAAAATGCACCTTCCTCTGGTCTTCCACCCTTCCTGTTGATTCCCTCTCCCTCTTCCCATCTTATCACTGGCAGGGGTCACCGCCGACCGCGGCGGGGCAGGCACTGTCGTCCTGAAAGGCGCGCGCGGCGTGCAGAATGCGGCAGGAGACGCCCGTGCTCGTCTTGGCTTTGGCCAGCGTGTACTTCGACTCGGCAGGTGCCTCGTCCAGCGTGACGCAACTTGCCATGCACTGCTCGGCGTTAGCCATTTCCGCGGCGAACTGGGCGGGACAGGCTGCTTCGAGCAGTGTGCAATACGACTCGCAGTTGGCGCTGAGCTCGAGCTCGCCGGTGTCCTCGTTCCTCTGGTCGTGACCACAGTGGCCATCGCCGGCCGGGCCCGAATGCGCGCAGTGCTGGTCGGGTAACGTCGTCGAGTTGAAAGCGTGGTAGCGCCGGCAAGCGGCCGTGTTCTCGGTCTTGTCGTCGTTCGTGCCAATCTCCAGCGCGCCGCACACGTCCAGGCACTGCTTGCGTGACTCGTACTGGGTATTGGCGCCGTCGCACACTGCCAAGTGCATGTTGCAGTAATCGTCACACGTGGGTGAGTCCTTGGCCGCGCCCGTGCACCAGGGCAGGGTCGGCACGACCGGAGCGTGGGGGCAGTGCTCTCCGGCCTTGGCCTTGATCGAGGCGGAGCTCACGTGCACCAGCCGGCACTCGACCGTATCGCCTTCATGATCCTCGACGACGTCGAAGCGATCCAGATCAGTTAAACCACCGCAGGCTTTCTCACAATTCTCCACGTCCTTGAACGCGTCGTTTTCTGCGCACAGCTTGGCGTAAAGGTCGCAGTAGGCCTCGCAGTCACTGCCGCACACGCCGCCGCCACCTGGGCCCACGAAGCGACAGTTCGTGTCTGGCTCGAGCTCGACGCTCTGAGCGTGAAACGCGCGGCAGGCCAGGGTGTTGCCGACCGGCTCTTCTACTTCACCGGGCTCGAAGTTGGCGCAAACACCCAGGCACAGCTCCATCGTGGTGTAGACCGCGTTCTTGCCCCGGCACGAGCTCATCACCGTATCGCAGTAGCTCTTGCACTCTTCGCTGGCATTCGGGTCATCGGCATTGGGGTCGAGCCTGCGGTCCTCGATGCCCGCGATGGTCTGACAGCCGACCAGGCCGAAGAGCAGCAGCGTCCCGATCCGAAGCTTGTAAGCGGTGAGGCTAGACCACATTTCAAAACCTCCCCGTCAGGCTGGCCGCCGCCAGGTTCGGCGCAATCAGGGGCACTAGCGCCACGCTCTGCGGCTGGCGTCGCCCTCCGGTGAGGTAGAGCACGACGCCCGTGGTGAGCAGCACTCCACCCCCGATGAAGGCGATGTTGGAAAAGTTGGCGTCGGCACGCGCTTCGTCGGTCAGCTTCAAGCCGTTCGGACTGCAGAGTACGTCTGTCGAGCAATCCTCCTCCGCGTCGCTATTCTTGGAGATGGCGCGAACTCCGAAGTAACTGCCGAGCCCGACGCCCACGATGCCCACGCCGCTGACCACGAGCCCCAGCGTCTCCTGCGTGGTGAGCGAGCCCCTGGCCCCCATATCCCGGGGAGGCTCGGGGCTCGGCGTCACTGCTGCAGCCGGGCCCGGGTTGCCCGCAGTAGGCTGCGCGGCCGGGGCTTTTGACTCGGGCGCTTTGACGAGGCCGGGTACGCGCACGTTCGCGCTGCCGCCACCCGCCGCGACCGTGACGGCCGTGCTCCACGGCTCGTAGCCGGGGGCCGTCACCTCGACCCGGTGGTCGCCGGGATCGACGGGAAGCGGCGTGCCATAAAGCGCGGGCTCGATGCGCTGGCCACCCCGCTTGACGACCACGCCCTGAATGCGCGCCACCTCGGAAGCCAGCTCGATCGACAAGCGGCTGAGCTTCGGCTCGATCTCTTGGGCCCGCGCGCTGGCGGTGCGCGCGCGATCCGGCTGGTTGCTCGTCGTGGCCAGCGACGCGGCTTCGCGGAACGTGGCCCAGGCGCTCGCGGTCTGGCCGACCCGCTCGTAACACTCTCCCAGGTAGAGCAGCGTGCCGACCGCGGGGTCGATCCGGTTGCTCTCTTCCAACTTGGGGCAGGCTTCGGTGAAGCTGTTCTGCCTCATCAGGCGCAGCCCCTGGTCGAAGAGCGCCTCAGCTGCCGCCTTGTCCGACGCGCTGGCCTGGGCAGCCACGTCGCTCGTGTGCAGAGCCAGGGCCAGGGCGGAAGTCAGCGTGAAGGGGGCGATGCGTCCGCGACCAGCCATGCTCCGGTTTCTACCTCAACTTCCAGGCGGGTCGTGAGACTTCGCCGCTAGAGCCCTAGGACCGCGCCATCTCGTGGTTGCCCGCGTCCGCCCGGCCTTGGCCGCTGGATCAGCGGCGTCCGCCAAAGTCGGTGATACCAGCGGACGGCGCGGGGGGGCTGCCGGCTTTCGCGGGCTCGAGCGTTTTGGGCGGCGCTTTGGGCGGCGCGCCAGCAGGTTTGCCTTGGGCGGGGGTGACGGCGGGGGAGGGCGGTGTGACCGCAATCACGGCCGCAGCGCTGGAGGCGGCGGGCGCGGGCTCAGGGTCGGATGTCACGGCAGGCGCGGTGGTTTCGCTGGGCTTCGGCTCGACCTTCGCGCGGTCGAGCACGGAGGAAGCGGCTGGTGCGCCGTTAGTCGGTGCCGCCGTGCCGCCACTGCGCGCCGCCCACAGGCCGATGCCAGTGGCCAGCAATGCGGCCCCACCTGCTACCGCGATCAACGTGCCGCGTCGCCGGTTGGGCGCTGCTGCCGGGTCGGAGTGCCCCCATGAATTGATCGTGGGATCGATCGGCCGAGGCTCGGGCTGGGGCGTCGTTGCCAGCTTGGCGGGCGTGGTGGCCAGCTGGCTGGGGGCTGCCGACGTGACAGGCCCTGATGTCATGCGCTCGGTGGGCGTGGCGATACCCCCCGAGGCCGTGACGTCGGTCGCGCCCAGCACGCGCTCTGCGCGGTCCACGTGCACGCGGCTGTCGGCCGTCGCGAAGGGCAGGAGCGCGCGGCCCAGCTCCGAGACCGAGGGGAAGCGCTGCAGGCGATTCTTCATCAGGCAGCACAGCACCGCTTGCTCCAAACCCTCCGGGATTTCAGCGCGATGCTGGCGCAACGGCACCGGCTCGTCGTGCAAGAGCGCGGCGCAGAGCTGTGGAATCGACTCGCCCGTATACGGGGGCCGGCCGGTGAGCATCTCGTACAGCATGGCGCCGAGCGACCAGATGTCGGCGCGGATGTCCACGTCCTTTGCCGAGCGCATCTGCTCGGGCGCCATGTAGAGAGGCGAGCCGATCAAGGCGGCAGTTTTGGTCAGGGATAGCTCCTCCACTGAGCTGCCGCCGAGCGCCTTCGAGATGCCGAAGTCCAGCACCTTCACGCGGCGTGAGCCGTCCGCGCGCCGCGCCAGGAAAAGGTTACTCGGCTTGAGATCCCGGTGCACCACGCCGGCGGCGTGGGCTTCCGCCAGCGCCTCGATGGCTTGCAAGATGTATTCGACCGCCTCGACGATGGGCAATCGCTCGTGTTGCCGCAGCTCCTCTGCGATGTCGTGGCCCTCGAGATACTCCATCACCATATACGGCAGACCGGTCTCGAGCGTGCCGACATCGAGCACGCGCGCGACGTGCTCGCTCCTGATCTTGGCGGCTGCGCGCGCCTCGCGCCGAAAGCGCTCGGCGGCGTCGGGCCGTTCGGCGGCTTGCTGGCTCAAGAATTTGACCGCGACGCGCTGTTCGAGGTCACCGCGAAAAGCCGAGACCACGACGCCCATGCCCCCGAACCCCAGGACTTTTTCGACGCGGTATTTCCCGGCGAGGACGTCGCCTTCCTGAACCGGAGCATCCATGAGCTAGCGGGCAACGGTAGCCCAACTGCTGCGGAAACGCTCACTCCTTCGGTCGATAGGCCGGATGCGGGTTGGGCAGCCAGTTCTCCCCGCTCAAGCGGTAGACCGTCAGGCGCGCGAAATCGAAGCCCAAGCTAGCTCCGATCTGGCGGGCGTCGTTGGTGCCGTAGCCGCCGCCGAGTGACAGCATGAGGCCCCAGGGCGCGCCCAGCACCAGCGCCGCTTGACCGCCCGTGGATCCGTCGCCCCAAAGACGCTGGTAGGGGCCGGCGTCGAGCGCGAGGCCGAAGCGCCCCGTGACGAATCCGCGACTCGCGAGGCGCGCCGAGAGCCCGAGGTCAGCCCCGTTATCGAACAGCGCCAGCAGCTTGAACATACCTCCGAAAACCACGGCGCGATGCGGCGAGGTGCCGAGGCCGGTTTCCAGCGACAGTGTCGTGTCGATGTGGCGCTCCAGGCCGCGTTGCTCGATCTGACTGGCGCCGCCACCGACGTAGGCCCAGGACGAGACGTCGGCGCGGGCGGGCGCGGCATACGCCAGGCCCAGGACCGAGACGAACAAGCAGCATCGGTGCTTCATGGTTAGATCAAGTCCAATCCGCGCACCAGGCGGTCGAGGTCCTCGCGTCGATGCTTCTCGGTAACGGCGATCAGTAGGCGGTCCTTGAGCGCGCGATCCTCGCGTCCCAGATCGTAGCCGGCGATGATCGAGTGCGCCTCGAGCTTTTCGCACACGCGACGCGCGTCGCCGCCCCGGACGGTGATCGTAAACTCGTTGAAGAAGGGCGCCGGTTCGAAGCCGGGCGAGTAGCCCGAAAGCTTGCAGATCTCCGAGCGCAAGTAGCGCGCCTTGGCCAGGCACTGCCGCCCCACTTCCACGAAGCCGCTCTTGCCGATCAAACTGGCGCGGATCGCCAGCGACAGCGCTAGCAGGCCCTGATTCGTACAGATGTTGCTGGTCGCGCGCTCGCGCCGGATGTGCTGCTCGCGCGTCGAGAGCGTGAGCACGAAGCCACGCTCCCCTTCGTGATCGACGGTCTCACCACAGATTCGACCCGGTAGCTGCTGCAAGTAGGCGCGATCGTCGCGGCACGCGAAAAGACCCACGCCCGGGCCACCGAACTGCGGCGGGCAGGCGAGCGGCTGGCCTTCACCGACGGCAATGTCCGCGCCCAGCGCGCCTGGCGATTCCACCACCGACAGCGCGTAGGGCTCGCTCACGGTGGCGATCAGTAGCGCGCCGCGCTCGTGCGCCAGCTGCGCCAGCGCTGCCAGATCGGGCAAGCCGCCGTAGAAGCTGGGGTAGCCGACCACGATGGCCGCGACCTCGTGGGTCAGCGCTTGGCCGATCTGTTCGACGTCGGCGGTGCCGCTGGCATTGACGCCGAGCGGCTGGCAGGAGATGTCGGCGCGGCCCGCCATGTAGGTCACGGTCGTGCGCCCGTAGTCCGGGTGAACGCAGCCGCTCACCAGGATCTTGCCGCGCTTGGTCAAGCGGCACGCCATGAGCGCTGCTTCCGCGGCGGCGCTGGCCCCATCGTACAGGCTGGCATTGGCGAGCGGCAGCCCGTAGAGCTCACTGACGATGGTCTGAAACTCCCAGATTGCCTGCAGCGTCCCCTGCGCTACCTCGGGCTGGTAAGGCGTGTAGGCCGTGTAAAACTCGCTGCGCAAGAGCAGCTGATCCACCGCCGGCGGCACGTGGTGCTGGTACATGCCCGCACCGAGGAAGGAGAGCAGGCCGCTGCCAGTGCTCTTGCGGCTGAGCTCGCTCAGATGCGTCATCAAGTCCGGCTCGGCCAGCGCCGGCTCGAGCGCCAGGCGGCGTTCGAAGCGCGCCTCCGGCGGGATCGTCGCAAACAGCTCGTCGAGCGACTTGCGCCCGACCACTCCGAGCATCTCGGCGATCTCGGCTTCGGTGTGCGGGACATAGCGCATCAGTGCGCCGATGTTTCGAGGTGAGCCGAGTAGCCGGCGGCATCCAGCAGCGCCGCAGCCGCCGCGGCGTCGTCCGGAGCGATGGCGATCATCCAGGCCTTGCCCCAGCAGTCCTCATTGACCAGCTCCGGCGCATGCTCCAGCGCGGCATTGACGCGCGTGACCTTGCCGCTGACCGGCGCGAACAGGTCGCTCAGCGTCTTGACGCTCTCGATGGTGCCGAACGCCTTGTGGGCCTCGACGCGGTCACCGGGCTTCACGTCCAGGCTCACCAGTGTGATGTCGCCGAGCGCATCCACTGCAAAGGCGGTGATGCCGACCACCAGCTCCGCGCCCTCACCGAGTGCCCACTCGTGATCCTTGGTGTACTTGCGGTCCTGTTTGACTTCTTTGGCTTGGCTCATGTCACGCGTTTCCGGCGCTCGGTTTGCGCTTGTAAAAGGGAGTCTTGATCACCTTGGCCTCGATCGACTTGCCGCGGCAGTCGACCAGAAGCGGCGTGTCGATCGCCGTGAGCGCCGTCGGTACGTAGCCCAGGCCGATGCTCTTGCCCAGGGTGGGGGAGGGGCCGCCTGAAGTGCAGATGCCGATGCGCTCGCCGCCGCTCGATAGGAGTGGGTAGCCGTGACGGGCGATACCGCGGCCGGTCATCTCGAAGCCGACGATGCTGCGCGTCACGCCCTCGGCCTTCAGCTTGCGGATGGCCGCATCGCCGAGGAAGCCGCCGGGCTTGTCGAGCTTCACGGTCCAGCCCAGTCCCGCCTCGATCGGGCTCGTCGTCTCGTCGATCTCGTTGCCGTAGAGCGAGAGCCGCGCTTCGAGCCGCAGCGTGTCGCGCGCCCCGAGCCCGATGGGCTCGACGCCCAGCGGGGCTCCGGCATCGAGCAGGGCAGCGAAAAGCCGCGCCGCGCCGGCATTTTCACAGAACAGCTCGACCCCATCCTCCCCGGTGTAACCGGTGCGGGCCACGGTGGCCTTCACGCCTGCGACCGTGCCGTCGGCGAAGCGAAAGGACTTCAGCTGGGTCGGGTCGAAGCTGATGCCGGTCAAGCGCAGCAGCTCGAGCGCCCTCGGCCCCTGCACCGCGATCAGCGCGGTCTCGTCGCTCTCGTCACGGAAGTCGGCGCGGCCCTGCAGTGCCTGCTGGAAGTGGGCGGAGATCTTGGGGCGGTTGCTGGCGTTACACACCACCAGGATTTCGTGCTCACTGCGCCGGTAGACGATCAGGTCGTCCAGGACGGTGCCGCCAGCGTTACAGCAGCAGGTGTAGACGGCCTGCCCGTCGTTGGCCTGCGATAAATCGTTCGTGATGAGGGCGTTGACGGCGTCGAGGGCGCTGGGGCCGGTCACGCGCAGCTCACCCATGTGGCTGACATCGAACAGCCCGACCCGCTCTCGCACCGCCGTATGCTCGGCCGCGATGCCCCTGTACTGAATCGGCATTTCCCAACCCGCGAAGGGGACCAGCTTGGCGCCAAGGCGCACGTGTTGTGCGTAGAGCGGGGTGCGCGAGAGCTTTTCGTCAGCCAAGAAGGGCCCGAGTAGCGCGGCCCCCCGCCTGGGACAAGGGCGCGTCGCAAGCCCAGCTTCGGCCGTCCGGCCGTGGCGCGGCCATGGCCGGCGCAGAGCGGAAAAAACTCGTAATTTCAGGCTTTAGTCCACAGCATGCTAGCGTTCGAACGTGGCCCGTGGGCGACTGCTGATCATCGAAAGCGAGGAGTGGGAAGCGACCCTGCTCACCAAATTCCTCACGGAGGCCGGCTACGAGGTGCACGTGGCGGGTGAGGCGCGGGCCGGATTCGACAGGGTGCGAGAGCTTCAACCGGACTGTATCCTGTGCAACGTCAACCTGCCGGATATCGACGGCTTCTGGGTGGCCCGGCGTGTGCGCACGGAGCCCACGCGGGTGGCGGCTACGCCCTTTCTATTCCTGACCGAAGCTGACGATGCCGAGTCGCGCCTCCAGGGGCTCAACGTGGGCGCGGATCTCTACCTGACCAAGCCGTGTCGCAACGACGAGGTGGTGGCACAAGTGGGCGCGCTCATCGACATGGCCAACCGGCTGCGCAAGCAGCGCGATGCCTTCTCGTCCGATGGCCCGGCCTCATCGGTGGCAGGCGGTGCTGCCTTCACCGGCGACGTCGGCCAAATGTCGGTCGCGACCGTGCTCACGCTGCTGGAGCTCGAACGCCGCAGCGGCCGCCTCAAGGTGCGCGGCGAGGGCGGTAAGGTCGCGATCCTCGAGCTCACCGAAGGCAAGCTCGCCGCCGGTCTGCTCAACGACCAGCCCTACAACTCCACCGAGCTACTGCGCGAAGTCCTGCGCTGGAAGAAAGGCACCTTCAGCTTCCACGGCGGCCTCGGTAGCGGAGCCGAAGACTCCGGCGAGCAGCAGAAGATCGGCGGCTTGCTGCTCGAGGCGATGCGGCTCGAGGATGAGTCGCGGAGGTAGGACTCACGGATCGCACCGGCGAGCAGCGTGCTCCCGTTCGGGCTTAATCCGTTCGTCTCCG
>DATEDZ010000341.1:0-8727 GCA_035281385.1 Polyangiaceae bacterium
CTCGCGTGGCGCGCTTCTGGTGGACGGAGAATCGCTACTACCATCCGCAGCAGCGCGAGCTCTCGGCCTTGCCACGCGCCCTGAACGGCTTGCTCGGGCTCGGCAATTGCCTGGCTTACGCCGAGTCGCGATTGCTCGCGCAGGTGCCCTGGTTTTCGGCCGGACTGCTTTTTGCGGCGCGCCGCCCGTGATACGGCCGGCTGCCCATGCCCGAACGTTCCGAGGCGCGCAGCGTCGTGGTCACGGGTGGCGCCGGCTTCATCGGCAGTCACGTGGTGGACGCGCTCGTGGCGCGCGGCGCGCGCGTGCGCGTCATCGATGATTTCTCGACTGGCTTCCGGCAGTTCCTGAATCCCGCGGCGGAGCTGTGCGAAGCCAGCCTGCTCGACCCGGCGCGGGTGCGGCATGTCTTCGAGGGCGCCGACCAGGTCTTGCACCTGGCGGCCAACGCCGACGTGCGCCGCGGGCTCGATCATCCGCGCAAGGACATCGAGCAAAACCTACTGGCCACTCACAACGTGCTCGAAGCCATGCGTGAGCACGGCGTCACGCGCATCGCGTTCGCTTCGACCGGCGCGGTGTACGGCGATGCCACGCGGCTGCCGACGCCCGAGGATGCACCGTTTCCGGTTCAAACCTCGCTCTACGCCGCCTCCAAGCTGGCCGCGGAAGGCCTGCTCACTGCCTACGCGCATGGTTACGGGTTCCGGGTCCACATCTATCGCTTCGTATCGATGCTGGGCCCGCGCTACACGCACGGCCACGTCTTCGATTTCTGGCGCAAGCTGCGCGCGGATCCGACTCGGCTCGAAGTGCTGGGCGATGGACAGCAGCGCAAGAGCTACCTGCACGTCCGCGACTGCGTGAGAGCCATACTGCTCGGGCTCGAGCGCGCGACGGACGCGGTCAACATTCTCAACATCGGCCATCAGGATTGGCTGAGCGTCCGCGAGAGCGTGAGCATCGTGTGCCGCGCGCTCGGCGTGTCGCCGCAGCTCAGCTTCAGCGGCGGTGATCGCGGCTGGGTCGGTGATTCGCCGAAAATCCTGCTCGATACGACGCGCCTGCGCGCGCTGGGCTGGGCGCCCAGCGTCGCGCTACCCGACGCCATCGTCGAGACGCTTCAGTTCCTGGAGGCAAATCCGTATTGTGCCGGCAGAGGCTGACGGACCTTAGCCATGAGCCACACCGCTCGCTACCTGACCGAAGTCACTGCGCTCGTCGCGGCGCTCGATCAGGCGGCTGTCGAAGGCTTGGCGCACGAGCTGGGCCAGGCGCGTGAGCGTCAGGGTCGCGTCTTCGTGCTCGGCGTCGGGGGCAGCGCCGCCAATGCCTCACACCTGGTCAATGACTTGCGCAAGCTGTGCGGCATCGAGGCCTACGCGCCCACCGACAACGTCGCCGAGCTGACCGCGCGCATCAACGACGACGGCTGGGCCAAGAGCTTTGCCAGCTGGCTCGAGGTGAGCCAGCTCGGCGAGCGCGACTTGCTGCTCGTGCTCTCGGTGGGTGGCGGGGATAGGGCGCGCGGCATCAGCCCCAACCTGATCGCGGCCCTGGAGCTCGGCCAGGCGCGGCGCGCCCGGATTGCAGGCATCGTGGGGCGCGACGGCGGCTACACGCGCCAGGTCGCGCACGCCTGCGTGCTCATCCCGAGCCTGGTGCCCGAGCGCGTGACCCCGCACACGGAAGCTTTTCAAGCCGTCATCGCGCACCTGCTGGTGTGTCACCCGGACCTTCAGCGCGCGGCCGCCAAGTGGGAGTCGACCGGAGGAGGGCCGGCGTGACCCTGCCCGGGTACCTGGTGGTGGGCGGCGCCGGCTTCATCGGCAGCCACCTGGTCGCGCGCCTGGTCGAGCGCGCTCAGGTCACGGTGCTCGATGATCTTTCGAGTGGACGGAGTGAATGGCTCGGGCCCGCCATCGCCACCGGGAAGTGCGAGCTCAAGGTCGGCTCGGTCTTCGACAGCGAGCTGCTCAATAGCGTCATCCGCGGCAAGATCGCCGTGTTCCATCTATCGGCGAACCCGGAGGCGCGCCGCGGGCTGGACCAACCCATGCTGGATCTGGAGCAAGGGACGCTGGCTACGCACGCCGTGCTCGATGCCATGCGGCGCGCCGGCGTGAAGGGGCTGGTGCTGCCCTCGTCCGGCACCGTCTACGGCATGGCGCGCACGGCCTGCCGCGAGTCCGACCTCGGAGCTTTGCCGATCTCGCTCTATGGCGCGAGCAAGCTCGCGAGCGAGGCGCTGATCAGCGCGCACGTCGAATGCTTCGGCATCACGGCCTGGATCTTTCGGCTTGGCAACGTGATCGGGCCGCACGCCACGCACGGTGCGGCCTTCGATTTCCTGTCCCGGCTCAAGCAGGATCCGCGCGAGCTCAAGGTGCTGGGGGACGGTAACCAGAGTAAGCCCTACCTTCACGTCAGCGACTGCGTCGATGCCATGCTGTTCGGCTTCGAGCACGCCGCCGATCCGCTGAACGTGTTCAATGTCGCGCCCGAGGGCGCTACCACCGTGCGCAGCCTCGCCGAGCTGTGTGTGGCCTGCTCGCCCCATCCTGGCGCCGGCATCGTCTACAGTGGCGGCCAGCGCGGCTGGCGCGGCGACATCCCGCACTCACGGCTGGATGCCTCGGCGCTCGCGGCCCTGGGCTACAGCCTGCTGCGCAGCAGCGACGAGGCCGCTGCGCTCGGGGTGAGCGAGCTGGCTCGGGAGATTTTCGGCTGATGCAAGTCGTGATCTTGGCGGGAGGCCTTGCCACCCGCATGCGCCCTGAAACCGACGACACGCCCAAATCACTCTTGGTGGTTGCGGGCCGGCCGTTCATCGATTGGCAGCTCGATCGCCTGGCGGCGTCGGGTGCCCGCAGCGTGGTGCTGTGCGTTGGCTATTTGGGTGAGCAGATCGAAACGCACGTGCGCCGCAGCCTGGAACGGGGCATGAGCGTGAGCTACTCGTACGACGGGGAGCAGCTCGGCGGCACCGGCGGCGCCCTGCGGCGGGCCCTGGCGCGTTTGGAGGCCGAGCTCGTCGTCACTTACGGCGACAGCTACCTGCCTTTCGACTACGCAGCGCCGCTGGCCGACTTGCGCGCGCATCCCGAGGCGCTGGCCACGATGAGCGTCCATCGCAATGGCGGCGCCTTCGGTCCGAGCAACGTGGCGCTCGACGGTGATTGGGTCGCCCGGTACGAGAAAGGCTCGAGCGACGCGGCACTCGATTGCATCGACTACGGCGCCATCGCGCTGCGCCGCTCGGTGCTCGAAGGTATCGAGGATGGCGCGGTTTGGGGGCTCGAGGCGCTCTGGAGCAAGCTGGCTCGCAAGCGCCAGCTGCGCGGCTTCGTCGTGCCGGAGCGCTTCTACGAGATCGGATCGCCCGAGGGCCTACGAGACCTCGAGCAGCACCTGAAAACCGAGGTGACGCCGTGATCGTTTCGCGCGCGCCGTTTCGCTTCTCGCTGGGCGGCGGCGGGACCGACCTGCCCGCCTACTATCGCCAGCACGGCGGCTTCGTGGTCAGCGCCGCCATCGATTCCTACATGTACGTGACCGCGAACCGCCGATTTTATCCGAGCATTCGCCTGGCTTACTCGGAAACGGAAATCGTCAATCAGCTCGATGAGATCCGCCACCCCATCTTTCGCGAGGCATTGAAAATGCTGGGCATCGACTCGGGCATCGAGCTCACCAGCGTCGCGGACCTGCCCTCGAACAGCGGCCTGGGCTCGTCTTCGAGCTTCACGGTGGCGCTGCTCAATGCCCTCTACAGCTACAAGCGCGAGTTCGTGGCGCCCGAGCGTCTGGCGCGCGAAGCATGCGAGCTCGAAATGGTGCGCCTCGGCGAACCGGTCGGCAAGCAAGACCAGTACATCGCGGCGTACGGCAACGTCACCGCGTTGCGTATTGCCACTGACGGCAGCGTCGAGGCCGAGCCCGTCCCGCTTCGGCCCGGCGTGCTCGAGCAGCTGTCGGAAAATCTCTTGATCGTGTACTCGGGCGTCCAGCGGCCGGCCAAGCTGGTGCTGACCGAGCAGACCGAGCGCGTCGCCCAGGCCGACGCCGCCGTGCTCGAGGGCATGCACCGCATCAAGGCGCTCGGCCTGGAAGTTTACGATCTGCTCGCGTCTGGCAAGCTCGACCGCTACGGGGAGCTGCTCGACGAGCACTGGCAGCACAAGCGCAAGCTCGCGAGCCGCATGACCGACGAGACCCTCGACCAGCACTATGCGGCGGCGCGTCAGGCCGGAGCGGTGGGTGGCAAGTTGATCGGCGCCGGCGGCGGCGGCTTTTTCATGCTTTACGTGCGCAAGCCGGAACGCTCGCGGGTGCAGGCGACGCTCGCCGCGCGCGGGCTCCAGCCCTTGCCGTTCCGTTTCGATCTCGACGGCGCGCGCATCCTGCTGAATCCTCGCCGGGCGTTCTAGCCCCTTCCTGGTGGGGGCTGGTGGGGGCGGCACGCGCCTCATGATTCGCCACATTGCGCTGGCGAGAGAACGCAGCGGCACCCTACAGCACGCTGGATATTAGCTAATATTGACTAATATTCGGCGCGCGAGGGCTGAAAACCTGGGTCATTGGAGGTCGATGCTCGCACCCCAAGCCAGATTGTGCGGCACCGGGCCCTCCTCGAACCGGCACGAATCATGGGGCTGCACGGAAAGTATTAACTAATATTAGCTAATACGCGTGCTCGCGTGGCTACAGGGGCGGCGGCACGATGTGACGAATCATGAGGCATGCGCCGCCTCCCCTCGGCCGAAGTGAATTCGGCCGAGCCTCCCCCCACGCGGCCGCGCTCGGCGCTACTAACTCGTGAACTTCGTTGCCCCAACAAGCTGTTTGTCGCTCTAGCGTCACGAGAAGCCATGCGTGCGTCGACATTGCTCCTCGGCCTGGTGCCCCTGCTCGGTCTGGGGGAGCTGGGGCTGCATGGATACTTTGCGACCCGAGCGCCCGACTTCGCCGCTTACCAGCAGCTTGCGCCCGAGCTCTTGCGCCGCAAACGGCCCGGCGTGCCGGTCGTGGTTTCGCCGCGCTGGGCCGAGCCGCTGCTGCGTCAAGCCGCGCCCGCTGCGTTTCCGATCGCGGAGCTGACCCGCGCGGACGACAGCGGGTTCTCGGTGTTCCTGGAGGTGTCGCTACACGGCGCGCGCGCGCCCGAGC
The DNA here is from genome assembly GCA_035281385.1 of Polyangiaceae bacterium. Classification (GTDB taxonomy): domain Bacteria; phylum Myxococcota_A; class Polyangia; order Polyangiales; family Polyangiaceae; genus PMG-095. The sequence goes on from DATEDZ010000341.1 coordinate 5,170, forward strand.
TAGCGGCCTTGCCGATCCGCGAACAAAAGCAGCTCGGCCAGTTCACGCTGCTGCTGCGCGACAACCCGCACTTCGAAGAGCCGCGCTTCGACTTCGTGACCGCCCTGGACAACGGTGAGGTGGAGGTCTGGAGTGAGCTCGGCGGTGAGCGCCGGCCCTGCGCCATCGCGGAGCGTGCGCGCGGCTCGACCGGGGGCTTGCATGGCCCCGCCGCGCGGCAAGCCCGGCGCTACGAATGCCCCGGGGCTCGCGTGGTCGGGGTGACGTTGATCGAGGACCAGCACTACCGTCCGCGGCGCTGCATCCTGGTCGACCCCGCGAAGGCGGGCCTTATCGTGCTCCATTTCAGCTCCGTGCCCGCCAGCCAGCGCCTCGTTGGCTTCACCGGCTTTTCCTACTTTCTCAGCCGCGACTACCCGGGCAAACCGGCCGAGCTTTCGATCCGCGAGGGCCAACGTGAGCTCGGCCGCAAGGGCAGCGAGCCGCGCGAGGGCTGGAAGCGCTTCGAGCTGCCGCGCCCGGCTCCCGGTGGTGGCGTCGAGGTCGCGGTGACGCGTAGCGCCGACGAGCCGGGTGATTTTTGCTTCGCTCTGGAGGCGCGTTGAAACTGCAGCAGCTGAAGGAGCGCGCCTGGCGCCATGCCGACAGCTGGATCGCAGGACTGCTCTTGCTCGGCTACCTGACGCTGCTGGTCGCGACCACTGGCTCGCTCGGTTTCATGCGTGACGAGGGTTTCTACTTTGCCGCGGCGCGCGTCTATCAGGGCTGGTTCCAGCTGCTGCTCAGCCAGCCGGGCGAGGCGCTGTCGCAAGCGGGGATCGATCGGTACTGGGGTGTCAATCACGAGCACCCGTCGCTGCTGAAGTCGCTGTTCGCGCTTTCCAACCTCGGGCTCGGTGGGCTATTCCGTGAGGTGAGCCTCAGCTTCCGCCTGCCCGCCATGCTGCTCTCGAGCCTGGCCGTGGCCGTCACTTACCTTTGGGGTCGCCGGCACCTGGGTCGTGACGGTGCGTTGGTTGCGGCGCTGTCGTTCGCTTTCATGCCGCACGTGTTCTTCCACGCGCACCTGGCTTGCTTCGACATGCCGGTGGCCGCGATGTGGCTGATCACGGGCTACGTGTACACCCGCTCGCTCGAGACGCCGCGTCTTGGCTTCATCCTGGGAGCTGGCGTCCTCTACGGGCTCTTTCTCGACACCAAGCACAATTCCTGGATCTTTCCGTTCGCGGTGCTGCTGCACTTCGGCTTGACGCAAGGTTTGCCGCTGCTGCGCGAGCTGCGCGCGCGTGAAAAGTGGTGGCGCCGGCTGCCTCCGGCTTGGGCCAGCATGCTGCTGCTCGGTCCGCTCGTGCTCTACGCGCTCTGGCCGTGGCTCTGGCATGACACGCTGCCGCGGCTCCGCGACTACGTGCAGTTTCATATGCAGCACGATTACTACAACATGGAATTTTTGGGCCGCACCTATTGGCAGCCGCCTTTCCCGCGCGGCTACGCCTGGCTCATGACGCTCGGCACGGTGCCGCTAGTCACGTTGCTTTTGGCGGCGCTGGGCAGCGCGCTCGTCATCACCCGGCATCGCGCCAACTCCGACTACGTCTTCTGGGGTGTGTCGATCTTGTTGAGCTACGCGCCCTGGCTCTCCACCAGCACGCCCATCTTCGGGGGCACCAAGCATTGGCTCACCGCCTACCCGTTTCTGTGCTTGCTGGCTGGCGTGGGGTTCGTTCGCGTCAAGCAGGCGCTCGGTGAGCTCCTGCCGCGCTACCGGCTCGGCATGGTCGCGGCGGTTTGCGTGCTGCTGGGTCCAGTGGTGATGGCGCTACGTGTGCACCCGTTCGGGCTCAGTGCCTACACTCCGCTAGTCGGCGGCGCACCGGGCGCAGCCAGTCTGGGTCTGAACCGCACGTTCTGGGGCTACACCACGCAAAGCTTGGCGCCGTTCATCGACGAAAGCGCTCCGAGGCGCGGCACGGTCTACGTCCACGACACCGCGCTCCAAAGCTTCGCCATGTTCCAGGAGGACGGCCGCCTGCGCCCTGATCTACGCGGCTCGCTCAACATCGCCGCGTCCGACGTCGCGCTCTACCACCACGAGCCGCACATGAGCCGCGTCGAGCACCAGATCTGGGTCGACTACAAGAACATCTCGCCCGGCGCGATCACCACCTTCGACGGAGTACCCATTGCATGGGCGTATCGACGGAGCGAAGCCGCGCGGCGCTAGCATTGCTCGCTTGTGGAGCTTTTGGCTGCTCTGGTCACGCGCCAAAGTCCGCCGCAAGCGCCCCGTACCCGGCGGCAGCAGATGGGAGCTCCGCGCGGCCGCCCGAAGTCGCGAACAGAGCCGAAAACGCGCCTTCGTCGAGCTCCAAGCCTGTGTCGTTCGCCGGCGCCCTCAGCCACGAGACCATCCCGGGTGAGGTGTTTTCGCACGTGTGGGGCACCGACTCGGAGCTGTGGATCCTGGGCAAGCGCCATCCACGTCCGCCTGCTCAACCCACTGCCAAGTGTGGCTTCGGCCGCGGCGAGGTGAGCAGCGTCTTGCGTCGTAGAACGACCGGAGCCTTCGAGCTCGTCGACCATCCCCCAATGACGGACATCACCTCGATGCGTGGCACCAGCTCGAGTGACTTGTGGCTCGTGGGTCTGGGCGGGGGCGTGTATCAATTCGATGGTCGAGTTTGGCACCAACACGACATCCGCCCTGCCGTGGGCCCGGAATTCAAGGAAGAGGCTTGCTGGGAGCTGTCGCTCCACTCGGTGTTCCCGCGTAGTCCTGATGACGTGTGGATCGTCGGTTACGTCTATCCCGACACTACCGGGACGGGTGCCGGTTTGGTCCTCCACTACGATGGCAAGGGCTGGAAGCGTCACGTGATCCTCCACAGTGTCGGTTTGTTTGGAGTGTGGGCCGCTGGCGTCGCGGACGTTTGGGTCGTCGGAGAGTCGGGCCGGCTCTTTCACTACGACGGCCGGAGCTGGCTGCCCGAGAACGCGGCCACCGACCAGTATCTGCGTTCGGTGCTGGGCACCGGTGCGAGCGACATCTGGGCCGTCGGCAATATGGCGGTCGCGACTCACTTCGACGGCACTAGTTGGAAACTGAGGGCGGCCAACCAGCTCCACTGGACCATGGGATCACTGGCCGGAAGCGCGAACGGAGGTTTCTGGGCTCTGATGACAGCCACGTTTCCGGATCGGATCCCATGGGGCGGCCAATCGCTCATCCATTGGGATGGAAGCGCATGGCGAGCGATGTCCCACACTACAGACAAGCATCAAGCCATGGCTGATCTCTACATGACTCCGGGCGGGCAACTCTGGGCCGTAGGCGCCCATGTCATCCGATTTCGTTAGCGTCCGGCGCTAGCCGCCGAGGTACGACATCTCGAGCTTGCGCTTCGGCTTCCCCTCCGACCCCAATCGACCGAATCCTCTGTGTCGAGGTTGGGTTTGCGGCTCGACGGAGCCGGGGGGCTGGGGGTTGGCCGCGCTCGCCGGCCCGCAGCTGCAGGCGTACGGCTTTGTGAGGAAAACTCAGCCCGTCGTTAGCGACTC
>DATEDZ010000342.1:0-56693 GCA_035281385.1 Polyangiaceae bacterium
CCGCTCGACCGAACAACGCTCCCGCTCCCGGCGTTTGCGAATTTGCGCTCGGCCGAACCCGAGCCCCATTCCGACCCCACTCCCGCTCCCGATCAGCCGCTCCCGAGCCCGAACCCGGCCCGATCACCAATCATGGCTGGCCTCAGGGCGGCGCCGCGGCCGGAGCGGCCCCGCCCGCAGCAGGCGCGAAACCAGCGCTCGGATTGGCAGGCGGCGTGGGGCTCGGAGCCGGCGCCGTGGCGGCCGGCGCTTGCGAGAATTCGTCCGTCGACGACTCCGCTGAAGCCGCCGGCGCGGCGGGTGCTGCGGCCCAGGGTGTTTCCGTGACGGACGTTGCGGGCGTGGACGTCCACTCTTCGGTGACACCGGGGGTTTCCTCACCCGGCGGAGGACCATTCTTGAGGCGATGGCAGCGCGAGGTGCTCACACCGCCATGGATGGCCGAGCCCACGAACAGCGCGGTGAAGCCGAGACCCAGCAGGATGTCCGCTTCACGACTGATCGGCGAGCCGTAGTAGTCGCCCTCGCTGGCTTGCAGCGCGTAGACGGTGCGAAACACCTCATAGCCGCCGATCAAACCATCGATGATCGGCGCGGCGCGACTGGTGGTGCAATCCGCGTTCGGGTGGGGCGTCGGACGCGCGACGTAATTGGGCGGCGATTTGACGAAGATCAGCGAGCACCCGCTGCACGCGAGCGCGCTCACCAAAACGCTAATTCGTGAATGGTATGAAGACACTGAAACCCCCGGTCGCCGTGATGTCGTTGACGATCTTCTCGACCCCCAGCGCGACGCGCTTTTGCTCGTGCACGATGTCGCGCACGTCGAGGCGCAGCGCCAACCATTGCGTGAGAAAGAATTTCATGCCGAACCCGCCAGAGCCGGTCAGCCCGATGTCGCCCGGCTCGACCGTGGCGCCCCCGCCAAGCGACAGATAGAAGTCATAGCGACCGATGGCCCCGCCCATCCAACGTACCTTCCCGTACGCCAGCGTCCACATCACGTGGCCCAGGAAGAACTGAACCGGGTTGTCCTCGGCCTCCACCAGGCCGACCAGGCCTTGGTGGCGGTCGATAATCGCGTTGAGAAGCCCGAAACGCTGGCGCGATCGCAAGTAACTCGCCTCGAGGCCCAGGTCTTCGGTGAAATGGAAGGTGTAGGCCCCGCCGTATGCGGGCGCGCCGTCCGATAGGTCGCCCGCGAACCAGCCCCCCAGGGGCGACAGCTCGTGACGCAGCGCCTTCTGGAACTTGCGCGGCACGACGCCGCGGTAGGCGCGCTCGCCTACTAACTGCTGTTTCAGGGCTTCATCCACGCATTGGGCGCGCGCGGCACGCGGCGCCAGCAGTGCACCAAGGACCGTGACCAAGAGGACGAGCCGCGCGACCAAACCGCATACCGAACTATCATAACCCTTGGCGTTTTCGGCGCAGCTTGTGACAAACGTTGCGGCCTCGTGGCCCTGGGAGGCTGGCCGAAATCCCGAGCCAGCGGAAAAGCCGCAGGGGTCTCGGTCCTGGGGTTGAGGCCCGGGGCTCTCACCCCGTGTGGTGGGCGCCGCCTCGGACAAAACGAGGGCAAGATAGACGACACGCATGTTGCTCGAACGCCCTGGCCTGCTCCTGTCGTTGCTCGTCGGGCTCGGCCTGCTGGGACCCAGCGCCGCCGCAGCCGAGCCAACCGCGCCCGCGCCCAGCGCTGCCAGTTGTGCGAAGGGCCTGGGATCCCTCGCCTACATCGGCTGCAGCTTGGCTGCTGCGCTGCTCCCCAGCGCGACGGGAACGGACGTGGCAGTGCTCGAGCTCAAGAGCGATCGCGATTTGCCGGCGCCCGATGCGCTGCGCGAGCGGTTGCGTGAAAGCGTGCGCGCCGCGCTCGCCAAGCCCGTGGCGGGGGCATCGCCCGCCGAGGCGGAGCAGGGCAAGCTGCGCGTCGAGCTCAACGTCGAAAAGGTGGCTGGCACGCTGCGCGTGACCGCGAATCTGAGGCGTGCCACCGGCCTGTGGCAGCGTCTTCGAAGAACCAGCTCGCGCAGCCTGCTGCACGGCTTCGTGGAAGCACCCATCGACGCCGAGCTGCGCGCGCTGATCCCGCCGCCGCCGCTGGTAGTGAGCAGCATACTCAAGGTGAAGGCGCCGGAGCGGGGTATCGTCGCGCTGGCTTGCGGCGAGCTCGGCCCCGAAGGAGGGCAGGAGCTGGCACTCGTATCGCGGAGCAGCGTGCGCGTCGGGCGCATCATTGCGAGTCGTTTCGCGGAGCGCGGCATGCTGGCCTGGTCGGCGCTATCGCCGGTCGCGCCCGCGCCGTTGCGCGAGCCCATCGCCACCGCCGAGATCACCGCGGCGGGCGTGCTGCGAGTCGGCATCACCGACCGCAGGGACGGCATCGAGCTGAATGGCGCGCTGCAGGTGACGGCCCGCTATCAGGCGCTCTTACCCGCACCGGGCGGCGGGTGCGTGGCGCCGAGCGGCGTGGGGCTTTCGGGGCAGATCAGCCAGTGCGCGGCAGACCAGCCGGGCGCCGCCGCGAGCTTGGGCGTGCTCGATGCGCTGAGCGGGGCCCGGACCTGGCAGCTGGGGCGAGATCTGGCCTCCGGCAAGGTGCGACAGAACCAGCGGGAGCTCGCGGAGCTCGGACGCGTGGGAGCGCAGCTGGCAGTCGGCGATGCGGATGGCGATGGCACGCCCGAGCTCGCCTACTCGGCGGACGTGCTCGAGCCGGCACGTGATCGCTTGATGCTGGTCAGCCTGACGAGCGGCAAACCCAGCCGGCGCTTCGAGCTGCCCGCCGCCGGCATCTCGGCGATCGCGATCTGCAACCGACCAGAAGGTTCAGGCATGGCGCCGCTCGCGCTGGTAAGCGGTGACGAGCTGTGGTTGGTCCGATGATCGTTTAGGTTGCGCTCGCGTCGAGAAACCACGACACTGCTTTGCCCCGATGGTGATGAGAGGAGCTCGTTTGTCGCCGAGCAAGCAGCGCTACGACGAGCACGAGCCACGCGGGGCTGCCAGAGTGTCGGTCGTGACCGGGCACGGTGCAGGAGCAGCCATCGTCGTCGTCACTGCCCTCAGGGTCGCCGGCGTCGGGTGAGCCGCCGCTCGGTGAGCTCGCCCCCGCAACTGAAGGAGCACCGCCCACGCCGCCAGGGTCCTGTCCTCCACTGCTACCCGCGGGCTGGCCTGCTGCTCCAGCGTCGGGCGGTGCGCCCGCCTGCTGCTCTCCACCGGCGCCCGCTCCGGATCCGGCGCCGCCTTGGGATGATGGTGGGGTGAGGTCGCAACCGGCGCTCAAGGCGCTATCACCGAGGAAAGTCACGGTCTCGGGCGAGGTGAGCTCGACCAAGACGCAGTGGTTTGCCGGAACCTGGGGCAGCTCGGGACAGGCCGGGCTGCCAGCCTGAAGGCACGTCTTTTCGATCTTGCCGTCGCCAGCGCTCGGCACGGTTGCAAGCTCTGGGCCCACGTCGAGCCACTCGTTGGGCGCCGCCGAATGTGCAAGTCGGAACCGCGCCTGCACCTTACCCTGCGCGGTCGAGACGCCCGCATAGATCGGCCAAGCCGCGAACGTGTTGTCGCTCGTGCCGCTGAGCTCGCTGCCCAGCACAGCGCCCTGCTTGATACCGACGCCGTTCGCAGCCAGCGAGATGCCCGTGCTGCAACCGTCGCTTCCCAGCGTCACCTCGCCCCAGTCGGTGATGTCCTGATCCGGGGTCCCGCCCGTGCCAGCTGACCACGGTCCCAGGCTGCCGAGGGGCCAAACATACGTGTCGTAGGTGGTGACGGGAGCGGTCGCAGTCTCCACTTGCGTGCCCGTCCACAGCTTGAATGGTGCGGCGAGCCCCAGGCTCGCGTAGTCGAGCTTGAGCTGGATCGTCCACTCGGCGCTGCCGTCGTTTTCGTCCACCGCAAGCCATGCTGCAACGTCTTCGACCCACGTCGGCGGCGGCGCGCCCTGCCACGCGCTGCCACCCCAGGTCAGGTGCGAAATGGAAACAGCTGCTGGACTGGCGGTCACGTCGGCGCTGGCTGTGAGCTGCAGGCGCAGCAGGCGATGCGTGGTGTTCTCCGCTTGAGCCAGGCCGATGTACACCGAGTCTTCCGGTAGACCAGCATCCGGATCCGACAGCACTCGAAACGAGACGTAAAGGCGACCTTGCGCCTGCAGCGCGCGCCAGCGAAAGCGCGCCGTGCCGCTGTAGCCGTAGTTCTGCGACGCAGCGCCAACCCAGCGTGGATCATCGATCGCAGCGCTCGGGGCCGATCCACTGAGCCATTCGGGGGGACCCTCGGCGCCCGGCACACCCAGAGCGAGCGGAACGCAAACGTGCGCGTCGTCGGCGAGCGCCCTCGACGACACGAGGCTCAGCCCTACCAGCGCTACCAGGGCGCGCTTCGTTCGGCCACGTCCGCTACTCCCCACGATGCGATGCGCATACGTCATTTCGCTACCTCAAGGACGGTCTACTCCTCGTTGAAAGCAACCTCAAGCGCTGTCTAGTCTCGACTTGGGCGATTTTGCCTCGGGAATAGTAGGGCTCTTGCGAGTATCTACGTGGTCGCGTGGGCGAGCAGACCACTCGAAATGTCCGGCGGCTCGTGCGGACCCGAGCGCAGCAGGCGCCCGTCCCGGCGGTTTTTCTCGTGGCTCGCGGGCTTCCCTGACGATCGTGATCTTTCCTTCAACCGCCCAAGTCGAGGCTAGTGTCCAAATCAATCGTCGGAGCCGGTCAGCACCTCGCGGTACTCGGCGTGCGTCGGATCCTGCCGGTAAAGCTGCACCAGGCAGCCTACAGCAAAGCTCTAGACAGCCATGCTTCGGTAGGCCAGACTTCAGGTAAGCTCCAAACTCGTCGCGCACGAACTTGGGCAAGCCACCCTGCTCCTCCAGCCTCTCCGCGAAGCCCGGCCCCCCTGCCTCGGCGAATTTCGCGGTGCTTGCGGGACTTGCCGCGCGAATCCTCCCACGACGAGGGGCAAGCCCAGCCGGCGCTTCGAGCTGCCCGCCGCCGGCATCTCGGCGATCGCGATCTGCAATCGGCCCGAAGGGCCAGGCGTGACGCCGCTCGCGCTGGTGAGCTGTGGTTAGTCCGATGATCGGTCCTAAAGCTTGCTCGCGCCGCGCTTTGCTGGCAGCTCTGGCTGCGAGCGGGCTCGCTCGAGCAATGGGCAGAATTCCGTACGGCGGTCGTCTGAGGCTGGGGCTGCCGTGGCCGATCTTGGGCCTCGACCCGGCCTCGCTCAGCGATGGCTTTTCGGCGCTGTTCGCGAGCGCGGTGTTCGACCCGCTGTATGGGCTCGACACCGCCGGCAACCCCTACCCCACGCTGGCCGATGCGCTTCCCACGAAGCTCGACGGGGGCAGCAAGGTCACGCTGAGACCAGGGCTGAAGAGCGGCAGCGGACGCCCGCTTACCGCCGACGACGTCGTGAGCAGCGTGGGCCGCGCCCGAGCACGTGGCGCCGCGGGCGTGCTGGGCGAGCTCGACGACCCTCGGCTTGTGCCCGCAGATGCGCTCAGCGTCGTCTTTTCGCGAAGCGCTCCCGACCAAGTGGCGCGCGCGCTCGCGAGCCCGCTCGTGCCGCTCGTGCCGCGTGGCTTCTCGCCCCTGACTCCCGACGGTACGGGCGCGTTTCGAGTGGAGCTTAGACGCGGGCGGGCCACCTTCACGCGCAATCCGAACGCTGCGCGTGGCAGCGCATTCCTCGACAGCATCGAGGTCACGGCGGTCAGCGATTTGGCGGAGCTGCTGCGCAGTTTCGAGTCGGGAGCCAGCGACGTGGGTTGGTTTGGCACCGGGCTCTACCGGGTGGTCAAGGATGCCGTGGGGTTCGAAGCACCACGCTACGCTTTCGCGGTGCTGCTCTCCGGAAAGCAGGCGGGAGCTTGGGGCGCGCCCGGCGCGCTTCAACCGCTGCTCGATGCCGTGCCAGCGCAGCAGCTAGCCCACCTGGGCTTGCGGGCACTGCCTGCGCAAGCTTTAGGCACGGCGCGCTGGGGCGGGCCCGCAACCAACATCGCAGTTCAGACAGGCGCGCCGCAGCTGGTCGCGGTAGCGCGCGCGCTCGGTGCCACGCTCTCGACACCGGGTCACGAGCTCACGGTGGTAGAGAGAAACGCCGAGGAGCTTGGCGGGCTGCGCGACACGCGGCAGTTCGGACTGATGCTGGACCTGGTACGAGCCGGACCGACGCCGCGAGAGGTCGAGCTGGCCCTGCGCACGGCCGCAAGCCCCGAGGCGGCCAAGCGCGCCCCCAAGACCGCTAGCCTTCAGCCGCGCGAGCTCGGCCGGCAGCTGGCGCTCGGCGTGATCGGCGAGCTGAGCGTGTACGGCGCACGTCGCGCTTCACTGGTGGGACTCGAGAGCTGGCAGCTCGGCGCGGTCTGGACGCGAAAGAGCGCGTGACAGCGCGCTCAGGGCAGCTTCTTCGGCTCCGGGATGCTCCCGCCACCGCGCACGAAACCGATGACGGTTTTGGTCAGATCCGCATCCGCCTTCACGCACTTGAGACTCACCTCACCGCTCGTCGCGCCCTTGCATTCCTTGCGGCGCGCGAGCCACGCGGCGTTGACCTTATCGTCCTTACGGAGCGCTTCCTGCGTGTCGTCATCCAAATAGCGAAAATCGATGCCCGGGTACTTGGGCGCGGGAGCCTTGGACATCGTCACTTCCTCGCTTTGGAGGGTGACGCAGGAGCCATCCCAGCGCAGGGCATCGAAGCTGCCGCCTGCTCCGCTGACCTGCATGCCGCCAGTGTCGGGTACCCGTGCATACAGGATCAGCACCTCCTCGTCGAACTCGACCCAGCCGCTGTCGGACGCGCCACCCGAGGCGTTCCAGGCCTGCGTGCGGCGCGTCAGGTAGCCGCGCGTCCAGACCGGATTCGAAAACAAATACAGGCCGATCGACGGAAACTTCCCGTTGCACAGGCGCCTCACGAACTTCGGATCGGGCGAGCAGACCGCTCCGGCCTTGAAGCATTTGGTCGGCACGCCGGGGCTGTCGCCGGCCGCGTTTTCCGCGGGCTTCTCCTGGGCGCCGCCGGCCGTTTCGCCGGCCGCGCTTTCTGCCTCTTTCGCGGGAGCGTCACCGGACGCTTGCGGAGCTTCCGCCGGCTTTCCTGCGCCGCAACCCAGACTCGAGACCACGCACGCCCAAGCCCACGCACAAGGAGTGATGCGCATCGCTCGTTCATACCAGGAAATGCGCGGAGCTTGTGATAAAGCGCACCATGCTCGATCTCAAGCAGATTCGCGACAATCCCGAGCAAGTACGACGCGCTATCCGGCACAAGCACGTCGCTCTCGATCTTGACGCTCTGCTCGCCGCGGATCGCGCGCTCCTCGACCTTTCGCGCTCGCTTCAGGAGCTGCAAGAAAAACGCAACCAGAATGCAAAGCTCATCCCCAAGGCAACCGTCGAACAGCGACCCGCGCTGATCGAAGAGGGCCGCCGCATCGGTGACGCCATCGCGGCCATGAAGCCCGAGCTCGCGTCGGCCGAAGCGTGCCTGCGCGAGCTGCTGCTGCAAGTGCCGAATATCCCGGCCGAGCAGGCGCCACGCGGCGCTTCGGAAGCGGACAATATAATCGTCAGGACGGTGGGCCAGCCGCCACGCTTCGATTTCCCACCACTGGATCACGTCGAGCTCTTGGAACGCAACGGCTGGAGCGAGCTCGGCCGTGTCGCCAAGGTGGCGGGCTCGCGCTCGTACGCGCTCAAGGGCGATGCGGTCTTGCTCGAGCAGAGCTTGCTGCGCTTTGCGCTGGATCGCCTGGTGGAGCGGGGATTTTCACCCGTCAGCGTGCCGGCTTTCGCCAGCGAGGCCGCCTTCATAGGCACCGGCCATTTCCCTGCGGCACGAGAGCAAGTGTACCGCATCGAGCTCGACGACAAATACCTGACAGGCACCAGCGAGGTGACGCTGAATGCGCTCCACAGCGGGGAGATCCTGGCGGAGGCGGATCTGCCGATCCGCTACGCGGGTATTTCAACGTGTTTTCGGCGCGAGGCCGGCAGCGCGGGTAAAGACGTGCGCGGCTTGATCCGCGTGCATCAGTTCAACAAGGTCGAACAGTACGTCATGTGCAGGAACGACCCCGCAGAGTCGGAGCGCTGGCACCAGACACTGCTCGAAATTTCCGAGAGTATTTTGCAGGATCTAGAGGTTCCGTACCGCGTGGTCGAGTGCTGCACCGGAGACATGGGCCTGGGCAAGTACCGCATGTTCGACATCGAGTCCTGGGTACCGAGCGAACAGCTCTATCGTGAGACGCACAGCTGCTCGAACCTCCACGACTGGCAAGCCCGCCGCGCTGATTTGCGCTATCGGGACGCCGAGGGCAAGGTTCGTTACTGCCATACCCTGAACAACACTGCGCTGGCCACGCCACGGTTTCTGGTGCCGCTGTTCGAGAACCACCAGCAAGCGGGCGCGGAAATTCGCGTCCCGAGCAAGCTCCAGCCCTACCTGGGGGGCCGCGGCGTGCTTGGCGGGCGCTAGTGCGGTGTCCCAAAAGTTACAATCGCTTCGGACCAAAGGTAGCAGGGTGCCAACGGTGGCGCCGGAGCACTAGCCATCCGCGGAGCGGATGAGGGGGAGAAACTGGCGCAGCCAGTTTCCGGGGGCGGGACGCCCCCGAGGAGATGCTGGTGCTGGCGCGGCCCAGCCGCGCGCTTTGGCGAAGCCAAGCCCCAGGAGGAGCAATCGAAACGATTGCGACTTCTGGGACACAGCACTAGTTACGGCGCCGCCGCCATGAAACCGAGTAGCTCGCTCAAGGACCGCAAGACTTGGACGCCGGGCTGCGCTGGCGTCCCACCGGCGGGCAAGTAGGCGAAGACCTGCATGCGCGCCGCCAGCGCAGCCTGCAGGCCGAGCTCGGAATCCTCCACCACCGCGCACGCGCCCGGGTCGACCCCCAGGCTCTGCGCGGCGTGCAGAAAGAGCTGTGGATCCGGCTTCCAGGCGCGCAGCGAATAAGCGCTGAAGATACGGCCTTCGAAGCGATCGATCAACCCGACCACACGCAGCGAGTGCTCGATCTGTGCCATCGGCCCGTTGGACGCCACGCAGCACGGGACCGCCAGTGCATCGACCAGCTCGAGCGCACCGACCACCGGTTGCAAGCGCTCGCGAAACACCAGCTCGCGACGGCGCCGCAGCTCGCGCTCGAAATCTTCGGGCAACTTCTGTCCGGTCTCTCTCTCGAAACGCGCGACATAGCCGGCCATCCTGCCGCTACCGAAGCGGCGCGTCGCCTCCTGCCGCGTCACGTTGAAGCCCAGATCGCGCAGGTACCCGGCCAAGATTTCGCCTGCCAGTCCCACGCTATCAACCAGCACGCCATCGCAATCGAAGATCACCGCGCGGATGGCCAAGGCGCCCTCAAGCCGGTTTTTCGCAGAGTCGCGTGTAGAGCCGCGCGGTTTGGCGGGCGATACTGGACCAGGCGAAGTGCTCCTCGACACGTTTGCGCCCCGCGTCACCCATCTGGCGCGCGAGCTGCGGGTCCTGGCAAAGCTCGTTGATGCGAGCCGCCAGCGCGGCGGCAAAGCCAGCGCGATCCTTGGGCGCTCCCAGCGGCGTGCCGTCCGGCTCGAAGGCGACCAGGTAGCCGGTCTTGCCATCGGCAACGACCTCCGGAATACCGCCCACCGCCGAGGCCACGACCGGCGCTCCGCAGGCCATGGCTTCCAGGTTGACGATGCCGAACGGCTCGTAGATCGAAGGGCAGACGAAGACGCGCGCGTGCGACAGCACTTGGATCAGCTCGGGCCGTGGCATCATCTTCTGAATCCAGAGCAAGCCGCCGCGCTCGGCCTCGAGCTCGGCCACCAGCGCCTCCACCTCACGCTTCAGATCTGGCGTATCGGGCTCGCCCGCGCACAGCACGAGCCGCACTTGCTTGTCGACGTGCCGGGCTGCCTCCAAGAGGTGTACGATGCCCTTCTGGCGCGTGAGGCGGCCGACGAACACGGCGTAGGGTTGCTCCGGATCGATCCCCAGCCGCTCGAGCACGTCGCTCGCGCTGTCGCGCTGGTATTCGTTCAGGTCGATGCCGTTGTAGATGATGTGGACGCGCGCGGGATCCACGGCTGGATAGGCCTGCAAGATGTCGCGCTTCATGCCGCTCGAAACCGCGATCACCGCGTCAGCCGCTTCGATGGCCGTCCGCTCGCAGAAGCTGGAGATGGCGTAGCCACCGCCCAGCTGCTCGGCCTTCCACGGCCGCAGCGGCTCCAAGCTATGCGACGTCATGACGTGCGGGATGCCGTACATCAGCTTGGCCAGGTGCCCGGCGAAATTGGCATACCAGGTGTGGCTGTGCACCAGTGCCACGCCGGCCACGTCCTTGGCCATGGCCAGATCGATCGACAGCGTGCGCAGCGCCGCCAGCTCCGGCGCCGAGCCGTCGAGGGCCGCCCAGGATTTGTAGCTGCCCTCGACTTCAGACGCCCTGCGATCGGCGCCGAAGCAGTACACGCCGAGCGCCACCTCGCGCGAAAGCTGGCGCGCCAGGTACTCGACGTGAACGCCGGCGCCGCCATAGATCTCGGGCGGATACTCACGCGTGAGCAGGGCGATTTTCACGGCGTCAGCTCGGCCCCGGCACGGTGTCGCCCTTGCCGACCACCACTACCCCGTTGTCGCTGACCGTGAAGCCGCGCGCGCGATCCTCCTCCGGATCGACGCCGATGCGGGCGCCTGGCGGCACCTGCACGCTCTTGTCCAGGATGGCACGGCGCACGATGGCGTGGCGACCGATACTGACACCGTTCAGCAAGACTGAATCCTCGACGGTAGCGTAGGAGTGCACGCTGACACCCGGTGACAAGATCGAGCGCCGCACAATGCCACCGGAGACGATCACGCCCGCGCTGACCATGGAGTCGTAAGCCGCGCCGCGCCTACCCTCGGCGTCGAACACGAACTTGGCCGGAGGCAAGGAGCCGGCCGAGGTGTGAATCGGCCACTGGTCGTTGTACAGGTTGAACACCGGATGGACGCTGATCAGGTCCATTTGCGCCTCGTAGTAGCTGTCCAGGGTACCGACGTCGCGCCAATAACCGCGATCACGCTCGGTCGAACCCGGCACGCGATTCTGCGCAAAATCATAGACCGCGGCCATGCCGGCATCGACCAGGCCGGTGATGATGTTGCCGCCCATGTCGTGCGCGCTGTCCTTGTTCTCGGCGTCGGCTCGCACCGCTTCGATCAGCGTGCGCGTGTTGAACACGTAATTGCCCATCGAGGCGTAGACGTGATTGGGTGCATCGGGCAAGCCTGCGGCGTCGTTCGGTTTTTCTTGAAACTTGGCGATGCGATCGTTCCTGGCCGGTACGATCACGCCGAAGCGCGACGCCTCTTCGCGCAGTACCCGGATGGCGGCCACCGTGACGCCGGCACCGGATTGGATGTGCGCGTCCACCATTTGCTCCGGGTCCATGCGATAGATGTGGTCGGCGCCGAACACGCAGATGTACTCGGGAGCTTCGTCGCCGATCAGGTTCAGGTTCTGATAGATGGCGTCGGCCGAGCCCTCGAACCAACGTCGACCCAGGCGCATCTGCGCGGGCACGGTCATCACGTAGTTGTTGAAGAGCGGCGACATACGCCAGGTCTGGGCGATGTGCCGGTCGAGCGAATGGCTCTTGTACTGTGTGAGCACGGCGACGCGCAGGTAACGGCCATTGACCAGGTTACTGATGGCGAAATCGATCAGGCGGTAGTTGGCACCGAATGGAACGGCAGGCTTGGCGCGGTCGCGCGTCAGCGGCCAGAGCCGTTTGCCCTCACCACCCGCGAGCACCATACCTAAGACCTGCGGACGTTTAGCCATGCGAAAGCATGGAGGTTGCCCGACCTCGGCCCCCCAGGGAAGCGGTAAAACCTCAAGGGAAAGTCACCTCGGAAAACGTATTTCCGGAATCTCCAGGCGCTCCGCGCGCCGCAGCACGAGCGCCACGCGCTCCTCGACCGGCCATGTTTCGAGCAGGGCGTACACGCTGCACAGCTCCGCGACCACATCCGGCGGCGCGCTACGCGAGATCACCTCGTCGACGTTGACCGGCTTCAGTAGGGATTGTCGACGGGTAGCGGCGCCGCGGGTTTGGGTGCGGCCGGCGCCGCGGGGAGCTTGGGTGCAGCCGGCGCAGGTGGCTCCGGTGCGGGCTCGGGCGTCGTCGCCGCGGAGGCGTCTGGCTCGGGCGTGGTCGAGGTCTCGCTCGGGGGCTGATCGCGAAACCGACTGAGCACGTAGACGGCAACCAAGATCAGTAGAGCGCCGGTGACGACCTTGGCGATGGGCGGGATACCAGCCGGCTTGGCCCTCGCGACCGGCCGCGACGCATCGCTCGGTCGATCCTCATCGTCCCCGCTGCCTGGCTCCGCCGTGGCCGCGCGCGCGCGCAGCGGCTCTTCACGGCGCTCGGGCAGGCCGCGCTCACGCGCGCGCTGCGCCCGCTGGCGGTCGGCCTTCCGCTCGCCGCGTGTGCCCTTCGAGCCGGAGCGCTTCGCCATGAGCTTGCCGGCCCGTGCGCCTAATCTTTGAGCGCTTCAGCGCCGCCGATGATTTCCATCAGCTCTGTGGTGATGGCGGCCTGGCGGGCCCGGTTGTACTGCAGCGTGAGCTGTCCGATCACTTCTGCGGCGTTCTTGGTCGCCGAGTCCATGGCGGTCATGCGTGCGCCGAGCTCGGACGCCATCGACTCGTAGAGCGCGCGCAGCAGCGAGATCTCCACGTACATCGGGACTAGCCGCTCGAGCAGTGCCTCCTTGTTCGGCTCGAACAAGAACTCGTCCGGGTTGATCAGTGCGGCTGGCTCGTTGTCGCGCGGCTCGGCCCCCCCTTTCTCGTCACCCTTGCTCTCGACGGGCTTGGCCGGGGCGAGCGGAAAGAGCGGCTCGACCACGACCCGCTGAGTCATGGCGCTCTTGAATTCGTTGTAAACGAGCTGGATCGAATCAACCTCACCACTAAGGAAAGGACCGAGCACCTTGCGCGCCACCACGCGCACCGTCTCCATCTCGAGCTTCTCCCAAATGCTCGAGAAGACGTGGAACAGCGCGATGCGGCGGCGCTGATAGAAGTCGCGCCCTTTGCGACCGATCACCGCCAGCTCCACCTTCTGGCCCTGCGCCTGGCGCTGCTGCCGCTCGCGCTCGGCTGCGCGCAGGATGTTGGTGTTGAACGCGCCACACTGACCACGGTCGCTGGTGATGACCAGGAGCAGCACGCTCTTGACCGCGCGACGCGCCAGCAGTGGGTGCGCGGACTCGCTGCCCTTCGCGTGCGCCTCCGCCTCGCCCGCCGCCGTGACCTCGGCCAGCACCTTGCCGGTTTGTACGGCATAGGGCCGAAGCGCGGTGATGCGCTGCTGCGCGCGCGTCAGCCTGGCACCGGCGACCATCTTCATCGCGCGCGTGATCTTCTGTGTCGACTTGACGCTCGAGATGCGCTTGCGAATCTGCTTCAGGTTCGCCAATGCTTACTTTTCCTCGGCCGCTGCCGACACAAACCGCTTACCGAACGTCTTGAGCGCCTTGTCGAGCGTCTTCTTCATATCGTCGGTGATCTCACGCTTGGTCCTGATCTCGGTCCAAAGCTCCGGATACTTCTCGTCGATATAGCGGTACAGGTCTTCCTCGTACTGCTTGAGCGAGTCGACCGGTAGCTTGTCGGTGTAGCCCGCGGTGCCGGCGTACACGATAACGACCTGCTTCTCTACGGGTAGCGGCACGTACTGGCCCTGTTTCAGCAGCTCGACCAGGCGCTTGCCGCGCTCGAGCTGGGCGCGGGTAGCGGCGTCGAGATCGCTGGCGAACTGGGCAAACGCCGCCATCTCGCGGAACTGCGCCAGATCGAGGCGCAGCGTGCCGGCCACCTTCTTCATGGCCTTGATCTGCGCATTGCCGCCGACGCGGCTGACCGAGATGCCGACATTGATGGCCGGTCGGACTCCGGAGAAGAACAGATCGCTCTCCAAGAAGATCTGGCCATCTGTGATGGAGATCACGTTGGTCGGGATGTAGGCGGACACGTCGCCGGCCTGCGTCTCGATGATCGGCAATGCCGTGAGCGAACCGCCCGAATGCGGATCCTTCTGCACCTCGAGCTCCGCCGCGTTCGGTTGCTCTTTCAACGAGGCCTCGGCCGTGTGCTTGGCCTCCTCGCCGATGTGGATCTTGTTGTCCACGCCCTTGTAGCTCTGGTTGCCGGCCGGCACCTGGCTACCCTTCTTGACCACGAAGTAACGGTCGCCCATCTTGGCTGCGCGCTCGAGCAGGCGCGAGTGCACGTAGAACACGTCACCCGGGTAGGCCTCGCGACCCGGCGGGCGTCGCAGCAGCAGCGACATCTGGCGGTAGGCGACGGCCTGCTTGGACAGGTCGTCGTAAATGCACAGCGCGTGGCGGCCCGTGTCGCGGAAGTACTCACCGATCGTGACGCCGGTGTAGGGCGCCAGGAACTGCAGCGGCGCCGACTCGGTCGCGGTCGCCACGACCACGATCGTGTACTCCATCGCGCCGTGCTGCTTCAGCTTCTCCACCACCTGCGCGACGGTCGAGGCCTTTTGCCCGATCGCCACGTAGATGCAGATCATGTTCTGACCTTTTTGATTGATGATCGTGTCAACCGCGATGGTGGTCTTGCCGGTCTGGCGATCGCCGATGATCAACTCGCGCTGGCCACGGCCGATCGGGATCATGGAATCGATGGCCTTGATGCCAGTCTGCATCGGCTCTTTCACCGGCTGGCGGCCGATGATGCCCGGCGCCTTGACCTCGATGCGGCGGCGCTGCCCGCTCTCGATCGTGCCCTTGCCGTCAATCGGTTGACCGATGGCGTTGACGATGCGGCCGATCACCGCGTCACCCACTGGCACGTCGGCGATGCGGCCAGTGCGTTTGACGACGTCGCCTTCCTTCACGCCACTGGCTTCGCCGAGCACCGCCACGCCGACGTTGTCCTGCTCCAGGTTCAGGGTAAGACCAAACAGGCTACCCGGGAACTCGACGAGCTCACCGGCCATCACGCCCTCCAGGCCGTAGATGCGCGCGATGCCGTCACCGGTGGACAGCACGGTGCCGGTCTCGCTGACCATCGCGGCGCGGTCGAAGTTCTGGATTTGCTTCTTGATGATCGATGAAATTTCGTCGGCGCTAAGCTGCATGGTGCGTGGTCTCGGCAGGGGTGGTCTGAAACAGACGGGTCAGGACTGACCTACTAGTTGGCGTTCGATCTCGTCGAGACGGCCTCGCAGGGAGCCGTCGATGGTGTTGTCGCCGATGCGTGTCACGAAGCCGGCGATCAGCGTGGGGTCTTCGCGCCGCTCGAGCAAGATCTTGCGCGAGGTCGCGGCTTCGAGCTCGCTCACGAGTTGCTCGTAGAAGTCGTCCGGCATGTTGCGCGCGCTGGTAACGGTCGCTCGCACCACGCCGGCCTTCTCGTCGTTCAGGCGATCCAGGCGACGCGCGATCTCCAGTACGAGGCGCAGCTTCTTGCGTGAGGCCAGCAGCCTGACCAGGTTGAATGCGTTGCCCGTCAGCCCGAGCCGCGCGGCCACGTCGCCCAGCACGCCGTCGCGTTTTTCCTGCTCGATGATCGGGTTATCCAGCACTGCGCGCAGCTCCGCGCTGCCCGCGTAGACCTGGGCAAAGCGGCGTAGTTGCTCGGTGATGGGGGCGAGCTGGTCGGTCTCGATGCCCAGCTCGAAAATGGCGCGAGCGTAGCGATCAGCAACCGGAGCGCCGCTCATAGCCGACCTCGCAGCGCGCTGCCAGAAGCCTTGATCGAAGCCAAGTACTCCTGAGCTAGCCGCTGCTGATCGGCGTCGCCGATCCTGGAAGTCAGGCTGACTTCGGCGGACTTGACCGCCGCCCTGACGGTGTCGCGCACCAGGTTCTCGCGCGCGGCCTTCAGCTCCTGCTCGATCAGCGTCCGCGCGTCGCGTTCCAGGCGAGCGCGCCGCTCCTTGGCCTCGCTCAGGATACGGGCGCGCTCGGCCTCACCGGCCTCCTTCATCTCGCGACGAATGCGCTCGACCTCCTGGTCCACTTCGTCTAGCCTTTTCTCGTACTCGGCCAGACGCGCCTCCGCTTGCGCCTTCATTTTAGCGGCGTCCTCGATGCCCTTCATGATCCCCAGCTTGCGCTGGCGCAGCGAGTCACCGACCGGCTTTCGGCCGTACTTGAAGAGCAGGAAGTAGAGGATGGCCGCGTTCAGGGCCAGGGCTCCGAACGGCACTGGCATGCCCTCAGGCCGCCACAGCAGGCTGGGCTCGACGCCGTCCTTTTCCCCCAAAAAGCCGTAGTACCAGTTGATGTCGTGGAAGGTGGGGACGTGGCCGTGGCCCTCCCCGTGCTCGGCGCCGTGCGCCTCCGCCTGGCCATCGGCCGCGTCATGGGCCGCCGGGGCGTTGTGACCATCACCTTCGACGAACGCTGGCGCCGCCGCGAGGAGAGACAGGCTTAGCAATGAGAGCATCACCACCCCCGAAAGCCGCTTCATTAGCTGGCCTCCCGTCCGAGCACACGAGTGGCGATGTCGCCGGCCAGCCGTTCTGATTGTTTGCCCAGCTCGAAACGGATGGCGTTGACCTCCGTCTCGATGCGCCGCCGGCCTTCGTCCACGATTTTGGCGGCGGCCGCGCGCGCTTCAGCCAAAATCTGGGCTTCGAGCTTGGCCGTCTCGGCTCGCAAGCGGTCGCGCTCTTCGGCGGCTGCCTGGTTGACCCGTGTCAGCTCGGCCTCGTAGCGGGTCAAGAGCTCACCAGCTTGCTCCTCGAGCTCGCGAGCGCTGTCGCGGGCTCCCTCGGTGCGCTCTTCACGGAGCGCGAAGATCTTCAGCATCGGATCGAACAGCAGAGGCTTGAGAATCAGGATCAGCCCCACGAAGATGACGATCTGGAAGACGACGATATTGCTGATGTCCAGCTCGATCGGGCTGCCGCTCATGGCGAGGGCGCCACGGCTCTGGAACAAGGGAGGAAGGGCTCCAAGCTCGGTCATGAACGCGCGCGCGTTTACCATCTCGACACCGCTCTGTCTACTGCACCTTCCCAGGTAGGTCGGCTACCGCAGGCAGGCCCAAAATGCCGTGCGACGTTCTTGCGTTTCACCCAAGTGTGCGCGGGCCCCGCCGATTTGCTCTCGTGAGTGATTCTAACTCTCGCCGATCGTGATCTTTCCTTCGAAGCCCCACACGTCGGTGGGGGGCCCACTGCCCCCGCGAGCGCATTCCGCTCTGCCTGGAGGCTAGCCAGCGCGGCTTCGCGGATCCCAGCCCTCGCTGATCTCGACACGCCGGACGGGCATTGGGTCGAGCTTCGCGAGCAGCTCCGCATAGCTTGCTCCCGAAACCTCGTCACAGGCGTCCGGCAGCACGTCGAGCAGCGGCACCAGGGCGAAGGGCCGCCGCACCAGCTCCGGGTGGGGCAAGCGCAGGCCCGGCACTTCGAGGGTCAGGCCAGGGCTGAGCAGGAGATCGAGGTCGAGCGTGCGCGGCCCCCAGCGCTCGCGTCGCTCGCGACCATGGCGCTGCTCGATCCGGAGCAGCTCGTCGAGCAGCTCTCGCGGCGGAAGGCCGGAGTCGAAAAGCACGGCCGCGTTCAAATAGTCTGGCTGCGGCGGTCCGAGCGCCGGGGTCTCGTAGACGTGCGAAAGACGCCGCACGTGGCCATAGGGGCCCAGGGCCAAGACCGCGGACCTGAGCACAGCCAGCCGGTCACCCAGGTTGGTTCCGAGACCAACGACATAGAGAATGCGCAGGACATCCGACATCAGGCTTGCCCACACCATGCGGCACTAGCTCCTCTCGAGGCGTCTGGAAAGGGATGCGCTCGACTTACGGAAGAGCGGCTGTTTGCCGAGGCCGGAGGGGTGGGCTAGACGGGTCTTCATGTTGGGCCTGACCTCCGGCGAGCTGACCCTGGTCGCCCTGCTGGTCTTTGCCGTTGTTTCGGCCAAGTTCTGGCCGGCGGTCGGCGCCACAATCGCGGTCCGGCTCGGACCGCGATTGGACCAGGCGCCCAAGTCTGAGCGCACGCAGAGCTCGAACTCGACTTAGACTCGGGCCTTAAGTGGTGCCCGATCCCCCGGCCGGAAGCGAAACGGGAAGCTCGGCAGGAAGCTCCTCAGGGAGCTCGTCCGAAGTCGGAGCCTTGATCTTCGTGAGCGATGCTTCGGCGGAGGCCGAGCGGCTCATCTCCGCACTTCGCACGCGCGGCTACCAGGTGGTGGACGTGCCGCTCGGGTTGCTCGTCAACCGCGTCTCCGTGCAGCGGCCGGCGCTCATCCTCTGCGACGCAGACGCGCCCGGTGCCGTCGAGAGCGTCGAGCGCATCCATCGCGATATACCCGGCGGTCATCGGGTCGACGTGGTGTTCGTGCGCGAGCGCAGCAGTCAGAGCAGTCCCGACCTGACTTCGATCATCGAGCGCGAAGGCAGCGGCTCGTTCGATCGCCCAGTGGACGACGCGACGCTGACCCGCAAGATAGAGACGCTGATCGGGCCGCCCACCCGTCACGAGCCGCGCCCGCGCCTTGCCTCCGCTGGGCGCGCGCCGATCCTGGTGGCCGCGACACGGCGACCGTTTCGCTACGATCAGAAGCCAAGCGCCTCACTCTTGCCATCACCCGAAACGACTCCGCCAAGCCAGCCGCCCAAGAGCACCACTTGGATACAGCCGGGGCCGCCCACGCCCTCGACGCCACCCAGCGGTCCCGGCAGCTCTCCGGCCAGCTCGCCCGAGCCACCTAGCCCGCGGCGAGAAGACGCGCCCCCGCTCTCGGCGGCACCTGGTGCGCCACAGCTGCCGCAAGCGCGGCTCAGCCCCGAGCTGGAAATGCTGCTGGGGCGGGCAGAGCAGCGCGTCAGCCATGGCCGTGTCTCGGTCGCGCCCCCGTCGGACCGGCTTTCACCGGAAGCGGAGCTCGAGGCAATTTTACCGAACGACGTTTTGGCCGCGCTCGACGAGCCTCTCGATTTGGACGACGGGGACGAAAGCGATGCCGGCCCAAGCACCCATGGGGGTGACGAGCGTGGTACGTCGCGCGGCGGCACCAAGACTGGCTCCGGCAGCAAGGCCCCCGGCCAGCTCACCTCCAGCGTCGAGGTAATCGACGCGCCTCCGGCCACCGAAGGTCTGGTGCGCACGGAGCCACCGCCGAGCCGCGAGACCGAGCCACCCAAGACACCGCCCGCGGTGCCCTCACGCGGCACACTGAGCACTGGCGTGGGCTCGGAGCCAGCTCCGCCGCCGAGCGATGGCGCGGAGCGCAGCACCTCCGCAGGAACGCCTTCGGACGTCCCGCCGCCCAGCCTGCCGTTCGTGCCGAGCGCCAGCGCCGCGCCACCCGCCCAACAAGCGTCCACCAAGCCGCCCAAGGCGAGCGAGCCGGATCACCCACCGACACCGCCACCGCCGGTGCCTGCGCCGCAACCCCTCGAGCTTCCGGCCACGCTACGCGCGGGGGAAGCCCTGCGCTGCCTGGCGCGGGCCGTGCGCTCACGCTACACGGGCGCGGTGGCGTTCGAGGATGCGGATGGCATCCGCCGCGTGGTGTTCCGTGATGGTGACTTCGTGACCGCCGCTACCAGCGTCGACGCCGAATCACTGGTTTCGTGCCTGACCGAGCGCGGGAGCTTGCCCGCAGATGCAGCCGGCAAGCTCGGACGCAAGCTGCCGCTGTTCGGCCGCCACGCCGGCGCGGCCCTGATCGCTCACGGTTTCTTGCAGCAGGATGAGCTGTGGCCAGTGCTGCGTTCGCACGCGGAATGGTTAATCGGGCGCATCGCTCGGCTAGAGCGAGGCGAGACGGGTGTAGAAGCGGAGGTTCCCGCGCGCCTGGCCACCGAGCCAGCCGTGTTCGGCGGCGCGACTGGCGCCGAAGTGCTGGTCGAAGTCGTGCGTCGCGTGTCGCCTCCCGAGGCCTCGTTGCAGCGCCTGGGTGGCTCGGAGACGCGCCTCAAGCTCGGGACTGGACAAGGCCTGCTCGGCGAGTGCGCGCTCGCGCCCGAGGAGGCCGATTTGGTGCGCTCGCTGGACGGCGAACCGCTCGGCGACGTGCTCACGCGCGCCAAGTCGGCCGACTTCGCGTCGGCGCTGCTGGCGCTGGTCGAGCTCGGCATTCTGGACTCCGGACCCATAGCCCCAGCAGCGCGCCGCGCAGCGAACGTTTCGAGCGCGCGCCGCGAGCCGGATCGGCTCGACCACGAGGCCTTGCGCTCGCGCATCGCCGCCCGGCGCGCGCTGGTCGACGAGGGGGACTACTTCGCACTGCTCGGCGTGAGCCGCAACGCGACCCGCTACGATGTGCGCCGCGCCTATAGCGAGCTGCGTGAGGAGCTCGATCCATCGCGCGTGCTCACGCCCGCCACCGCGGACTTGCGCGATGACGTGGACACCATCCTGTTCGTGATCGACGAGGCGTACGAGATTCTGCAGGACGACCTGCGCCGCGAACGCTACCGCCGCGCGCTCGAAGCCGCCCCGAGCTGACGCTCGGAGGTGCCGCGCCAAACCGCCTCACACGAGGCGCTTCGCCTCCCGAAATCAGAGGCGTGAAGGCACAAGCCTAGTCGAGGGCAAGCTAGGCCGGTGCCATGGCGCGGAAATTGCTCGACACTTAGGCACGATGATGGCCTTAGCTGCGCCGACTTCAGCGCCCGATGCACTACGCGCGGCCCACGCGCCACGCGAGCCCGACATGCCGCGCGTGATCGCGGGGAAGTATCGACTCGAAAGCCTGCTCAGTGAGGGCGGGATGGGTAGCGTCTGGCGAGCCTTCAATCTACAGCTCGAGGTTCCGGTCGCCATCAAGCTGCTACGCGCCGATTTGAGCGGAGAGGAGCTCGGAGAGCGCCTGCGGGTCGAGGCTCGAGCGGCAGCCAAGCTCGTTCATCCCAGCATCATCCGCATCTTCGACGTCGGTGACTCGGAAGTCGGTGAGCCCTTCATCGTCATGGAGCTGTTAAACGGTGAGAGCCTGGGTGACCTGCTCGCACGCGGCCCCTTGCCGGCGGTCAACGCCGTGCAGTTGCTGTTGCCCATCGCCGAGGCCCTGTCGCTCGCGCACTCGCGGGGCGTGGTGCACCGCGACCTGAAACCTGACAACATTTTTCTGGCGAGCGAGAGCGACGCTTTGCAGCCAAAGCTACTGGACTTCGGCATCGCAAAAGTGACCAGCACCGCGACGACCGGACGTGGCGTCTTGACCCAAGCCGGCACACTTCTCGGCAGCCCTGACTACATGGCGCCCGAACAAGCTTGTGGACAAGCGGACATCGACGAGCGCTGCGACATCTGGGGGTTCTGTGTCGTGCTCTACGAGGCAATCGCCGGGGAGAGCCCTTTCAGCTCCAGCAGCGTTCGAAGCACTCTGCAGCGTGTGGTGGAAGACGACCCGCCGCCGCTGGATGTAGTCGCAGGAGTCGATCGGACACTGGCGGCGCTAGTTGAGCGGGGCCTCAGCAAAGATCGCGAGCAGCGACCGAGCTCGATCTTCGAGCTCGGAGAGCAGCTGGCAACCTGGCTCTTCGCTCAGGGTGTGTACGAGGACGTGACCGGTACCTCGCTCGAGGCCAAATGGCTGGGGCGCGCTACTGACACTCTGCTGCTGACGAGATCTCGAGCCATGAACGGGCCTCAGGCTCTGCATGACCAGCACACGCTGGTGTCGGTCATCAATCCGCAACACACGCCGGAGCTCGGAACGACGCAAATGATCGCCGTCCGCCCGCGGCGGCGCTGGTTGCCGAGCGCGCTCGTCGCCTGTGCTTCACTACTCGGCTGGTTGGGTTGGATGTCGGCGCTCGAGCTACGTGCGCACGCCCAGCTCAGCCAGCCGCACCCATCCGCGATGTCGACCCCGAAGCCCGCTGCGCGCGTCGCGGAAGCGATCCCGGTGGTTCCGATCGCGGCGCTCGAGCTGGAGACGCAGCCGCCGTCCACATCCGTGGCGATGGCAGAGGACACGTCACCGCCCTCGCCGGAGCCGCCCGTGATGACGCCCAAACCACGCGCGCAAGCCGGGCCAAGGGCCGCCGCGAAGCCCCGGGCAAAGCCTCTGCCTCCGTCCCGCCAGGTCTCTATCCCAGCTGCACCTCCCATTCCCCCAGCTGCACCTCCCACTCGCAGTGCCGCTGCGTTGCTGCGTGATCCGGCCGCCGACCTGATTCAACCGTACTGAGCTGACGATGACGGTCGAGCGTTGCAGGATCTCGCTAGGAGGCTGGTGTTTTTCAAACCAGCCTCCTAGGTCCTTGTCCTGGGGGAGGAGGCACGCGCCTCCTCCCCTCAAGAAGCAAAGCTTCTTGAGCCTCCCCGCTACGCGGCGGCTCCGCCGATTGGGACGGCTGGTGTTTCACACCAGCCTCCTTGAGCGACAAACCGCTTGCTTTGGCAACGAAGCTCACGAGTTAGTAGCGCCGAGCGCGGCCGCGTGGGGGGCGGCTCGGCCGAATTCACTTCGACCGAGGGGGGCGGCGCGTGCCGCCCCCACCAGCAAGGGGCTAGAACGCCGAGCGGCCAAGCCGCTCGGCGTTCTAGCGGCCCTGCTGGTCGGCCTGGCGCTGATCGGCCTGGCGCCGCGCGCCTCGGCGGAGAGCACGTCGAGCAGCGAAGCGCAGGTCGAAGCGCGGCGCAGCGAGGCCAAGCGTTGGTTCGCGCGTGGTGTCGAACACTATCGGGCGGCACGCTACCCCGACGCTGTCAGCGCCTTTCTCGAAGCCGACAAGCACGTGCCGAGCCCCGCGCTGTCGTTCAACATCGCGAGGGCGTACCAGCAACTCGGCGATACCAGCAGCACGCTGCGCTGGTACCGCGACTACCTGCGGCGGGACCCCGATGCTCGCAACGCCGCCGAGGTGAAAGGTCGCATCAACGCGCTGGCTGCCGAGCTGTCACAACGAGGCGTGCAACAGCTAACCGTGCTGTCGGTGCCGAGCGGAGCCACGGTTTCGGTCGATGGCCTACCGATCGGGGTGACGCCGTTCACCGGTGAGCTGCCACCGGGCAAGCATCGCGTGCTCTTGGGCTTGCCGGGCTATCATGAGGCAAGCTCGGAGGTGCTGCTCGGAGCGCAGCTACCGGGCGAGCTCAGCATGGCGCTGCAGGCCGCCGAACCGCGTCCTTTCGACCAAGCCATCGTGGCCGAACGCCAGCCTCGCGCGGCCAGCGCGGATCAGCCTTCCGGCCCCCGACGTTTTGGCGTCGCACCCTGGCTGCTCGCGGGCTCAGGCGTGGTGGGGCTCGGCGGAGCGCTGGGTTTCGAGCTGGCCCGCCGCGCCGATGAACGTGACGGGCGCAAGGCTCCCGATCAGCTCGCGTACCAGGAGAAGCTGGTGGACGCCGAGCGAAATCAGACGACCGCCCGCGTGCTCTTGGGCGTCGGCGGAGGCTTGCTCGTCACCGGTGGGGTGATGCTGATCTTCAACGACCGCACCAAGACCCCCACGCGCATGGGCCTGGGCTGCACGCCAAAGGGCTGTACCGCCCAGGCCAACGGGAGCTTCTGATGCGCCGCATCGCAGCCTGCCTCGTCCTGCTGCTCGGCTGGTTGGGCGGCGCGGGCTGCCAATCGAGCTTGCCGAACGAGCTCTCGGGGAAACCTTGCGACAGCCAAGGTCGCTGCGTCGCGGGCTACGAGTGCGAGCCGAGCACGAACCAATGCCTGCGCAGCGGTTCGCGTCCTGCAAGCTGCGACTCCCGCGACCCGAATTGCGACGGCGGCTTGGTGTGTGAATCGGGCACCACGCTCTGCGCGGGGACTTGCGTGGACATGACGCGCGATCGCGCCAACTGCGGCGGCTGCGGCGCCACCTGCAGCGCGCCCGAGCATGGCGTTGGCGTCTGCCTGGATGGTGGCTGCAGCTTCGCGTGTAGCAAGCCGCACGTGCCCTGCGGCACGAGCTGCGTGGACGTGGCCTCTGATCGCAATCATTGCGGCGCTTGCGGCCTCGCCTGCCCAGACGCAGTCGGCGCCGAGGGCGCCTGCAGCAGCGGCACCTGTACGCTCAGCTGCCGCGCTCCGTTCGAAGACTGCGCCGGCGAGTGCAGCGATCTCAGCAGCGACCCAAGACATTGCGGCGGCTGCGCCAACGCGTGCCCGGCCGGCAAGGTGTGCTCGAACGGCGTGTGCTCCGACAGCTGCGCGGAGGGCAAGCTGGACTGCGATGCGGCTTGCATCGACGTCGCAACATCGCCGGAACATTGCGGAGGCTGCAGCCAGCGCTGCCCAGCACCCAGCAGCAGCCTACCGACGTGCAGCGAAGGCAGCTGCGACTTCAGTTGCGTTACGGGCTGGGAGAAGTGCGACGCCGCGTGCGTGAATACACAGACGGACCCGACTGCTTGCGGCGCCTGCGGTACGACGTGTGACGCGCCGGCCAATGGTCGGGCCAGCTGCGTCTCGGGCTCGTGCGTGATCGCCTGCGATGCCGGCTATGCAAACTGCGATGGCAGCTGCGTCAAGACCGCCCATGACCCGGCCAATTGTGGGGCATGTGGTAGGGCCTGCGCTCCAGGTGAAGTGTGCAGCGGCAGCAGCTGCAGCCTCAGCTGCCCATCCGGCACTCAAGACTGCGGCTCCGCCTGCGTGGACTTGGCCAGCGATCCCGCCAACTGCGGCGCCTGCGCCAAGATGTGCACCGATACCGCTCACGGAGCGCCCGCCTGTAGCGACGCGACCTGCCAGGTGGTCTGCGATGCCGGTTACAATCTATGCGGATCGGCATGCCTGAGCCTGCTTTCGGACTCCAAGAACTGCGGCGCTTGCGGCAAGACGTGCCCGCCTGTCTCCGGCGGCTCCGCGCTCTGCGAAGCCGGCAAGTGCACGGTGGCATGCAACGCCGGCCTCAGCGCTTGCGACGACCAGTGCGTCGACACGCGCTCGAATCAGAATCACTGCGGTGGCTGCGGAGGGAAGTGCCAAAGTGGTCAGGTCTGTCAGGCTGGCGTGTGCACCACCGATTGCGGCGACGAGAAGGCCTGTGAGGGCTCGTGCGTGGACCCGAACCACGACACGTCGAATTGCGGCGAGTGCGGGGTGGTGTGCCTGGCACCCTCCAGCGGCTCGCCACGCTGCGAAATGGGCAATTGTCGCTTCCAATGCAGTGGTGGGCTCCTGGCGTGCGGCGACCGCTGCGTCGACGGCAAGATCGATGTGGAGAATTGCGGTGGCTGCGGCAAGGTCTGCCCCGAGGTCGAGGGTGGCACACCGGTCTGCCAGGACAGCAAGTGCGCGGTGATGTGCGATGCTGGGCTCTCGAAGTGCGGCGGGGTGTGCGTCGACACCAAGAGCGATCCCAAGAACTGCCGCAAGTGCGGCAAGAAATGCGCGATGAACCAGAGCTGCGTGCTCGGCTTGTGCCTGCTCTAGCGACTACTCGGCGGCGGGTGCGCGCTCGCGACCCAGCACGTCGATCACGAGCTCGCCCGCCTCGACGCCCACGAGCAGCACCGCTCCACGCGGTAGCTCGCCGCGCAGGATACGTTCGGCGAGCGGCGCTTCGAGCAGCCGCGCGATGGTGCGCTTCATCGGACGCGCGCCCAGCGTCGGCTCGAAACCGCCGACGTCCATCAGGTGCTCGATCAGCTCCGAGCCGTACTCCAGTGTCACGCCACGCTGCGCGAGCAGCGCCGTCCCGACACCTTCCAGCAGCCGGCGCGCGATCTCGCGTACGTCGTCGCGACCGAGCGGCGAGAAGACCAGCACCTCGTCGATGCGATTATACAGCTCCGGCGCCAGCGCGCCGCGCGCCGACTGTACTATCTTGACCGAGACGTCGTCCGCGGCGGTCGGTTCGCCACCACCGAAGCCCACGCGTCGTTTGGCAGCCTGACTCAGCACCTCGGAGCCCAGGTTCGAAGTCATCAGGATCACGGTGTTGGTGAAGTCCACCAGCCGCCCGCGGCCGTCGGTGAGCCTGCCCTCGTCGAACACGCCCAGAAACGTCGTGAGCACGTCGGGATGCGCCTTCTCGAGCTCATCGAGCAGGATCACCTGATACGGCCGGCGCCGCACCGCCTCGGTCAGCTGCCCGCCCGCTTCGTGGCCCACGTAGCCGGGCGGCGCGCCGATTAGACGTGCGACCGCATGCGGTTCGCTGAACTCGGACAGGTCGAGCCGAGTCATGGCGCTCTCGCAGTGGAACAGGACCTCGGCGATGGCCTTGGCGGTTTCGGTTTTGCCGACCCCGGTGGGGCCGAGCAAGAGGAAGCTGCCGATCGGGCGTCTCGAGTTGAGGCCGGCCGCGTTGCGACGCAGGATGCGCGCGATGCGACCGATCTGGGGCGCGTGGCCTACCACGCGATCCGCCAGGATCTCCTCCAGACGCAGCATCCGGTCGCCGTCCGATTCGAGGAGGCGCTCGATCGGCATGTCGGAGAGCTCCGCCACGACCTCTGCCACCGCCTGTGATCCGACCTCGCTCTTGCCGCGGCGCCGCGTGCGCGCACCAGCCAGATCCAGGATCGAAACGGCCTTGTCCGGCAGTGCTCTGCCCGGAAGGTAGCGGATCGACCAGGCCACGCCGAGCGCCAGCGCTTCTTGCGCATAGCGCACGCAGTGGTGCTGCTCGAGCCTGGGCCGCAGCGCATCCAGGATCAGGAACGCATCCTCGCGCGTCGGTTCTTCCACCTCGACCAGACCGAAGCGGCGCGCGAGGGCTGCGTCGTGGCCGATGGCCTTCTGAAACTCTTCGAGCGTCGTGGCACCGATGCAGGGTAGCTCGCCCCGGGACAGTGAGAGCTTGAGCTCGGAGGCGATCTCCTCGGCGGCCTCGCCGAGAAACAACTGGTGAATCTCGTCGAAGAACAACACCACGCGCCCGCGCGCGCTGAGCACCTCCTTGCGGATGGCGGCGATGCGCCCGGCAAGCGCACCCCGCACGGCTGTGCCAGCCAAAAGCTCGCCGATCGGGATCTGAATGACCACCCGGTTATCGAGTGCCTGCACGTCGCGGCCCTCGGCGATGCGTTGAGCCAGGCCGCGCACCACGCTGGTCTTACCCACGCCCGACACGCCCACCAGGCACGGACTATTGCCTTCGCGCTTGGCCAGCACGTCGAGCGTCTGCTCGATCACGTCGTCGCGCCCCACGACGGGATCGAGCTCGCCTCGCGCCGCAGCCAGCGTCAGGTTCTTACCCAGCTCGCACAGCACCGGAAAGCGCTGCGGGTCGAGCTGAAAGCGTTGAGCGAAGGGCGCGGGCGGGGCCGGAGGCGGGGGCGCGGCCATCGGCGGCGGGGCCGCAAAGCGCGTGATGGTCAGGCCCTGCTTCACCTCGCCGGGCGGCGGCACGGGTAGCTGCATCAGTGGCACCGGCTCGCCAGGCCCCAGCTTCTTGGGCGCGGGCCGGTCCGAGGGCGGAATCAACGGGACCTTTACCGCGCTGGTCCTGCGAGGGAGCGGCGCGACCTCGCTTTCGGCGGGCGCGAGCGCCACCGGCGCAGCAGCGGGCTTGCCGCCCGATGTGCGGCGACGACCGACCAAGCCCAACCCCACCTGCATGGCTTGGGCACGCAGCCGGCTGACGTCGACGCCCAAGGTTTCGAGGCAGCGCCTGGCCACTGCACGCGGCTCACCGAGCAATGCCAAGAGCAGATGCGGTGCCGATGGCACGCTCGTGCCCATGCGAGCGCCGATCTCCCGGGCACGGGTCAGGGCGGAGGCGATGGGCTCGGCCAGCTCGTCGCCGGCGAGACCTCGCGCGGTCTTGAGCACGTCGTCGCCCGACAGCCGCCGCTCGCGCAGGAGCGCGGCGGTCGAGCTCGGCTCGGTCCAGAGAGCGGCCAGCAGGTGCGCAGTCGAAACGCGCTCCCCCAGGCCGCGGGCCAGCTCTTCGGCGAGCTTGCGCAGCTTGCGCAGCTCGCGCAGCTCGGGCTCGCTACCAAACGCAGACATGGTCAGGACCACTTCTGCCCGGATGAGCGCAAAGCGGCCAACTTTTGGGCGGCCCCGCTCGAGAGGCTACAACTATCGAGAAGGAATCGAGAAAATCTGGTTGCCCTGAGCGTCGAAGATCAGCACCCGATCGGGACCGCCCACCGCCACCCGCGGCTCACGCGCCGCCACCGCCAGATCCTGGTTCCGCGTCACGACCTTGATCCAATCCTCAGCGCCGGTGGGTGTTTCGGCGGGCAGCCCGGCTCTGCCGCTGGGGGCAAGCTCACCATCGAAGAGCTGCAGCTCGAAGCGCGGCCCCGCCCCCGCGACTACGACCGCCGCCAGCAGCCTGCCTTCGTCGCCGGCCATGGCGGCCCACGGAACGCCGGAGAGGCGAATGCCACTGAGTTGCTTGAAGCCGGGGCTGACGAAGGCCCGCGAGACGCCGCCGCCCGCGTCCACCAGGTAGCACTGGTCGAGCCGGCGCGCGGGCAACATCCAGAGCAAGTCCGGCAGCTCCGGAAAGCGCAGTTTGGAAAGGCGCGCGCCGCCAGGACCCAGACGCTGGGCCTGCTCGTTCGCGATGTAGAGCCAGATGCCCTCGCGCGTCGAGCCGAGCACGCCGCCGGGCCCGAGCTCGAGCTGTGCCTCACGATCCGGCAGCAGCAATCCGGAGCTACCGGGCGAGAGCAGCGTGCTGCTGAGCTTGGGACCGCGAGGGGTCGGACCAGAGCCGCTCCCGGCATCGAACACCCAAACGCGATCCGCAGCCACCGCGTCCGCGCGCAGCTCCGAGCCCGGAAGTAGCATCGGTCGGAGCACGTTGCTCAGCTTGCCATTGTCCGGATCCAGCCGCAGCACCTGCGTCGAGCCAACCGCCAGGAGGCCGCCGTCGGCCAGCGTTACGAGCAGCCGCGGGCCTTCCAGCGGGCGGCTCTGCTGCAGCTTGAAGTCGCGCGTATCGAAGATCCGTAGCTCGGTGTCGCTCAGCTGCCCGAGCACGCCCTTGCCGAACGCCAACTTGGGCTCTCGAGCTCGCGCGGGCACCAGGGCCAGCTTGCGCGCCTGCACCTGTCGAGCGGCTTCAATCGCTTCGCTGGAAATGGGTCGAACCTTCAGCGGCTCGAGCGGCAGGGCAGATGCCGGGACGCCGGGTCGCGCGCTCTGCACGGCGTTCGGGGACGGCTCGCTCGAGCTCGGGTCACGTCGGCAAGCTGCTGCCGCGATGGCGACCATCAAGGCCAGGGCTGCAGCGGCACGCGAGCGCATGATGAGACCGATGGCGCGAGCAGGATAGCAGCCGCCGCAGGGCGCCGTGCTAGGGTCTCGACCTGCATGGCATCCGGCGCGCGTGTTTTGCAGCTGACTCTGCTGCTACTTTTGGCCCTTGCCCTGACTGGCTGCGGTAAGTTCCGTGAGATCAGCACCTGTCGCGCGCTCGCACGCGAGACCAACCCGACCCTCGACCAGATCGACGCCCTCAACAAGAAGCCCGCCGCCGACCAGCAGGCGCGTGCCGAGCAGCAAGCGCGCATGGCCAAGCTGTATGCGGATCTCGCCAAACGGCTCGAGCCGCACACGACCGGTCCCGGCCCGCTGGCTGCAGCCATCAAGGATTACGCCGGTCTCGTGGAAGCCACCGGAACCACGCTGAAAAACCACTCCGAAGCCACCCGCAACGGCACCACGGGGCGCACCCATGAGCTGCGCCGCGAGCTCGACCGGCTCGTCAAGCGCGAGCGCGCAACACTGACTCGCCTCGAAAGCGAATGCCACGGCTAGCGCGGACGCCTCAGCGCTTACGCTTCTTCTTCGGCTTGCCGACGTGGCGTTCGATGGCGCCGATGCTGAGCTTGCCCCAGCTGTAGACGATGAAGCGTTTGAAGGGGCCGGGGTCGTCGCCGCCGAGCAGCCAAATCTCGCGCGGCTCGCGCTCGATGTGCAGTGAGCCGGGGACGAAACCACTCTCGGCCCAGCCGAGCATGTCGGGCGCCCCCACACTGAGCCGCAAAAAGAGCAAGCCGCAGCTCGGCTGCTTGCCGAGACCGGCGCAAATGCGCGCCACGTAAAGGTCTTCGTTCGGAATCGGCCGCCAGATCCAGTACATCTCGACGCGCGGCTGGCCGAAGCGGCGCAGCTTGGCCTCGGCGTCCGCCGGCAGGGCGCCGAGGAACGTGCGCACCAGCTGTTTGTCGACGATACCTTTTGCCTCGAGCTTGGGACCGCGCTTCACGTCGAGCACCACCTCGACGCTATTCGGCGGGCCCGCGCAACAGCGAAACCCGATGCTGGCGGCGCTCGTGCTCGGCAACTTCGGCTCTGCGTTCGCGCAGCGCGCGGTGAGCTCACCCTGCGGGCTGTTGCCACCGCGCACCGCGAAGAAGCCGGCTTCGGTACCACGGCCCCACGGGCTGGCGGTCCATTCGAACGAGCCACCGTGCATATCCCGCACGCCGAAGTCACTGCGACAGCCGACGCGGAGCCCGCTCGGCCGTAGCGAGGGCTCGGCTGGGGTACCGCAGCGATCCGGCCGATAACTCGCGCCATACTCGAAGGTGGTGTTGCTCGGCCCCTTGCAGGCACGCTCCCATTCGAGCTCGCCGCACAGGCGCTTGTCCTGCTCCGCGCACAGCTTGATTGCAGCCTCGTGCGTCACGTTGGTGAGCGGGATGGCACCCTCCTCGTTCGGGTACGGGTAAACGTCGATGTAAAAGCCTTTCAAGATCACCTGTTCGCCCGGCATCTCCTGGTCGGCCAAGCGCGGCAGCTGCTGCGGCGGCGTTCCGGCCACCAGCGGGCCCGACTCGACCCAGACCATGCCGCGCTTCGGCGCCGGCGGCGGGCTCGGCGCTGCAATGCTGGAGCGGCGCGACGGCGCAGCCGACGCGGATCCGGACGCCGACGGCGCGGCCGCGGTAACGCTCGCGTCCGTCCGCGAACAACTGCATAGACATACCGCCACGCTGACGAGCGCCGCAATACCCGAAAATCTTCTGACCCTCTGATCTTCCTGTGAACAAATCTGAGTCGTTATCGAGCTCACACGTCCCCGCGGTCGCCCTGCTCTCGGAGGCCGAGCTCTTTCATCTTCAGCTGCAGGCCCTTGCGTGAGATCTTGAGCAGTCGCGCCGCGTGCGTCACGTTGCCGCTCGTCTGCTCCAGCGCGCGTACGATCAGCTCGCGTTCCAGCCGGCTCATGGCCGCCTTGACCTGCTCCTTCAAGCCGTCGGACGAAGCAGTCGAAGGCTCGCTGGAGGGCGGTGGCAGGGGTGTCGATGCGGCCGACCCGGAAGCCGCCGCGCCGGCCGCGCTGCCCTGGACCTCGCCGGGCAAATCCGAGAACCGCAGCTCCTGCCCGTCACAGAACAGCACCGCGCGTTCAATCACGTTCTCCAGCTCTCGGATGTTACCGGGCCATGGATAACTCACCAGGAGCGAAAGCGCCGAAGCCTGGACGCCGTCCACGTCCTTCTTGAGCCGCGCGTTGAACTTACGGATGAAATGCATCACGAGCAGTGGGATGTCGGAAGCTCGCTCGCGCAGCGAGGGCAGCCGAATCGGCACGACGTTCAGGCGGTAATATAGGTCCTCGCGGAAGCTGCCCTGCGCGATCTCTTTCTTGAGGTCACTGTTGGTGGCCGCGATCAGGCGCACGTCGACACGAATCGTGCGCACGCCACCAACGCGCTCGAACTCGCTCTCCTGCAGCGCGCGCAGCAACTTGACCTGCATCTCCACTGGGATCGAGCCAATCTCGTCGAGGAACAGCGTGCCGCCGCTGGCCAGCTCGAAGCGCCCGGGCTTGGAGCCGACCGCGCCCGTGAACGCGCCGCGCTCGTAGCCAAACAGCTCGCTCTCCATCAGATCCTTGGGGATGGCAGCGCAGTTGACCTTGATGAACGACTTGTCGCGGCGCGACGAGCTCTCGTGCAGCGCGCGCGCCACGAGCTCCTTACCCGTACCTGACTCGCCCGTGATCAGCACCGTGGTTGGCGTGTCGGCTACGCGATCCAGCACCGCATACAGATCCAGGATGCTGGGGCTTTGGCCGATGATGCCGTAGCGCACCCCCTCCACCGGAATCTCGTGGAAGGGCCGGCTGGCTTCGGCGGCCGACAAGTCGCGCGTGCGCAGCGCTTTGGCGACGATCGTGCGCACTTCCACTTGATCGAACGGCTTGGTCAGGTAGTCGAAGGCGCCGGTCTTGAGGGCTTCGACCGCATTGTCGACCGTGCCGTGCGCGGTGATCATCACCACCGGCAGCTCGGCGTCGATCTTTTGGGCCCGACGCAGCAGCTCCATACCGTCGATCTTGGGCATACGCAGGTCGGTGATCACCAGGTCGATGTGGTGCTCTTTCAGGATGGTGAGCGCCTGCTCGCCATCTTCGGCGGCATGCACCTCGTAGCCGTCGCGCTCGAGCTGCGCGCTCAAAACGCGCCGCAAGTTCGGCTCGTCATCGACGACCAGGATCTGCTTGTGCTCGGGCAGCATCGTGCGGAGGACGGGAACCGGGCTCCCGCGTGGGTAAAAAGCTAGTTGCAACGTGAGCCGTCTAATCCGTTCGGCAAGCAGTAGAACAGCGCGACCTTCCCGGTGCCCGGCGCACCGGCGGCGAGCAGCCGGCGATTGCCGAGGTCGGGCAACGCAATCGAGCTACCCAGCCGGTCATCGGTCTCAGCCGAAGCCAGGAAGGCGATATCCATGAAGGAGAAGTCGCCAGGTTCCTCGACGTCGTACAGGATCAGGGCGCCGGCGTTACTCACGTGGCGCACCGTCATGCTGGGCGCGCCCACGATCACCTCACCGTCGCCATCGCCGTCCAGATCTCCGACGCCGAGCGCGGCGCCGAACCCGGAGCTGGGGCAGCCCGAGATGTTCTTGGTCGAGCCACAGCCGAACGACGCAATCAAAGCGCCCTCCGGCAGCGCGCCCAGGGAGCAGCCGCCGTCCAGCGCGGGCGGCAGCGTGGCCAGCTTGGCCGAGTCGAACACGTAGACGACCGAGTCATCGGCAACGACCAGCGCGTCGGGGTCGCTATTTTTCAGCACCGGACCGGTGGTCATGGCGCGGCCGAAGCCTGGCGTGCCACCCAGACAGCCGACGTACGCGGGGCTCGTACTTTCGGGGGCGTAGAACAACCTGATCTCGGCTTGATCCGGAACGCTGACGGCGAGCAAACGCGCCACATCGTCGACGCGCGCGATGTTGAGCTTGCGAGCATTCGTGATGGTGCCGTCACGCTCGAGCTCCGGCTCTGGCCACTTTCCGTCCGCGTCGGCCGGATATGGCACGTCAACGAAGCTCCGCTTCAGCGGCGGGTAGTACCAGACCGATCGTTCCTCCTGAGCGGTCGCGAGCAGTCCGGGATCGACGCCGTAGTCGGCGCCAAAGCTGAACAGCGTCGCCTGCGACACTTCCAGAGACAACCGCAACAGGTCTGCCGGGTCCTGCGGCATGTCCAGCGTGTACTCGACGTCGTCGGTGCAGCGCACCACCAGGCCGACGTCGGAGGCCGCGTTGCCGGCGCCGTTGACGAAGCACAGCTCGCGCCGTTCGCCCGGCGAGGCAGCGCCCGTGAGCGCAACTGGCGTGTCGGTGAAAAAGCAAGGCGCCTCACCGCCCATGCAGTGCCCGGTGTCGTTCGCGTCGAGCGTTGGGCTTTGGCCGGTGCCGAGCTCGAATTCCACGCCGCCGGTGGTCAGGGGCGACCCGCCAACCAGCAAGATGGGCTCGCCTTCCAGGGTGCCGGTCGCAAGGCTCGCGCCGAAGCCGCCTTCCAGCTGCTTCGGGCGGTTGAGCAGCACGATCGGGGAGTCTTCGACCACGTCGTCGTAGCGCGTCCAGGAGCAGGCCATGCTGGTTGTCCCGAGCAGCGCGAAGCAAAGCTCGAGCTTCATCAGAACTTCCCTCCGATGAACAGCCCCGGTGCATCGGATGCGCCGGCCCCGACCGTGATCGGCGGCGACTGCCGCGCAGCTTCCACGGGCTTGGGTTTTGCTGGCGGCCGGGCGAAAGGCCCGCGCGCGACGAGCGAGCGCGGCGCGTTCGGCAGCAATGCCACGTTCTCCTTGCGGCGCACGTCCTCGAACTCGACCGGCTTGTCACTGCGAATCGAGGACTCGGGCAGAGGATCCTTGATGAAGTTGTAGGTGGCGAGGATACCGAGCACACCGCCAACCGCGAAGCCGCCATCCGCGCCGACCGCGAACCAGCGGCCCTTGACGACGCGTGAGTCGCTGTCGTCCAGGCGCCCTGCGTCGCGATCGGCCCGCAGCTGATCGTGGATCTTGTTCGACTCGTTACCGAAGTAAGCGGCCGCGCCGATGAAAGCGGCGCCGATCACCGCTTGTGTCCAGGCCGCGCCACGCGGGTACTTCGGAATCATCTTGACGTGCACCGGCAGCACCTGTCCGCGCGGCACGTTGACCACGCCCTCGAAGGTCTTGCGCCCGTCCGCCACCACCGTGAGCTTGTGCGAGCCCGCGGGCGACTGCACGTCGAGTGGCTCGGTACCGGCCTTCCAAACGCCTTTGGGTTGCTCGTCGATGCGAATCTTCACCTCGGGGGCATTGGAGTCGATGCGCAGTAAACCGTAACCTACGCGCTCGAGCTTGACCTCCATCTCCTTCTGCTCGCCGTGCTTGACCGTCACGGGTGCCAAGAGCGGCTCGAAGCCCGGCGCCTCGATCAGCACTTCGTGCGGCCCGGCCGGCACGAGCTCGCCGTGTGGGGTAGTGCCCCAGAACGGGCGCTCCTTTTTCTTGTCGTCGAGCCAGATGTAGCCACCCTTGATGTTGGCCGAGACGCGCAGAAACGCCATGAACTCGCCCTGCGAGAGGTTGGCCTTGAACTGGTACACGTGACCGGGTGAAACGTCGATCTCGGCGTGGCTCTCGTTGAAGTCTCGAAACTTCTCGACCACCACATGGTACTTGCCGACCGCCAACGTGAGGCTGGCGGGCGCGCGCGCGCTGGCGATCTCTTTCCAACCCGGATTCTGCGTGCCCAGCTTGAAAGCCGTGGCAGTATCGTCAATGCGCGAATAGAAACGCAGCGGCGCGTCGGACGGATCGGTCTCGACGACCACGAGCGAGCGCATCGCCGACTCGTCATCGACCTGCGGCACCACGGTTGGCACGGCCGCGCCGCCGGTACCTGCAGTACCTCCGACGCCAGCTCCGTGGGAGCCGGCGCTGCCGCCGACCGTCGGCGGCGCCGAAACGCCTTTGGCAACCTCGAGCGCCGCAATGCGCTGGCTTACCTTGTCCAGATCCGGCGCGCTCGGATCGACCTTCACGTAGTCGCGGAACTTTCCAAGCGCGCGGTCGGGGTCACCGAGCTTCTGGTAACAGACGCCAGCGTTGAACAGGAACGCCGAGTACGGGTACTGCTTGAAGCCGCCCTCGAAGACATCCGCAGCCCCCTGATAGTCGCCCGCCAGGTACAGTCCCTGGCCCTTCTCCATCAGTTGCCGGATCGCTTCTAGCTTCTGCGACGCGCTGCGCGTTTGAGCAACTGCCGTGCTCGAGGTCGCTGTGCCAAGCGTGTAGAGCCCAAGACCGAGCGAGAGCACGGCCAGAGCGCGGCGCGCGAAGGAAGTGGATTTCACTGCGCGAAACTTCGCCACGATCGCGCGCCCGGCACAAGACCTGCAGCACAGAGCCGTTCGGAGCGGGGCAGGCCCCCGCGACACGAGACCGAGACGCCAACCCGGGCGCACCGGCCACTCGGCCGATAGCGAGTTTGGGAGGTGCTGAAGCGGCTCGAACGTCCGAAACGTTGAGATCAAGGGAGCAAGGCTCCTATGCTAACGGCCTCGCATTCCTTTTGCCGTTCGGGATACGCATGCTGAGATCTCTTTCACTCTTCGCGGGGCCCAGGGCCCGCTCGCTTTCGTCGTTGCTCGCCACCCTCGCTCTGCTCACCGTTCCCGCCATTGCACACGCGGAGGAGCCCACCAAGAGCTATCCCGACTGTGGCCGAGAGCCGACGGATGCGGAGGTCCAGGCCGCCAAGGGCGCGTTCCAAGCTGGTAATGCCTCGTTCAACGAAGCCGACTACTCGCGCGCCATCGACTATTGGGAGGACGCCTACCGGCGCGACTGCACCGCGAACCCACTGCTGCTCAATCTGGCCCGCGCTTATGAGCTCGCAGGCCGCAAGCGACAGGCCGTCGTCGCCCTCGAAACGTTCTTGGCGCGCGAGCCGAGCAGCGGGGAAAAGGATCAGATCAATCGGCGCGTCGAGGTGCTAAAGAAGAAGATCGCCGAAGAAGACGCCGCGGCAGCCGCCACGCCTACCACCATCAATGGCGGTACGACCCCGACCGGTCCCCCGACGACGCCCCCAATGGAGCAGCCCGCGCCGCGCGCCAAGCGCTCGGCAGGCCCCTGGATTGTCATGGGCATCGGCGGAGCTGCTGCCGTGGTCGGTGTGATCGGCTACGCCGGCAGTAAGCAGAAAATGGACGAGGCGAATGCGCGCTGTGACGATCCGAACACGGCGAAGGTGGAAGACCGAACCAGCTGCTTTGACAATAGCGCGGTCGATGACGGCAACGACGCGCGCGGGAACCTGACGACGTCCGGCGTGGTGTTCTTCGTCGGTGTCGGCGCGGTCGTAGGTGGTGCGATCTGGTGGTACCTGGACGGCAAGCGCGTCGCGAGCGCGCAAGCCAGCGTGCTGCGTCGCACCGCGATCGTGCCGCTGGTGAGCCCGGAGCTGGCGGGGCTGTCGCTGTCCGGCTCGTTCTGAGTCGCCGCGCTACTTGTTTGGGGGTGACGCCGGTGCGGGCGCTGCCGAAGCCGGCGCCGCTGGCGATGCTGGAGCGGCTGGCAACGCCGAGGCTGTGGGAGCCGCCGCGGTCACGGCGGGCGCGCTGCGGGTCCGACCGCCGCCCCAGGTCGCAGCCGCGGGCTTGGACTTCTGGCTGGCTGGCTGATCGTCCTCGTCCACTTCCGGAGTGGGCTCGGCGCTGGTCGCGGCTTCGTCCTCCGCGCTCGGCAAACGCGGACCGCTGTAGCGCAGGCTCGTGGGATCGGGCTCGAGCGGCGGTGGGGTCTCGCTCGAGGATCCGCCACAGCCGGTGAGCAGCGCTAGAAGGACGCAAGCCATCCGCATGGGGGCCCATAACACGAGCCTTCCGCACCGTAAAAGCAGCAACGCCGAGCGACCCGGGGTATACCGGCTGACGCCCATGCTCGGCTTCCTGCGCGGACGAGTCCTCACCGAAGAGCCAGCAGGGCTAATCCTGGAAGTGGCCGGTGTCGGCTATGAGCTGACCACGCCGGTCGGCACGCTGGGTCGAGCCCAGCGCAGCGCCGCAGACGAGGTCGAGCTGTGGGTGCACACGCACGCTCGCGAGGACGTGCTGGAGCTCTTCGGGTTCAGTAGCGAGCTCGAGCGCCGCGTCTTCCGACTGCTCGTCTCGGTACCCAATGTCGGACCCAAGACAGCCATCGGTGTGCTGGGTGCGCTCGACGTCTCGGAGCTTTCGCACGCTATCTCCAGCCGCGATCTGGCGCGCCTCGGTAAGGTACCAGGCATCGGCAAGAAGACGGCCGAACGGCTGGTCGTCGAGCTCGCTGACAAGCTGCCCAGTCTCGTGTCGGTCGAAGTAGTCGGAAAGTCTGCACCCAAGCCCGGCTCCACCGCCAGCGCGGACTTATTGCTGAAAGCGCTCGTCAACATGGGTTACCGGCCCGCCGAGGCGGAACGCGCCGTAAGGCACCTCGGAAAACGTGTGGAAGCGGAGGCCATGGGCGACCTGCTGCGCGCCGCTCTGGCGTTTCTGACCGCTTGAGGGGCCTCTGGCCCCTCAAACAAACGAGACCGAGGAGCCGGGGCCACCGCTGGCCACGCTTGACCGTGGCAAGGGGGCGTGGATAATCGCGCGGTTACGAGGGTCCGAGGGTAGAGTCCCTCTCACCCCTCGGCATCGGCCGGGTCCCGGGAGCTACCATAGTGATCACCTGTTCAAAGTGCGGCAAGGAGAACCAGGACCACTACAAGTTTTGCTTGGGCTGCGGCGCTGAGCTGCCGCGCGGGTCGGCTCAGGCCAAGCCCTTCACGTCGAACACACCGCCCCATGGCGTACCGGCAATGGCCGCTCCCGCGCCGGCCCCGGCGGCCGCTGCCGCCGCGCGCCCCGCTTCGCAACCTGCGCCGGCGCCGGTGGCATCAGCTCCGCCTGCGGGCGCCGCGGTGTCGTGTCCTCAGTGTGGCCACGTCAACACCACTGGTAATCGCTTCTGCGCATCGTGCGGCTACAACCTGGGCGCGCTCGCGGGTGCTGCGCCTTCGGTTCCGGCCGCAGCTGCTGCTGCGCCTGCCGCGGGGGCGTCAGGTATCATACTGACTGCGCTACGCGCCGACGGCAGTGAGGCCGGCACCTTCCGCATGCCCGATGCGCCAGTCGTGTCGGTTGGGCGCGATACCGGCTCGATTTTCGCGGGCGACAGTTATCTGTCACCGCGGCACGCCACCTTCACCAAGCGCGGCGGCCAGCTCTTCATCAAGGACGAGAGCTCGCTCAACGGCGTCTATTTGAAGGTGCGACCGAACGAGCCCTGTTTGTTGGAGTTCGGCGACGTGTTCCGCATCGGCCAGGAAATCATCCGCTTCGAGGAGCTCCGAGGCCAGGGCAAGTCGGCTGACGGCGTGGAGCGCTTCGGCAGTCCGGCCAAAGGTTACATCGGGCGCCTGGCGCTGGTGATCGGGCGCGACACCACCGGCAATGCATTCCCGGTTCCGGAGCGCGGCGTGCACTGCGGTCGTGAGCGCGGCGACATTCTGTTCTCGGAGGACGGCTACGTCTCCGGCCTGCACTGCCGCATTGCGCGCGGTCCGGATGGTCGAGTCTACCTGACCGACGTCGGCAGCTCGAACGGTACCTTCGTTCGCCTGCGCAGTGAGCGCGCGGTCGGCGGTACCGATATCTTGCTGATGGGTCAGCAGCTTTTCCGCATCGACGCGTAACGCTGGGCCGCCGCAGATGCTTCCGACCATTCGAGTCGTGGCGGCCGTCATCGAACAGAATGGTCGTTATCTGGTGACTCAGCGCCGCCCAACCGCGGTGTTGCCCCTGCTCTGGGAGTTTCCAGGCGGCAAGGTGGACGAAGGCGAGAGCGACATCGACGCGCTCAAGCGCGAGGTGACCCACCGCGTCGGCGTAGACATCAGGCCGGGTGCGCAGATCAGCAGCGTGAGCCATAGCTACGAGCACTACACGGTGGAGCTTCACCTCTACGAGTGCCGCGTGCTGCGAGGTGAACCCAAGGCGGTAAACGTGCACCAGTTTCGCTGGGTCGAGAGCGACGACTTCGATCAGCTGCCGTTCACGCCAGCCGACGAAGCCTCGATGAGTAAGCTGCTGGGCCTCGAACAGCCCTGAAGCAACTGGGCTGCGGCCTGGCCGACGAGGCTGCATGCAGCTCCTCGAACGCTGGCTCTCGATGCTCTTGGACGTGCTGGCTCCGCCGGGCTGCGCCGCCTGCGACACGGCCTGCCCGCCGCAACAGCCCTTTTGCAACGCCTGCGGCCAGGCGGCCTGCTTCGAGCAGGCGCAGCACCTGGATGGCCTACCGCTGCTGGTGGCAGCTCGCTATCGGCCGCCGCTATCAACCGCCATCGTTCGCTTCAAGTACGAAAGCCGTCCGGAGCTGGCGGCGGCGCTGGCACGCCTCGTGGGGCCGGTGCTCAGCAGCTGGGAGCTGCCCGCGTCGAGCGCGCTCGTCCCGGTGCCCCTGCACCCACGCCGGCTGGTGACGCGCGGCTACAACCAGGCGGCGCTCTTGGCGCAGGAGCTATCGCGCAGCACCGGGCTACTCAACTTGCCGCGCTTGCTGCGCCGCACTCGTGAGATGGAGCGCCAGGTCGGCAAGTCTCGCGAGCAGCGTATCGAGAATGCGCGGGATGCGTTCGAGCTGCGTCGGCCGGGACCACCGAACGTCGTGCTCGTCGATGACGTGATCACGACTGGCTCCACGGTGCGTGCGTGTGCGCAGGCGCTGACCGCAGGGGGCGTCCGGCTCGCCGCGGTCGTGGCGGTAGCGCGGGCAGAGAGCGGCGCCGATGCCTCGCCACCGCGGCGGGGTCAGGGCCCCGCCGCACGCGAGACAGCCAGCTAGAAAGCGCGGCTTATTTCCTTGTAGTATTCGAGACGTGCGAAGACGCCTAGGGTGGCATACTCGCCTGTAGAGCGCGGAGCCGTTTGTTGACCGAGCCCCCCAAACCCCCGGCGCAACCGGCGCCCCAGCCCGCGGGTGCCGCCGAGGCACCCAAGCCAGCGGAGCCGGCGCAGAGCTCTACCGCGGCGAGCGCCAAACCGAAGCCGAGCAAGTCCCCGGGGCCCCCGCCGAAACCGGTCCGGGGCAACCCACCAAAGCCAGCGCCGTCCGCAGTCGTGGTCCCGCCCGCCTCGCCAGCGGCTGCAGCGAGCAGTGCCACGCTCACGCGCGAGCCGGCGCGTGACACGCTGGCGCCCTCGAGCTTCGGCGTGCTGGGTGGCGCCAAGCCGGTGGCGCCTGCTCCTGCGCCGATACGCAACGCGCGCGGTCCCTTGCCGACCCTCGGTGATCTCGAAGGCGCCACCGCGACCGCGACCTTGCGACCGCCCGGTGCCGTCCCGCCGCCGCCGCGCGCGCTACCGATGCCGACGCCGACGCTCGACGCAGCTGGCCTCGGACCGGATTCG
This sequence comes from Polyangiaceae bacterium, assembly GCA_035281385.1. Classification (GTDB taxonomy): domain Bacteria; phylum Myxococcota_A; class Polyangia; order Polyangiales; family Polyangiaceae; genus PMG-095. The sequence goes on from DATEDZ010000342.1 coordinate 40,589, forward strand.
GTCGTCGAAACGCCGCTCCCGAATGCACCCATCGGAGACCCACCTTTTACGCCGCTCGCGGGTGATCTGCCGCCTTCACCGAAATCGCCTGCTCTGGGCAGACTGGCGTGGGCCCAGCCTACGGCGCGGCCGACGCCCGCAACCGCTGCTTTGCCCGTGCCTCAGCCCGCAGCAATGCCTGTGCAAGCCAGCGCCGCCGTCGTGAGCGGCGCAGCGCAGGCCGCGACCGCGCCGGCCCTCGTCTCGAGACGGGGGTCGGACGAAGCCCTCGAATCGACGCTCGACATGAGCGGCAGCGTTTCGAGGAAGGCCACGCAAGCAGCGCTGATCGAACAGACGCGCGCGTCGACTGCGGTACCAGCTCCGGGCCTGTTCATCGCCGACGAGCCGCTCGAGCCGCGTCCAAAGCAGGTTTCGCTGGTGAGCGTGGAGCGGCGCGAGCTGTCTCGCATGCGCCTCGCGCTGCTCGTCCTCGGTGGGCTGCTGTTGATGGTGGCGGGCGCCCTAGTCGTGATGGTCATGCGCCGTCCGGACCTGAATGGCACCAGGCAAGCCATGGCCAGCGCCAGCAGCGTGCCGCTGCCGCCGCATTGCAGCCTCGCGCTGTCGCCGAGTCGCATCTCGCCAGCCATCGAGCGCAGCGTGCCCATCAGCGCGATACCGCGCAGCGATGGCAGCATCGCGCTGGCCATCGCCGACACCAAGGGTACCGGCGCCGGGTGGATCTACGATCCGGTCAGAGGCGAGCCCACCAGCAAGCTCGAGCTGCCCGGCGGCAGCGGCGACGTGAGCCACGTCACCGCCACGAATCCGCTGAGCATTGATCGCTCGAGCCCCGATTTCTCTTTCGGTCGCTCGCTCGCACCAGGTTTGGCGCTCGGTGTCGGCCCTGCAGGGTTACTGCGCCGCGGCGACGATGGCGCAACCGCGGTGGTCTGGCCGCTATCGACCGGTGTGCGCGTCACGCCACCACGCAGCGTGGCGATCGGCGATGGCTACTTCGTGGCGTTCCGCCAGGGTGGATCCGAAGGGCAACTGATGGCGGGGTGGCTGCGTGCCGACGGCTCGGCAGCCGGTGAACTGGCGGCAGTCCAAGGCGCGCCGAAGAGCCTGGGCACCCCCAACGTCGCGCTGCTCGGTAAGGATGCCGTGGCACTTTTCGCGGCGCGCGACAGCAAGGCGGAGCCGTACCGTATCTTCGCCGCGCGCGCGGCGCCGGGCGCGAAGCCGCGCCCCGCGCAGGCCCTGGATCTGCCCTCGGAAGGCGGCGGTGCGATTGCGCCCTCGCTCAGCGCGCTTGGGGCGGGCCGCTACCTGGCGCAATGGACCGACGGCAACGTCGGTCAGTACCAAGTACACGCGCGGATTCTCGACGCGGAGCTGCAACCCCTCGCCGAGCCGCTGCTCATCTCGGCCAAAGGTGCCAACGCCGGACAGGGGACGATCGTGGCCACCCGCACGGCGACGGTCTCGTTCTTCATCCAAACCACGGCCGGCCACGACGAGCTGTGGGGAGCGTCGCTGTCGTGTCAATGAAGCGGATTCTCGCAGTGCTTGCGCTCGCGGCCTCGAGCTGTACCTTGCTGGGGCCACGCGGTCCGACCGAAGTGGCGCGCGGCGAGTACTATGCGGCGGGCAAACCGGAATACGACGCCTTCTTCATTCAACTGCACCAGCTGCAAGTCGATCTGCTAGCCGCCCCCGATGACCCGCGCCAGGTGCGCGAGAGCCTGACCAAAGCCGCGGGACTCACGGTGGACGCCTCCGATGACAGCTTGAGCAGTCGCCTCGCTCAGGAGCTAAAGAAGCTCGAATCTCGGGGGCTGCGCGTCAGGCTGGAGATCCCAGAGCCTTCGACCGCGCTCGACGCCTCCGCCACGCTGCACACTTCGGAGAGCGGCATCAGCTCGCCGCTTCGCACCAGCCTGCCGCAAGACGCCACGCGCCTGGTGCGCTCGCGCAATCGCATGCTCTCGACCAAGGAGCAGCTCGAGAAGCTACGGGTCAGCGGTGTTCAGCTCGATGCGACCGTCGACACGGCTTTTCGCAGCGAGGGGCCATGGAAGCGCGACGAAGTGCGGCGCAATCTCAACGACGCGCAGAAAGTGATGACGCTCATGGTGTCGCGCGCGCAAGAGGTACAGGAGCAGGACCAGAAGCTCTTGAGGCTGGTGGCGAGCGCCGCCAGCACTGATCCCAATTTGGGCAAGGCGCCGCTCTACACGCCGCCGCCGCCTCCCGTTGAGGAGGCTGCGCCCGCCAAGACGGCCAAGCGCTCGACCGGCGGGCCAGCCCACGGGCCGGCCGCAGCCCCCAAGCCAGCGGCGGCGCCCAAGCGCGCCCCGGTCGCCAAGCCCCCAGGCGGCGATGAGGCCGCCGCGCCGAAGCCAGTTCAGGGCAACGCGCCCGCGGAGATCGAGCCGTGATTTTTTTCTTTTCTCCTCCGCGCTGCGCATATTGCGTCTCGCGACTCACGCGGGCAGTACCGCGGTAGGCGCTCCGCCTCGCCGAGTTTGTCCCGGATCTCCTCTCAATCGCGATCGTGATCTGCTGGTGCCAAAGTAGGGTTGGGCTCGTTCCAGCTCGCGCTGTGCGCTCGCGCCATCCGTACAGTCCCCGCGCGGCTTGCGGCTGAAACCGTCTCGCCTAGAGTAAACACTGCTCGAGCTCGTTGGCGTCCTGCGCCTGCATCGCGCAGTCGAAGCTACGGCGCGAGACGCGCTCGCTACACTCGTGGAAGGCAGGATCGCGCTCGGCTTTCCGGCGGGCTTCTTGCTGCAAGCGGAGTACCTCACCGGCGCTGGTCCCCGGTCGGTCTTCGTGCAACAGCAGCTCGACGTAGTGATCGAGCAGTCTCTGACACTCGCGGCGATCCGGCGGCTTGCCACAACCGACGGCGAGCAGCACCAGCACTGCGGAGCCGAGCCTTTTCTCCCGCTTCATCTGAAGCAGGCGTCCGTGATCTCTTCCGCCTTCTTGGCCGCGCGAACGCAGCGCATGGCCGCCTCGGTGATGCGACGGCCAACGCACTGCTTGAGCTGGCCCTCCTTCACCCAGTTGCGCGTCCGCTCGAGCTGCTCCTGAGCAGTCGCGGGATCCCTACCGGCGGGGCTGGCCTGTAGCTCGAGCCGGGTCACGCGATCCGCGATTTCCTGGCACTCTTTCTCGGTTGCCGGGTGCCCGCAGCCGAGGAGGAGCCAACACAGCCACGGCAGCGAACACCAAGGGGTTCTGAACGGCAGGCGCATGAGCCCGGAGCTTTTGGTCCTGTTCGACTGCTTTGGCAAGCAGGCCGGCGGAAATCTGGACGTCTGTGCAGGTGCTGCTAAGTTCAATGGGATGACGCAGAAGCGTCCAGCCGTTGCCGCAGCCGTCACGCCGGAGCTTCTGCTGCGCAAGGCGACGCTAGCCCGCACCTCGGTCACGCGCGCCAAATACGCGCAGCGCGGGCTGTCTCACCAATCTCCGCTGGACCACACCACGCGCGTGCTGCTGCTGCGGCAGCTCTACCTCTCACACATGGAAGGGCGGCGTTTCAGCGACGCGCTTTTGACAGCGGAACAGATGCTGAGCACCTCCGTGATGCCCGACGTGGCCCGGCAGGATGCCGCACGCGCCTGCCTGGGTCTGGGCGACCGAGAAAAGGCCATCGAACACCTGCGCATCGGTAGCCGCGTTAGCCCACCCGCCCGGCGCGCGTTCCATCTCTGGACTCTCGGCAGCGTGCTGTACCTGGAGGGCCGCTATCAGGAAGCCTGTGGGGCGCTGTCCCGCGCCGCGCGCTGGGGCACGCGCGACAAACCCCTGTACCTGGCGGGCCTGGGCCTGGCGCGCTTGGGCGCTGGCGAGCAGGTGACGGACTTGGCGGAGCTGCGCGAGCGGCTGTCCGACGCGCCCTGTGGCCAAGGTTACGGACAGTTCGTGCTCGGTGAGCTGTGCTTCGCGCTCAAAGACGACGCGGGCGCGGTCCGTTATCTGCGTGCCTTCCTCAAGCGCGTGACGGGCGGGCGCGTGGCGCTCCAAGTCTCGCTTTCGGGGGAAATCCTGCGCGCCAGGCGGCTGGTGCGTCGCGCATCGGCAAAGCTCAGGTAAGGTTGGGCGTGGCTTCGCGTCTACGCCAGACTTGCCTGCTGCTCCTGGCGATGCTGTGCAGGCTTGGGCCGCGCCCGAAGACGCCTTCACGCGCGCGCTCGCCAAGGGCCCGCTGTACGCAGCGCTGGCGGCGTTGGTCGGCGGCCTGGGCGTGAGCCTCACGCCTTGCGTGTATCCGATGGTGGCGGTGACGGTCAGCGTGTTCGGCGCCAAGCAGGCCAAACGCCGCTCGGAGGGCGTGCTGCTATCGCTGGCCTTCGTGCTCGGCATTGCCGCGATGTTCGTGCCGATGGGCGTGCTCGCGGGCATGACCGGTAGCTTCTTCTCGGCTGTCTTGCAAACTTTAGCTAAGTCTGTACAATTCTCCTGCGTAGCGAAATCGCTATGCTGAGGCGGATTAGGGTGTGGCTCATTTGGCGTTTTGGCGCGCAGGCTGCGGCTCGGCGTCGATGGAAAACGTCCCGGAGGACGGCAGGCGGCGCTGCCCCAGCTCGTAGATTTCTCGAATCAGGACATCGCGCGGGACGGGCTTATCCAGGATCCTCGGCAGGCGGGGCAAGCCCTCGCGCCGGGCAACGGCCGAGCAGAGCAATGACGCACCGTAGCTATCCCCGCTCAGCAGCAGGAAGCGCTCCGCCAGCTGCGGGTAGCGTTCACGCACACGCACGTAGAGCTCCGCGCCATTCATGCCCGGCATCGACACGTCCGAAACCACGACGTCGAAGTGGCCCTCTGCCAGCCGGACCAGCGCCTCGGCCGCACTTGCGGCCGGCACCACATCCAGCTCTCGCAGCATGCCGGCGGTCGCACGCAGCACCAAGACCTGGTCATCGACCAGCAGCACGCGCAACCGGCGTCGCGCCGGCTCGGTGTCTTCCAGGGCCCAATTCCAGGTGGGTGCCTCGGCTTCCAGGCGCGTGTTGCAAGCCGGGCAGCGCCACTGCGGCTCGAGTCCTGGGTCGCCCAACTGCGCGGTCCAACCGTGCCGCGCCAGCAGCACGAAGCCCCACTCGACGGCAGCAGACGAATCGCCACAGTCCATGCACACGACGAACGAGCCGGTCATGGCCCGCGGAAGGTGCAAACGTCAGGCCGCTCGACCAATTTGCTGCTGCGTGAGTGGATGTCGGATTGAGTGTGTCATGTCATGTGACGTGCTCATGACTTGACCCAACGTTCGAGGGCCGCGAGCGCGCTCGGCACGTCGGGTTTCGCCTCGTTGAAACCCTGGAGCGGATCGTCGATCTCCGCGGCGCGCACCGGCACCGACACGATGGTGAAGCGCGACGGATCCAGGCCAGCGTGCAGCTCTTCCCAGGCAAGCGGAGTGGACACGGTCGCTCCGGGATGCGCCCGCACCGAGTAGGGGGCGACGATGGTGCGCGACGTCCCGGTCTGCCCGGTGTCGACGTAGACTCGATCCCCGCGCTTGTCGACCTTGCGCTCCATCGTCGCGATCTGCGGGTGACGCGCGGTAACGATTCGGCCGAGCAGCTCGACCAGAAGCTTGGCGGCCTCGAACGGTATGCCCGCGCCGAGTGGCGCCAGAACGTGCAAGCCCCGTCGACCCGAAGTCTTCGGGTAACCGAGCAAGCCCACGTCGTCGAGCACCTCCTTCAACGTGAGGCCGAGCCGCACCGCATCCACGAAGGAACGGTCACCCAAATCGAAATCGATGGTCAGAAAGTCGCAAGTACCGAGCGACTGCTCGCGACATGCAAGTACATGGAGCGGGATACAACCGAGCTGCGCCAAGTAGATCAGCCCATCCTCGTCGTCGACCAGGAACACGTTCTTGGGCGTGCGATCCACTTCATCGGTGTCGGAGATGTCGAGCCGGCGCATCCAGCTCGGCGTGCCCTCGGGGACGTTCCATTGATAGAAGCTCTTGCCGGCGATGCCGTCCGGATGCCGCACCAGCACCAGCGGCCGGCCGCGTAGGAAGGGCAGCATCCTCGGCGCGATGCTGGCGTAATAGCTGCAGAGATCCGCCTTGGTGTAGCCGGACTCGGGCCAAAACACCTTGTCTGGATTGGTAATGGTGACGCGTCCGCTGCCGAGCGACGGCGCGGCGCTCGGCTCCGGCGCCGCCACGGGCGGCGTGGGTGACGCATGGCACGACCGAGGATCCACGTCGGGCCTCAGGCCTAGAAACACCGGAGCGCGCAGCCGCCCTTCCTCGGTGAAACCTTGGTAGCGCACCTGCACCACCAGCTCCGGTTTGACCCAGTGAGCCTTCTCGGTGCCCGGATCCTGCGGCACGTCACCGTGCCCCGGGTAGCTTTTCTGCTCACGCGCCTCAAGCTCCTCGAGCAGCAGGCGGATGGTCGCATCGGAAAGCCCGCTGCCAACGCGCCCGCGGTACATGAGCTCTTCGCGTTCGTAGGTGCCGACGCAGAGCGCACCGAGGTTGCTGCGCACGCCTTGACCGGTCACGTAGCCCACGACCACGAAGTCGTCGTCGCGCTCGCACTTGATCTTGACCCAGTCGGTAGTGCGGCGCGGACCGACGCGATACGGCGAGGACTTGCGCTTGGCGACCACGCCTTCCAGCCGCTGCTCGCGGCACAGCTCGTAGAGCGCGCTGCCGTCGTCCTCGATGTGATCGACGAAGCGCACCAGGCCACGCCCACGCACCAGCGCAGCCAGAATGCGCTTGCGCTCCAGCAGCGGTAGCAGGGTGAGATCCCGACCCGCCAAGCCGAGCACATCGAAGACCAGGTAGACCACCGGGACGCTGGCGCGCGCTTGCTCGATGTCGAGTGGCTTCTGCGCATGGATGCGAGGAGCCAGGCGCTGGAAGCTCGGCCGCCCTTCGGGATCGAAGGTGACGATCTCCCCGTCGAGGATGGCGTCCTCGGCCGGCAAGAGCGACACCGCGCGCGCCACCTCGGCATAGCTGGCAGTAGCCGCGCGCCCGTTGCGATAGCGCAGCGCGACTTGTGAGCCGCGCTTGTCGGCCACGATGCGCACCCCGTCGAGCTTCAGCTCGTAGAGCCGCTCAGGATCACTCAGCGCGGCGCCTTCCAAGGCGCAGAGCATGGGCGTCAGCCCCTGAGCGCTGAGCTGGCCGGGCGGCGCCGCGAACACCAGTGCGGCTAGCTCTTGCACGATCTCGGCCTTACGGAAGTTCTCCTCACCGGTCAGTCCCGAAAGCACGCCGCGCGGCTCCTGCGCCACGATGTCCACGTCGCTCGAGAAAGCATCGGTCTTCTTGATCAGCAACCATTCCGAGCCCGCGCCTTCGGGCGTGTTCTTGCGCTTGCCGGTGTGCACCAGCGCGAACGTGCCGCGCAGTTTGAAACCCGACAGCTCGAACTTCAGGTCACCTCGCTCGAGGCCTTCCTCGGCCGAGCCTTCGAGGTAGACGACGCGCCCGGTGTCCCAAACGATCATCGAGCCCGCGCCGTAGTTGCCTTCGGGAATCACCGCCTCGAAGTCGAGGTACTCCAGCGGGTGATTCTCGGTATGCACGGCCAGGCGCTTGTCGAGCGGCTTCAAGCTCGGACCGCGCGGCACTGCGAAGCTCTGCAGCGTGCCGCCGCACTCGATGCGCAAATCGTAATGCTCGCGCCGTGCTTGATGCAGGTGCACGACGAAGCGTCCGACGCGCGTGCTGCGCGCGCTGCCCTTGCGTTCAGCACTGAACGGCTCTGTGGTTTGAACCGGGTCGCGCTTACTTCGATAACGCGACAGCTCTCGAGGAGATTCACCCGAAGTTTTCTTCAAGTCGTGCTCCTTCCGCTAGCATAGCGCGATGGCTCCGCGCGCCGTGCTTTCCGGCACGATTTCCTTCGGATTGGTCTCGATTCCGGTCAAATTCTTCACGTCTGCCTCATCGGAACAGGTCAGCTTCAACATGCTGCACAAGAAGTGCGGCGGCCGACTCAAGATGCAGTTTCACTGCCCTACCGACAACGAAGTGGTGGAACGCAGCGACACGGTCAAGGGCTACGAATACGCCAAGGGCCAGTACGTCCAGTTCACCGAAGAAGAGCTGAAAGCGCTCGAAACCGAGCGCGGCGGCTCGATAGAAATCACCGAATTCGTGCCAGTGGCCAGCGTGGACTTGGCTCAAGTCGAGAAGAGCTACTACCTGGGCCCGGACAAGGGCGGCGACAAGGCGTACCGCCTGCTCGGCGAGGCCATGACCGCGAAGGGCCGCGTCGCGGTCGGGCGCTGGTCGGCGCGTGGCAAGGAGCAGGTGGTGCTGGTCCGCCCCTACGGCAAGGACGGCCTGATCATCCACCAACTGTATTACGCGAACGAGGTGCGCGCGTTCAGCGAGATCGATACGGGTGCCACCTTCACGTTCAGCGACAAGGAGCGCGAGCTGGCCGAGAAGCTGATCGAAGAGCTGGGTAGTGACTCTTTCGACGCCAGCAAGTACATCGACTCCTTCAGCGAGCGCGTCAAGGCCGCGGTCGATCAGAAGGTCGCCGGTCAGGAGATCACGATCGCGCCCGAGGCGCCCAAGGCCCAGATCATCGATCTGTTCGAGGCGCTCAAGAAGAGCCTGGCCGACGTGCAAGAGAAGGGCGGCCCGCTCGCCGGCCCCAAAAAGGCCGAGCCCGCCAACGAAGCAGCCCCCGCCCCCAAAAAAGCTCGCGGCAAGAAGTAAGGCCGCGAGATCGAGAACGAGAAAACAGGGAGGCGGGGAGACGGGGAGATCAGAGCGAGGTTCTTGGGGGTTCGATCCGCTCGCATCTGTCCGTCACCGTTTCGGCTTCGCTCCGTCTACGACGAGCGCGAAACCCCAATAAATCTCCCCGTCTCCCCGCCTCCCTGTTGATTCGATCCGCCCGGATTGTTGGCCCAGCCGCTGGGGGCGGCCTAGTGGCTAGGGGCTGAGGAGGTCCCCTCATGAAGGCTCGTTCTGCAACTCTGGTCGTGATCGAGTTCGGCGCCAGCTGGCCCCGCTGGCTCAACCCCAATGCCGACCGCGGTGACCTCGCGGTCGTGGCGCAGCACTACGCCGGCCCGCCCACCGATCTCATCACGCAGGTCGCCATGCGGGTCACCCGGCTTCAGGCCCGCGGCTGGCAGCTGTCCTCGATGGTGCTGGTCTCCAACGGTCGCGCCGACACGCCGACGGCGGCGGCTCGCTCGATCCTCGCGCGCGGCTTGCTCGCCCACTTGGCCGCTTCTGGCGGCGGCGGCTTCGTGCTCAGCGTGGACAGCTACCTCGGCCGACGCGCCGAGCACAACCTCACCGCGCTCGCGGCCGGGCTCGAGCCGGTGGCGCTTACCAGCCGGGTCGCGCTTCGGGTCGAGAGCAGCAACGGCGCGAGCGCCGCGCAGGCGGAAGCCCGGGCCCTGGCTGGCTAAGGGTGCTATCCCGGCCGCGTGAACGAGGCGGCAGAAGCAGGAGAAGTGGCGGAAGCGGCGCCGAGCCCCAGCGGGCTCGACGCCGAGACGTGTGCCGCGCTCGAATGGGACACGCTGCTCGCGGCCATCGGAGGCCTGTGCAGGAGCTCGGCCGGCAAGGCGCGGGCACTGGCCTTGAGCCCGGCCGCCACGCTCGACGAGGCGCTGGCACGGAATCGCGTCGTGAGCGAGATGCTCGACCTCGACCGGCTGGGGCTGGCTCCACCCGCGCGCGCTTTTCCGGACGTTTCGGAAGCTCTGGAGCGCGCATGTCGCGGCGGCGTCGCGAGCGCCGCGGAGCTGTGGCAGGTGCGCGCGCTGCTCGAGCTTGCGGCAGAGCTGCGCGTGTTCGCGCGTGGACAGCGCGAGGCGCATCCGGCGCTCGCCGCGAGCATCGATTCGCCGCCGGAGCTGTCGGTTCTGGAGGACGACCTTTCGCAGTCGATCGATGCGGACGGCACGGTCGCAGATCGCGCGTCCCCGGAGCTGGCGCGCGCCCGCAAGCGCGCCCGAGAGCTGCGCGAGGAGCTCAAGCGCCGCTTGAATCAGCTGATCGAGCGCCACGCCGATGTGGTGCAGAGCGAATACTACACCGAGCGCGAGGGTCGCTACGTGCTACCGGTGCGCTCGGACGCGCACCTGCGCGTGCCCGGCATCGTGCTCGGCTCGAGCGCCTCGGGTGCCACGTTGTTCGTGGAACCGCAGGAGCTGACCGGCTTGGGCAACCAGCTGCGCATTCAGGAGGCCGAAGCCTTGCGCGAGGCTGCCAAGGTGCTGGCGACGCTCTCCGGCTACGTGGCGAGCGATGCCGAAGCCGTGCAGTTAGCGCAAAGGGCTTGTGAGGAGGCCGATCTGCTCACCGCGCTGGCGCGTTTCGCCCGGCAGGCCCGCGCCTGTGTCGTGCGCCTGTCGGAAGCCAGGCGACTCGACTTGCGCGCGGCGCGCCACCCTCTGCTCGCGCTCGGCTCGCAACCGGTCGTGGCCAACGACATCGCGATCGAAGCAGGTCGAGCGCTGGTCATCTCCGGGCCCAACGCGGGCGGCAAGACCGTGGCGCTCAAGACTCTGGGCCTGGTCGCCTGGATGGCGCGTGCCGGAATCCCCCTGCCGCTGGCGCCCGAGTCCACGGTGGGTTTTATCGGTTGCGTGCTGGCCGATATCGGCGACGAGCAATCGATCGCGCGCTCGCTCTCGACCTTCAGCGCTCACATCCAGCGCCTGGGGGTGCTGCTCGAGCGCGCTGCCGGCGACTGCTTGCTGCTGCTAGATGAGCTCGCTTCCGGCACGGATCCCGAAGAAGGCGCGGCGCTCGCGGCTGCAGTGCTGGAGGCGCTCACGGCGCGTGGCGCCGCAGTCGCGGTCACCACCCACTACGAAAAGCTGAAGGAGCAGGCCGCGCACGCGCAGCGCCTACACAATGCTTCGGTCAGCTACGATTTCGAGCGCATGGCGCCGACGTTCCGCTTGACCATGGGCGTACCGGGTGCGTCCAGCGCGCTTACGGTCGCGACCCGCCATGGGCTGCCGAGCAGCGTGGTGGCGCGCGCCAAAGCGCTGCTCCCCGAGCAGTCACTGGAGCGCGAGCGCGCGGTCGAACGGCTGGAGCGCGAGCGCCAGGGTTTCGAGCGGCAGCGCGAGGCGCTGCAACGTGAGACCGAGGAGCTCAGGAGCCTACGGGAGCGCGCCCTTGCCGAGCAAGCGGAGGCGCACCAAGAGCTCGAGCAGGAGCTCGAGCGCGAAACCCTGGCGCTGCGAGCCAACGTCTCCAAGGTGCGAGCCGAGCTCTTGGCGGCGCGCGAGCGACTGAAGCGCGAGGCGCAAGATCCAAAAGCGTTACGAAGCATCGAACGCGACCTGGGGCGCGCCGCGGTACACGTCTCGCTCGGCGGCTCGCTTCTGCCCGAGCGCACCCAGCTGGCGGCCGAGGCGGCGCCAGCTCCGAGTGTGGCCTACAAGAGTGGCGACACCGTGCGTGTGAAGTCGTCGGGCCTGCTGGCCAGCGTGCTCGACGCTGATGCGGACAAGCTGCGCTTACAGGTCGGCGCGATCAAGCTCGTGCTCCGCAGTCAGGACGTCGAACCTGCGCGCGCCGCCAGGCCCAAAACACAACCGCGCCCGCAGAAGAAGGCCAAGGGCCAAAGCTCGCCGCTGCCAACCGCGATCCGCACCAGCAGCAACACGCTCGATCTGCGCGGGGAGCGCGTGGAAGAGGCGCTGGACGAGGTCGACGGCTTTTTGGATCGCCTGCTCAACATCGGTGAGCAGTTTGGTTTCGTCCTGCACGGACACGGTACTGGCGCCCTGAAATCCGCGGTGCGCTCGCATCTTCAGGCATCCGGCTACGTCGAGCGCTCCGAGCCAGCCGACGCCGATTCGGGTGGCGACGCTTTCACCGTGTTTTGGCTGCGCTATTAGCGCTTTAGCCTCAGCCTGAGCGAGCCGGAAATGGAGAAAGTCGGGTCTTTCTGCCCCTCCTCCCCTTGCCAAGGCGCCGGGCGGCATTACCCTCGAGCGTCTAACCATGAGCCTGCACGACCTCGGTCCAGCCATCCCCCTCGTCATCGCGCTGGGTTTCCAGGCGTGGGTCACCTACCGGGTGTTCCGCTCCCGGGTTTTCGAGCGTGCCCAGAAGCTCAACCAGGCAAAGCTCATCTGGCTCTTGCCAGTGCTGGGGGCCATCATGGTCTTCTCGGTGCTCTCGCAGGAGGAGCGCGCCGAGCGAGACGGGCCACAGCTCCGTCTCTAGCCTGCGGAGAGCCGCGCGCCTTCCCGCCCCCGCTTGAGCGGGGCCCCACCCACGCGGCTCGCCGCCGACGCAACTCGCGCCGAACCAATGGGGCAAATCTGCCTCGAAGTGCTCGGAAACCTGGCTAAATGTGGATTGCTTGAGCAACCCTTTGGTGCCGTGCTAGTAGCGGCCCGCGCTTTCGACTAGAGCGCAACTTGCTGCGGGTCCCTTCGGGGTACCGCGTTCATCGAGGAGCTAGCATCTTGGACCGTCGCTCAGGACCTTTCGCCGCGTCCTTCCTGTCATTGCTCGCCGCATGCTTGGTGGCGCTCTTGCCGAAAGTCGCAGCTGCCGCCCAGCCGCACGGCGGCGGTGAAGCCAATCTGATCCTTCCGGACTTGAGCACTGTCCAAGTCCTGGGCACGGACGGCCACACCCTGCTGATGGGCGGCCTGCTCGTCTCTGCGCTCGGCGTGCTGTTCGGCGTCGTAACCCTGAATCAGATCAAGAACCTGCCGACGCACAAGTCGATGGCAGACGTCTCGCAAATCATCTGGGAGACCTGCAAGACCTACCTGTTCCAGCAGGGCAAGTTCATCCTGATGCTCGAGGTGCTGATCGGCGCGATCATCATCCTCTACTTCGGCGTGCTGCAGGAGATGGGCGCCGCTCGCGTGCTGGTGATCCTGGCGTTCAGCCTGATCGGCATCGCTGGTAGCTACGGCGTCGCCTGGTTCGGCATCCGCATCAACACCTACGCCAACTCGCGCACCGCGTTTGCCAGCCTGGAAGGCAAACCCTACCCGGTCTACGCGATTCCACTCAAGGCCGGCATGAGCATCGGCATGCTGCTGATCAGCGTCGAGCTGGTGTTGATGCTGGCGATCTTGCTGTTCATCCCGGGCGAGTACGCAGGAAATTGCTTCATCGGCTTTGCCATCGGCGAGTCTCTGGGCGCCTCGGCCCTGCGCATCGCCGGCGGCATCTTCACCAAAATCGCTGACATCGGCAGCGACCTGATGAAAATCGTCTTCAAGGTCAAGGAAGACGACGCCCGTAACCCCGGCGTGATTGCCGACTGCGTCGGTGACAATGCGGGCGACTCGGTCGGTCCCAGCGCCGACGGCTTCGAGACCTACGGCGTGACCGGTGTGGCGCTCATTTCCTTCATCGTGGTCGCGGTCAAGGAACCGGTCGTGCAGGTGCAGCTTTTGGTATGGATCTTCGCGATTCGCATCGTGATGGTGGTCGTCAGCCTGGTCTCGTATTGGGTCAACGAAGCCATCCAGAAGGGCGTGATCGCTCGAGCTGCCAAGGTCAACTTCGAAGCGCCGCTTACCTGGCTGGTCTGGATCACTTCGCTCTCGTCGCTGGCGCTCACCTTCGTGGTCTCGAACGCCTTGCTCGGCGACTTGGGTGACGGCACCTTGTGGTGGAAGCTCTCGGCCATCGTGAGCTGCGGTACGCTGGCGGGCGCCATCATCCCCGAGCTGATCAAGGTCTTCACCTCGACCACCTCGGGTCACGTGGCAGAGGTGGTGACCTCTTCGCGCGAAGGTGGCCCCTCGCTCAACGTGCTTTCGGGTCTGACCGCCGGCAACTACTCGAGCTTCTGGATGGGCGTGGTCATCACCATCTTGATGGCCGTCGCTTACTACTTCAGCGGTGAGGGCCTGGGCGCGCTGATGATTGCGCCAGCCGTGTTCGCATTCGGTCTGGTGGCTTTCGGCTTCCTGGGCATGGGCCCGGTCACCATCGCGGTCGACTCCTATGGCCCGGTGACCGACAACGCGCAGTCGGTGTTCGAGCTCTCGACCATCACCGAGATCCCGGGTGCGGCCGAAGAGATCCAGAAGGCCAACGGCTTCAAGATCGACTTCGAGAAGGCCAAGCACCTGCTCGAGGAGAACGACGGCGCTGGCAACACTTTCAAGGCTACCGCCAAGCCGGTGCTGATCGGCACGGCGGTCGTGGGCGCCACCACCATGATCTTCTCGATCGTGGTGCTGCTCACCGATGGCCTGAAGACCAACCTCGAGATGCTCTCGATCCTGCACCCACCGTTCTTGCTCGGCATGATCATGGGCGGGGCCATCATCTTCTGGTTCACCGGCGCTTCGACCCAGGCGGTCGTGGCCGGCGCTTACCGGGCGGTCGAGTTCATCAAGCGCAACATGAAGCTCGAAGGGGCCACCAAGGCGTCGATCGAGGACAGCAAGAAGGTCGTCCAGATCTGCACGCAGTACGCGCAGAAGGGCATGATCAACATCTTCCTCACCATCTTCTTCGGTACGCTGGCTTTCGCCTGCCTCGATCCGTTCCTGTTCATCGGTTACCTGATCGGCCTGGCGCTATTCGGCCTCATGCAGGCGCTGTTCCTGGCCAATGCCGGCGGCGCTTGGGACAACGCCAAGAAGGTGGTGGAGGTCGAGCTCAAGGAGAAGGGCTCCGAGCTGCACGCGGCCTCGGTGGTGGGCGATACCGTGGGTGATCCCTTCAAGGACACCTCTTCGGTGGCCATGAACCCGATCATCAAGTTCGCGACGCTGTTCGGCCTGCTCGCAGTCGAGCTGGCGGTGAGCCTCAAGAACCGAGGCAGCGACGGCCTGCTCCTGGGCCTGGCCATCACCTTCAGCCTGCTGATGCTGTTCTTCGTCTGGCGCTCGTTCTACGGCATGCGCATCACCGGCGTCGAATCCGAAACCACCTCCGCCGCCGCCACGACCCCCGCCGAGTAACGAGGAACGAGAAATCAATCGCCAAGGCGCCAAGGAGACGCCAAGGGCGCCAAGGATTTTGGGGGGGGGCGAACCCAACCCTAGGGTCCTTGAGAGCCGTCTTCCGTGACAGATGAGTCAAGTTTTGCTGAGCTGTCGGGTCCGAGCAGGTTTTCAGGTAGGCAATGCGACCCTTGCGACCTGACCTCAAACGTTCGCCGGCCTCGCAGGTATTGGTCTCGTGGGTGGCTCCTACTCTCGCCGATCGTGATCTGTTCTTCCAAGACTCACATGTCTCGTCGGGCGGGGGCCCCTGCCCCAGCTAGGGTCCTTGAGAGCCGTCTTCCGTGACAGATGAGTCAAGTTTTGACTGCATGGTTGTTGTCCGAGCAGGCGACTGAGAACTCCTGCGACCATCGTGGGTTTGATCGCAACGGGCGCCGGCCTCGCCGGTTTTTGTCTCGTGGGTGGCTCCTACTCTCGCCGATCGTGATCTGTTCTTCCAAGACTCACATGTCTCGTCGGGCGGGGGGCCTGCAGCCCCCGCTAGCGCTACTCGAGTGGCGTTTCCGCGGGGTCCGGTGCCACGTCGGAAGCGCTGGGATCGAACACGGCTTTGCTTCAGCGGACTGATGCTGGCCGGTTCGAAGCGACTCAAGCGCAATCTCGACTCGCCGCTTTCGATGGCCCGATCGACGCGCTCGACCAGGCCGGACGCCGCGAGCAATTCGGTCATGGGCTCACCCGAATGCTCTGCGAGCAGCGTCGCCGAGCGCGAACTTCTCCTTCCCAAGTTGGCGGCGTTCTATTGGCTCGTGGTGCTGGGCTGGCAACCTGGCTGAGCCGCCCCTCACTTCCCCGCAGCTTCGCGCTACGGGGCCGAGGTGGTGTCGGCTTGGTAGTGCGGGACATCGATGACTCCTGAGTCGACCGAGCAAGTGCAGCATCTGATCCCGCTTCGCGCTACGAATTTGCCGAAGCTATATCGCCCAGTAGTGGTGATTCGACTCACCGCGACACTTCGCCACATCCTGCAAAAAATTGCCGCCTAGAACCCGCGCAAACCACGAAGCTCGGGCCTTTACTACCGGCACGCGCTTTGCTGAACGCGCCTCCGCCAGCATGAAGACGCTGCCGGGATCTCCCCATCCGTTGGGCGCGACTTGGGATGGGCAGGGCGTCAACTTCGCCCTGTACTCCG
>DATEDZ010000343.1:0-15358 GCA_035281385.1 Polyangiaceae bacterium
TCGCGACTATCGCGGGCTAGACCGCAACGCGCGCCGGCCTCGCCGGTTTGTTCTCGTGGGTGGCTGCTGCTCTCGCCGATCGTGATCTTTTCTTCCAAGACCTACATGCCTTGTCGGGCTGGGGCCCCTGCCCCAGCTAGCCTTCGGGCTTGAACTCGGGCGGCGCCGCCGAGCCCTCACCGAAGAAGTACTTCTCGCACTCGGTCATCCACAGCCGCTGGCCGGTCTCGCTGGTCAGATCGAGGCGGTACTCGTTGATCAGCATCTTGGAATGCTCGAGCCAGCTTCGCCATGCTTGAGCCGACACGTTGTCGAAGATGCGCTGCCCGAGCTCACCCTTGAACGGTGGTTTTTCCAGACCGTCGAGGTCCTTGTCGAGCTTGACGCAATGCAGGGTGCGAGCCATTTTGCGGGACTCTGACCGCGCGCGGGGGCTCCGTCAAGAAGGAGCAGGCGACCCCAGAAGGCCAGCCTGGGGCGACGGCTTCTTCGCAGCTGGCGAAGCAGCGGCCGGGTCGAGGTAAGGCTGCTCGACCACGATGCGGAAGGTCTGACCGCGACGCCACAGCGTAGCGCCGAGGTAGCGCGCCTGGCGGGCGCGAGCCTCGATGATCGCGCCGATGATCTGCCCGGGGCTGCGCGGCTCCACACCCAGCGCCTCGATCAGGATGTCTCCGTCCTCTATACCGATGCCGAGCGGCGCAACGCCCGAAAGGCGCAGGCCAGCGGGGTGCGTGGCGGTCGCGGCCACGAAAGCACCTTGCGGACGCGCCGTGCCCCGAGACAGCTTCAGCACCGTCGCGGCGGAAACGAACAATGCCGCCGGCGCCTTGGTTCGTGCCGCCGCCTTGGCCCCGCGCGGCGGCGCTTGCTTGGTGGCCGCGGCAATCGCGGGCTCCTCGGCGTACGTGCTGAGGCCGAACGGCTCGGGCTCCGAGCGAGAGTCGGCTCGAAGAGGCGCGCTCAGCTGCAGCAGAGCCCCCGCTGCGCCTTGCGCCAGTGGCTCCACCAGCGCTGCCACCTGCCAGGCCAAAAGCGCAAACGGTAGCGCCAGAGCGGCACTGAGCGAGAGCGTGAGGAGGGAGCGGGTCGCAGGCACTTCCCGCATTCTACCGATCAGGCCCGAACGCGCCAGTTGCCTTGAAAGCTCTTGCCGATTTGATCGCAAGTAGGATCGGTCACCACGAGCTCCGGCCGGGCGTCGGTGCAGTAAACGATGGTATTCTGCCGAAAGGTATGGCCGAAGTGTATGGCCTCTTCGCGCTCGATACCGTGCACCACCCAGGCGGGCTCCCGGAACACCCCCTCCGGCTCCTCATCGAAGCCCACGCAATGCTCGACCCGGTAGCAACCCAGGACCAACAGGTCCCGCATCACCTGGTGGCGCGCGTCGTTCACACGCCGGGGCAGGAGCATCGAGCGCGGATTGTAGGCGGTCAAGATCGCGAAGCGCTGTCGCAACAGAGGCGGCAAGGCAGCTGCATCCTTGACGATTTCGCCGTCGAGCGAGACGCGCGTCACGCCGCTGTCGCCCGGCAGCTCGTAGACCGTGGCGAAGTAGGAGCGCAGGAGGTTCTGGTCCACGGCGGCTTGTTAGCGCATCCTGGGGCTCCAACCAAGCGTGATTAGACCTTGAAGCGATAGCCCACGCCCCGAACTGTGAGCAGGTGCTCGGGCTCTGCCGAATCCCGCTCGAGCTTGCTGCGCAGCTGAAGCAGGAA
Source organism: Polyangiaceae bacterium (assembly GCA_035281385.1). Lineage (GTDB taxonomy): Bacteria > Myxococcota_A > Polyangia > Polyangiales > Polyangiaceae > PMG-095. The sequence goes on from DATEDZ010000343.1 coordinate 1,722, forward strand.
GTTATCGATGGTGCGCAGCGTGCCGTGGTGGCCAGCGCCCCAAACCTGGGTGAGGATTTCCTCCCGCGAGAGCACGCGGCCCTGTGCCTCCACCAAGCACCACAGCACGTCGAACTCCGTGGCGGTAAGCTCGATCGGGGCGCCTGCGCGTGTGACCAGTCGCGTACCGGAGTCAATCGTGAGGTCTCCGGCTTGGACCACCGCCTCCACGTGCTTGCGGCTCAAGCCGTCGCGCCGGAGCACCGCTTTGACGCGCGCCAAGAGCTCGGCCAAACCGAAGGGCTTGGTGATGTAGTCCTCGGCTCCGAGCTCGAGCCCCATGACCTTATCCATCTCCGCACCGCGCGCGCTGAGCATGACGACCGGAACCGTGGCGTGCTTGGCGCGCAGGCGCCGCACGACCTCGAAGCCGTTGACCTTGGGCAACATCACATCGAGGATCACCAAGTCTATCCCCCCGGATGCCGCGCGCGACAGACCGTCCTCTCCGTCGGCCGCGAGCTCGACCTCGTAGCCTTCCGCCTCCAGATTCATGCGCAACCCGAGAGAGATGCTTTCGTCGTCCTCGACGATCAGTATGCGCTTCTTGCCGCCTGCCTGAGCCACCGTTTCTTATTTAGTAGAGCATCGAATCCACTGGAAGTCCGGCCCGGGCCGACGGAAGAATGCGCCCCCCTGAATGAGCGCACCCTCACCGCCCCTGCCCCGCGGGCCCCTCGCCGCGGCTTGCCTGGCTCACCTCGTTGTCCTGGTACCCGCAGCCATGACGCTGCCCTGGCGTTCGGGGACCGGCTTCGCGATCCTGCTCTGGCTACTAGCGGTGCTGCACGCCGTCACGGTCGTGACGGCGCTCTTGCGCAAGCCGGACTGGCTCACCTGGAGCTGGCGCGCCCTCGCGATTGCATCCCTTGTGGCGTTCCTGATCCTGGCCTGGTCGATGACCGCGGCAGCGCTGTACGTGTCGAGGCTCTACCTGCGGCTGGGCCCTCCGGTCGCCTTCGCGATCCTGCTGGCGGGCGTGCTGCTAGCGCTGCTCACGCTGCCCATCGGCATTTGGGGCGCGCTGCGCACGCTGCCGGTCCGGCTGCGCTCCCCGCGTAAGCTCGGCGCCGGCAGCGTGGCGCTGCTCGTGTCTGCAATGGTCACGCTGCCTCTCGCCAGTCGCGCTGCGCAGGGGGAGCGGGTGGTGCGGGCTACCTCGGAAGTGAGCAATCAGCTGCAGGAGGTGCTCGAGCAGCAGGTGGAGCAGGCCGGGCGGGGCGGCCGGCGCAGCGTCGCGGGCGCCGGCCCGGCGCATTGCCGCGAGCCGATCGTTCCGGAACGGCTCACGCTACTGGTCTCGTACGTGCGCGCCAGCAAGGCCCAATCGAAGTGCCTACAAGCCTCGACTCCCCGCGCGCTGCGCAGCCGGCTGAAGAAGCTGCTCGAGCGCACGCAGCGAGGCTCGACCGTGGTCATGGACCTGATCAAGGTCATCAAACCGCTGGAGCGAGGCATGCCGCTGCTGGACGCGCTGGAGGTGCGACCAGGGCTCGACGGCGTATGCGAAGACAGACGTTGTTTGCCGGCATGGCAGCTCGTACTGAGCGACGCGTTTGCGGAGAATCGGCCGCTGTCTGCGATTCCAGACGCCAGCTACGGCTTTTCGGCCGAAGCAGTGCGCCGGGCCCTCGGCTCTCGAAACGCCGACCAGGACCTGGGCATCGACGGCTTGACTCGTATCGAGACCGATAGCTTCGCGGTGGATGCCAGCGGTGTTCACCGGCTGACCCGCACCCGCACCACGCCGCCGGCCCTGAGCCGGCTAGGCGTCGAGCAGGCGGTGCTGAGCGCGCAGCGCCACATCGTGAGCGCGCAGGAGCGGGACGGCACCTTCCGCTACACGCTCGACCCCAAGACCGGCCAAGAAGACAACGCCACCCTGAATCTGCCGCGTCAGGCCGGCACCACCTACGCGCTCTGCGAGCTCGGGCAGCCCGATCTGGTCAAGGGCACTGTGGAACGAGCACTGGCAGCGTTCGAACCGACCGAAAAGCAAATGGGCACCATCTCGGCGCTCGGCGTCAACGAGGACTATGGCCTCGGCAAGAGCGCGCTGCCGCTGCTTTCGCTACTGCGCTGCCGTGAGCTGGTGGGGCCGGTCAACGATCGGCTGATCGGGCAATTGAGCCGGCTGATGCTGAAAATGCAGCGCGAGAACGGGAGCTTCTATCCCATCGTCGATGTGGGGGCGAAGCAGGGGACCGGCGCCCACGAGGCGCTCTACGCCGCCGGTCAAGCGGTGCTGGCGCTGGTGCTGCTGGAGCAGCAGCTAAAAGCGCTGGCTGGAGGAGCCGCCGAGCCGCTACCCAGCGCGCAGCAGGTCAAACAAACGCTGGATCGCGCCATGGACCACTACGGCGGCCCCTACTGGCCGACGCCGCTGCGCGATTTCTTCTTCTTCGAGGAGGGCTGGCACTGCCTGGCGGCCCGTACCGCGCTCACCTCGCATCGCCACGACGCCTATGAGCAGCTGTGCATCGACTACGTCGCGTCCCGCGCGCGCTTCATCCTGCGTCCGGAGGACACCAGCGAGCCGAACTTCGTCGGTGGCTACGGCGTCAGCGATCTGTTTCCACCACGCAATACCGCGACCGCTGGCGTGGGCGAGGCGCTCAACGCCGCCGTCGCCATCAAGCTCGAACGCGGCATGCCGGTCGATGAAGACAAGGCGCGCCTGCGTGATCTGATCACGTTCCTGCTGCGCGCCCAATGGTCCGAAGCGGGCTGCTACGCCTGCCGCAAGCCCGAACAGGTCCAAGGCGCCTTCTCGCAGATGCTCGCCTCGCCCAGCATCCGTATCGACTACGTCCAGCACGCCATGGCGGCGATCGGACACGGGGGCAGGCTGCTAGACCTCAAATAGCTGGCCCTGCTTGGTCGAGCAGAGGCGTTAGCTAGGCGAGATGACGGACGACAGGGTGAACTCCCGAGTGAGCCGACCCAATGGAAATCCCAACACTGCCAGCCACACCCACGGCGACGCGGGTCAGGGTCTCCCAGTGACTGGCTTTGGCTCAAGCCGCCGCAACGCAAGAAGCCGCCCAAACTCCTTGACGATTCTGACGCTATTTGGTCGGGTCTAGTCTATTTTGGCCTATTGTAGCCGACTCGACTTGGTTATTGGTCATGACTAACGATCCTGCTAGGGTTTCGCCTGAATGCGAGCTGTTGCGCAGATCCGGGCCAGCGAGCCTTGGGTGTCGGTCGAGGACGTGGCCCTGCATCTCGGCGTCGCCAAGGACTCGGTGTATCGCTGGATCGAGGCTAAGGGGCTGCCGGCGAATCGGATTGGCAAGCTCTGGAAGTTTAAGCTTTCGGAAGTGGACGACTGGGTACGCAACGACGGCGCAAACGAAGCGCGGGCGCGCGCGAAACCCGTACGTCGCAGCGCCCCGAGGAACAAGAAATGAGCGCAAGGGCCGCCGCCAAGGCCACCCCGATACTGTTTGCACGTCAGCGACAGCTTCTGCAGCTGCTTGACGCGCTCGGAGGCTCCGCGGGAAAGCTCGACTTCCAGAAACTCCTCTTCCTGTACTGTCAGGAACCGCAGTCGAGTGCCCCTTACGACTTCGTGCCTTACAAGTTCGGGGCCTTCTCGTTCACGTCTTACGCGGACCGGCGAAAGCTCGTCGAACGCGGACTCCTTGTCGACGACGATAGCAGTTGGCAGCTCACCGCCGAGGGTCGTCGCGTCATTGGGCACACGGGTAACATGTTGCTCACGGCGTTCGCCAAACGCTACAGCAAGCTTCGCGGAGACGCGCTTGTGGCCGACACATACCGCCGCTTTCCCTTCTTTGCGACGCGCAGCGAGATCGCAGACCGCGTTCTCGAAAACGATGCCGACGCACTCGCCCGTATCGCAGCAACACGCGCCGCCGCGAGCGGACCTGCCGTGCAGACGATCGGCTACGAGGGTCACACGCTCGAGAGCTACCTAAACTTGCTACTAAGGGGGGCCATCACGCTGTTATGTGACGTGCGCCGCAACGCGCTAAGCCGCAAGTATGGTTTTTCGAAGAATAGCCTCGCGCGCGGATGCGAAGGCGTGGGCATCCGCTATCAACACCTGCCCGAGCTCGGAATCGCTTCGGAGCAGCGGCAAACCCTGGACACGCAGGCGGACTATGACGCCCTCTTTGCTCAATACGAGCGCAACTGGTTGCCGAAGCAGGCCGACGCTTTGACGACGATCCGGGATTGGGTCACCGGGGGCGAGCGCGTTGCGCTCACTTGCTTTGAGCACCTGCCGCATCATTGCCACCGGCATTGCGTGGCGGAAGCGCTCGAGGCCCGATTCGGGAAGGATTTCACGGCAACACACCTGTGAGCCTGGGAGGGGGTGGCATGGACAAGCAGCGCATTCTGATTACCGTCAAGACCTACCCAACGTTGTCGCGGAAATACGGCGAGACCGTGTGTACGGCCGGCATCCGGGAAGATGGCTCATGGGTTCGCATGTACCCTGTGCCGTTCCGGCGCCTCCACGAGAAGGAGCAGTACCGCAAGTTCGACTGGCTCGAGTGTCAGCTCGTTCGGAACTCGGCTGATCCGCGCCCTGAGACGTTCCGTCCGGTGAACGAGCACGAGCTTCATCCGGTCGGAAGGATCGACACCTCAGATAACTGGCGCGAACGACGCCAGCTCTTGTTGAAAACAGCTCGCGTGTACGATCGGCTCGACGAGCTGATCGCGGGTGCAAAGGCGAATCAAGTCTCCCTTGCAGTGTTCAGGCCAGCTCGCATCATCGACTTCCTGGCCGAGCCTGACGAGCGGGAGTGGGACCCGGACAAGGTTCGGGAGATGCGGGAGCTCTCGAACCAGTACGACCTGTTCGCCGACAACACGTGGCGTGAGACGTTCAAGCTTATCCCAAAGCTGCCCTACAAGTTCGCGTACAAGTTCGAGGACACCGCCGGGCAAGAGAGCCGGATGCGTGTGCTTGACTGGGAGACTGGCGCCCTCTACTGGAACTGCCTCCGTGATGCAGACGGGGACGAACCGAAAGCGCTCGCCAAGGTTCGTCAGAAGTACTTCGACGAGTTCCTCCAGAAGGATCTGCACTTCTTTCTCGGGACGACGCAGCAGTGGCACCAGGTAGCGCCTAACCCATGGGTGATTGTCGGAGTGTTTCCGATTCCAGTGCAAGGCCAGCTGGGCCTGTTCGGCTAGCGCGACCGGTTATGACCATCAGGTCGGCATCGACGCTTGCGACGGCGCTTCGAAGCCACACGTCGAACCAGCCATGCTTCATCTAGGGGAGTTTCTCAATCGTTGGAGGCCAACCAGAAGGAAAAGCCGGCAGGATTCGACGCCTGCGTGCTCAGGCTCTCCCGTGCCATCGGACATTGCGGAAAACTGCTGGGCCTCCGGTAGGGGTTCCCTACGGCCGCGGCACGTCGGGATGCTCGTTGTAAAACGCGTCGAGCGACTCTTTCGTGATCCGCACCGTCACCAAACCATCGCGCTGGAGCTTCGCCTGACAGCCCAGGCGCGACGTCATCTGCACGTCGAAGGCCTTGTCCAGGATGTCCTCTTCGTCCTCGTCGGCCTCGCTCAGTAGATTGGCGCCTTCTTCGACGTAGACGTGGCAGGTACTGCAGGCGCACACGCCGCCGCAAGCGCTGCCTTCGGGCGCGTCGATCTGGCGCGCGGCCTCGAGCAGTGAAGTGCCGACCGGTACGTCTACCTCGAGATTTTGGTCGATGAAGCGGACTTTGGGCATGCTCGATGCTCTCTAAACCGACTTGCCGTAGTGGCGCGCCACGTGCGCGTCCACACCGGCTGCGTGCTCGACGCTGCGTTCGATATCCGAAACGTTGCGACCCGCGATGGCGGCCGCTACCGCGCGATTCATGCGGCGTCCAGCCCATTCGTGAGTGACGTGATCCAGCTGGTCAATGGCCGACTGCACCAGGGACGCCGAGGCAGCCGAAGCAACCGCAGCGCTCAGCTGCTGGACGGCCTGGTCCACGCCAGCGCGCTCGCCCGCGCTCAGCAGGTCGGCGTCCGCCTCGAGGCCCTTGCGAGTGGCGAGCAGCAGCCGCTCGCCCTCCACGCGCGCCTCGACCAGCCGGCGCTGCGCCAGATCTTGCTCGCCGTGATCGAGTGCCTCGATCAGCATGCGCTCGACATCGTCGTCGCTCAGGCCGTAGCTCGGCTGCACTTCGATCTGCTGGCTGATGCCGGTCGTGGTTTCGCGCGCGCTCACCTTGAGCAAGCTGTTTTCGTCGACGTGCAGCTCGACCTCCAGCCGGGCCATACCGGCCGGCAAGGGCGGGATGCCGCGCAGCGAAAAGCGGGCCAGCGAGCGACAATCGGCAGCCAGCTCGCGCTCGCCCTGCACCACGTGCAGCTCGAAACCGGTCTGGTTGTCGGCGTAGGTCGTGAAGGTGGCGCGAGCGCCGGCCGGGATCGTGGTGTTGCGCGGCAGGATCTTGTCCACGCCGCCGCCCATGGTCTCGATGCCGAGCGACAGCGGCAGCACGTCCAATAGCAGCACGTCCGCGTCGTCCTTGGTGAGTAGATCCGCCTGCAGCGCGGCGCCGTAGGCCACGACCAGCTCCGGATCCAGCTCGCAGCGCGGCTCTTTTCCGAACAGCTCGGCCACGTAGCTCTGGACGCGCGGTACGCGCGTCGAGCCACCGACCAAGATGACGCCGTCGAGCGCGCTGGCTTCGATGCCGGCGTCGCGCAGTGCGCGACGGCACGCCTTTCCGGTGCGCTCGAGCAGCGGCTGGATCAGCTGGTCGAGCTCCGCTCGCGTCAGCTGGGCCTGGATGGTCGCGCCGCCCTTGGCCGGCAGCTCGACGCTGGCCTGCGGAGCGGAGGTCAGGGCGTGCTTCAGCTCGCGAGCCGCCGAGAGCGCCAATGCCACGACGTCGGGCTGGCGCTGGTCTTTGGCTCCCATCTGCTCGAGCAAACCCTCGGCGATCGCGCGATCCATGTCGTCACCACCGAGCGCGCTGTCGCCGCCGCTACTCTTGACCTGAAAGACGCCGTCTTCGAGCAGCAGGATGGTGATGTCGAAGGTGCCGCCGCCCAAATCGTAAACGGCGAACAAGCCGTTCTGCTTCTGCTCGAGCCCGTAGGCCAGAGCGGCCGCGGTCGGCTCGTTCAGGAGCCGCAAAACTTCCAGCCCGGCGAGCCTGCCGGCGTCTTTGGTAGCCTGGCGCTGGGCGTCGTCGAAGTAGGCCGGAACCGTGATCACCGCGCCGCCTACGCTGCGCAGCTGATCGACCGCGCTTTGCTTCAAGCTCTTGAGGATTTCGGCGCTGACTTCGACGGGAGAAACGGCGCGCCGCCCCACGTCGAAACGCACGCTGCGCGCCTGGTCTTCATTTTCCGGAGCCTTGAAGCGATAAGCTCCGAGCCGCGCGGTCTCCGGATCCTTGGCGTCGCGCCCCATGAAGCGCTTGACGCTCGCAATCGTGAGCTCCGGCTCGCGCGTCTGGTGCGCCTTGGCGGCGCGCCCCACCAGCACCGCGCCCTGAAGGGAGTAGTGCACGACACTGGGCAAGAGGGCCGAACCGTCGCAGGTCGTGAGCGCGATCGGCGCGCCGTCGCGCACGTGCGCCACGATCGAATTGGTCGTGCCGAGATCGATGCCGATGGCCCGCGGCGCCGCCTTGGGATCGAAAATGTCGAGTAGCATGCGCGGCCGGGATGCCGGGCGAGCCTTACAGCTCGTCCAGCGCGGCTCCCGCCTCCTCTTTCAGGCGCCTGAGATAGCGCAGCTCACCGAGCAGCTTGAGCACGCGCTCCACCGGCACCGGCTCTTCCGAGAAAGCATCGGCCATGCGCTCGGTGGCCGCATCCGCCTGACCGCTCGCGGCCGCCGCGATGCCCTCGATCTTCGAGCGATCTCCGGAGCGGCGCGCTGCCGAAAGTGCCTCACGCTGCTCCATGACCTGTATCAAAAGCGCCGGATCTGGCTTGGGTTGGTTGGTTTCGGTCACTTCACGGCCTAGCTGCTTGAGCAGCGCCTCGGCGCGCGAGATGGGGTCGCGTAGCTTACGGAACGCCTCATTGACCGAAATGGCACGACTCAGCGCCTCACGGCGCTCGCTCGAGGGCCTGCCGGTGTAGCGGTCTGGGTGAAGCGCCCGGCTGATGTCGCGATGGCGCTTTTCGAGCTCCTGCTCGTCCAGCGCAAACAACACGGGCACGCCCAGCAGCTCGAACGGAGACGTCATCGGCGAGGGAGCGGCTACTTCACCGTGAAAGAGTGACCGCAGCCGCATGACGTCGCCTCGTTCGGGTTTCGGAACTTGAAACCCTGGAACATGAGCGTCTTCTCGTAGTCGAGCATCGAGCCGGCGAGGTACACCAGGCTCTTCTTGTCCACGTAGAACTTCACGCCGCCTTCCTCGTACACCGTGTCGCGCTCCCGCGGTGGCTCGTCGTCGAACTGAATGACGTAGGAGAAACCGGAGCAGCCGCCGCCCTTGATGCCGAGCCGCACGGCCGCGTTCGGGGTGCCGCGCGTGGTCAGCTTCTGCCGCGCGAATTGTGCGGCCGCGGGTGCAATGCTCATCAGCCGCTTGCTGGCGGGCACCGGCGCGGGCGTTTCGGGTTGAGTGACGGAGGCGACTTCGGACATTTTCTTTGCTGAAAATCAGTCGTTCAGCGCCTGCTTGGCGGCGCGCTTTTTCCTGAAATCCTCGATGGCGCTCTTGATGGCGTCTTCCGCCAGCACCGAGCAGTGGATCTTGACCGGCGGTAGGCTCAGCTCCTCGGCGATCTGGCTGTTCTGGATGGTGGCCGCCTCGTCGATGCTCTTGCCCTTGATCCACTCGGTGGCCAGCGATGACGAGGCAATGGCCGAGCCGCAGCCGAAGGTCTTGAACTTGGCGTCTTCGATGACGCCGGCGTCGTTGACGCGAATCTGAAGTCGCATCACGTCACCGCAAGCCGGCGCGCCGACCAGACCCGTGCCGACCGACGGATCTTCCTGGTCGAGTGAGCCGACGTTGCGCGGATTCTCGTAGTGCTCGATGACTTTTTCGCTGTAGGCCATGATCTTTTCCTAATGTGCTGCCCACTGGATCGACTTCAAATCGATGCCAGCCTTGTGCATCTCGTAGAGCGGAGACATGTCGCGCAGGCGCTTGACCTTCGCGATCACCAAGTCCGCCACGTAGTCCACTTCTTCCTCGGTGTTGAAGCGACCGAGGCCAAATCGAATCGAGGAGTGCGCCATGTCCTCTTCGAGACCCATAGAGCGCAGCACGTAGCTCGGCTCGAGGCTGGCGCTGGTGCAAGCCGAGCCGCTCGAAACGGCCACGTCCTTGATCGCCATCATCAGGCCCTCGCCCTCCACGAAGGCGAAGGAAATATTGAGATTTCCGGGCAAACGGTGCTCGAGCGAGCCGTTGACCACGACCGAGTCGAGCTCGCTCGCCAGCTTCTTGTAGAGCCGGTCGCGCAGCGCGCCGATGCGCTTGGCCTCGGCCGGCCCTTCCTCGATCAAGATCTTGCAGGCCTTGGCGAAGCCGACGATGCCCGGCACGTTCAAAGTGCCGGAGCGGTTGCCACGCTCGTGACCGCCGCCGTCCATCTGAGCCGACAGGCGCACGCGCGGCTTGCTGCGCCGTACGTAGAGCGCGCCGACGCCCTTGGGGCCGTAGATCTTGTGGGCGGTGAGCGAGGCCAGGTCGACGTTCATGGCGCGCACGTCGAAGGGCGTCTTGCCCAGACCCTGCACCGCGTCGCAGTGCAAGAGCACGCCCTTGGCGCGCGTGATCTTGCCGATCTCGGCGATGGGCTGAATCGTGCCGACCTCGTTGTTGGCCAGCATGACCGAGACCAAAATGGTCTTGTCGGTGATGGCTGCCTCGATCGCCTTGGGATCGACCAGGCCATCCGTGCCGACGTTCACGTACGTGACGGTGTAGCCCTGCTTCTCGAGGCGCTTGCAGGAGTCGAGCACTGCCTTGTGCTCGATCACGGTGGTGATGATGTGCTTGCCCTTGGCCTCGTAGTACTCGGCCACGCCCTTGATCGCGAGGTTGTCGCTCTCGGTGGCGCCCGAGGTGATCACGATTTCTTTGCCGGATTCGGCCCCAATCAGCTGGGCAATGGTGTCGCGCGCGTCGTCTACGGCCGCCTCGGCGCTCCAGCCGTAAGCGTGGGTGCGGCTCGCCGCGTTGCCGAAGGTCTCGGTGAAGTAGGGCAACATGGCCTGCAGCACGCGCGGGTCCATCGGCGTGGTGGCGTGGTTGTCCATGTAGATGGGGAACTTGAGGGACATCAGTGAACGTTGGCTCCGGCGACTAGCTCGGGTGGATCTTCGGGGTGCCGCTCGCAGCTGGGGCAGCATTCCACTTTGACTTCGGACTCACAGGCGGTGTGGCAGCCCGCCAGGTAGTCCAAACTGGCAGCGAGCTCCGCCTCCAGGGCTCGCAGCTCTTCGATCTTGCTGCGCGTTTCGTCGAGCTTGGTCTCGTAGACCTCGCGCAAACGCGCGGCCGCCGACTGGGCCGAGCTCACACCGCTGCGCGCGCGCTCGATGCCCTGAATCTCCGACAGCGACAGGCCCAGGCTCTGCAGCTTGATGATCCAGCGCACCCGTACGATCGCATCCTGCGTGAACAGGCGGTAGCGACCCTTCGAGCGTTCGTGCGCTTTCAGCAGCCCGAGCTCCTCGTACAAGTGGATGGCTCGCACCGTCTTGCCGACCGCGCGCGCCAGATCACCGACCTGCAGCACTTCCTCGTGGTTGTCACCAGGGCGCGACCCGGCCTCGGGAAGTGGCTCTCCAGAAGAGCGATCCCCGCCGATGAGGGTCAGGTGGCGGTGGGAGGACATCGTGAGGTCGTATCACACTCACCCTAACGTATGCGTCAGGGTTGCGATCGATGATTTAGCGCTTACGATCCTGGCTGTCAACCGCGGCTCGAGCCATCGTTCGACCCATTAACTGTTTGATTTTTATTGTGTTTCTACCATTATGCTAGCCTGATGGTCACGCTGTGCCGGTGAATTTTGCTGAAGCTGTGGCGCTGATGGGGCTTTTGGCCGGGTGCACCACCCCGGCGCGGGAGCAGCCAGCGCTCCAAAGTGCCGGCAGCAGCCCCGCAGGCGCGCCGCCCAGCGCCCGGCCGACGTCCGCCAGCGCCGCTGCCGCCAGCGCGGCACCGCCGGCCGCAGCCTCGCGGCCGAGCGCCGTGCCCGACCCGGCCGCTACCGAGAGCGCGCTACCCCAAAGCCCCACCGGCAGCGCCTACTTCGGCTGCGGCGCGCCTATTCCGGTCGAGCGCCTCTGGGACGAGACCACCGAGAGCCAGGTGTTGGAAGCGATCAGCGTAGCCAAGGCGTGCGCCGCCGAGAAGGGGCGACGCCTGCTGCTCGAGTTCGTCGCCCCCTGGTGCAAGGACTGCCACGAGATGGCCCGGCTGGATGAAACGTCGGTCGTCACGGAGCAACTGCGCTCACGCTTCGAGCGGGTGCGCATCAACGTGGGCAAGTGGGACCGCCACGAAGGCCTGCGCACGAGCTATGAGGTACGCGCTCTCGCCACGTACATCGTGATAGATCCGAAGACTTCCCGGCTTCTCGCCAAGACCACGCTCGAGCCGATCACGAAGCCGGGAAAGAAACTCACAGCCAAGGACTGGGCGGCCTGGCTCGCCTCCCATTGAGTCGAACATGACCGAACAACGCTATAAGATCGTCGAGCGCATCGCGGCGGGCGGTATGGCGGAGGTGTACCGCGGAGAGAGCGCGGGCATCGAAGGTTTCCGCAAGAAGGTGGCGATCAAGAAGGTGCTACCGAAGCTGTCACAGAACCGCGACTTCATCCACATGTTCTTGGACGAGGCGCGGCTCTGTGCGTACTTGAGCCACTCGAAGTGCGTGCAGGTGTTCGACATCGGGCAGGCGGCGGGCTCGCACTTCATCGTGATGGAGCTCGTGGACGGCGCGGACCTACAAGGCGTGCTCGAGTACCTGCAGCGCCGCGAGCAGCAGATGCCGGTGGAGCTGGCATGCCTCATCGCGATGCACGTCTGTGAAGGACTGAGCTACGCGCACGACGCCTGCGATCACCAGGGACAGCCGCTCGGCATCGTGCACCGCGATATCTCCCCCCACAACGTGCTGATGACGCGCTTCGGCGAGGTCAAGCTGGTGGACTTCGGGCTCGCCAAGGCCAGCTCGCACCTGACCGCCGAGGAAGAGGACATCGTCAAAGGCAAGTTCGGGTACCTGGCGCCCGAGGTCACGCTGGGCCAGGGCGCGGACCGGCGCGTCGATATCTTCGCGGCCGGCATTCTGCTCTGGGAGATGCTGGCGGGTCGCCGGCTTTTCAAGGGTGAGACCGATCTCGAGACCTTCAAGCAAGTGCAGGCCGCGGTGATTCCGGACATGCGCCAAATCCGCAAGGACGTGACCGACGACGTGGTCTACGTGCTCAGCAAGGCGCTCGCCAAAGATCGGGCACAGCGCTATCAGCAGGCGGGCGACCTCGCCAAAGACCTGTCGCTCGTGATGCAGCGCCTGGGCAAGCCCGTCACCTACCAGGACATCGGTAAGCTGGTCAGCGCGAGCGCCGCGGAGCGCACCAAAAAGCAGAAAACCGAGCACAAGGACCAGGCCGCCGTGGTAGGCGATCTGATCCTCGACGCGCTCCACGACTTTTCCGGCGGGGGTACCGAAACAGCGCCCACTTCGCTCGGCACACGCGGGACCGCGGCTCCCGCGACCAGCGCCGACTTCGTCAACCCCAGCGAGTGGGGGCTCGACGCGCTCTTCGACGAAGCGCCGGCGCCGCCGCCACCCAAGCCGGCAGCACCCGCGGCCGCGGCAGCACCCGGCGTTCCCGCCAAGCCCGCGGTTGCCACGCCGGTCGCAGCCGCGCAGCGCGCTCGCCCCGCGCCATCCGCAACCGCTGCGGCCGAAGGCGGACCGTTCTGGAAGCGCTGGTTCGGCAGCTAACTAAGTTGCACTACCCTCGGCCCGGCGTCGCTCGGTACAGACGGCAGGCTCAATGAGCCCACCTGACGGACTACCACTCCACGATCTGGTCGCTGCCACCCATACGCGCCGGCAACCGCCGATAGTGTGGGAGGGCGTCACGCACCGGCAATCGTGCGGAGTCGCAGTTGATGTGAAATGCCGGTTGAAACCGACCCGACGGCAGCAACGTCGCCGTGACTCCGCGTACGAGATCATTCGGCTCCGCGAACAAACGCAGGCCACAGGTGACGCACGTGCGTCGCGGTGTCGTCTTCAGCTGCCAGCTGCCAAGCACACCGCGGACAACCTTCACGGAGCTCGCGAGATAGAGCGCAACGGGAACGCAAGCAGCGCCGTGCACGACCTGGCAGTCCTCGCAATGGCAATAGAACTGTGCACGCGGCGCTCCCGTCAACTCCAGCGCGGCGTCCTTGCAGGCACATTCGACGATCGTTGACGCGGGCCAAGCAACCAGAGGCATTGAGGTTACCTAGCATGCCAGCCATGATTGGTGATCGGGCCGGGTTCGGGCTCGGGAGCGGCTGATCGGGAGCGGGAGTGGGGTCGGAATGGGGCTCGGGTTCGGCCGAGCGCAAATTCGCAAACGCCGGGAGCGGGAGCGTTGTTCGGTCGAGCGG
>DATEDZ010000344.1:0-5676 GCA_035281385.1 Polyangiaceae bacterium
TTCAAGGTAGCTACCGATGGTTTCTTCGACGAGGCAGACAGAACGACGACGCGCCATTCGGGCCCGTGCCTTCGGCAAGGGCAAGAAGCTCGCGCAGACTCCCAAGTTCCCGGTCCATCCGGAAGGATACGACGCGAAGAAAGCCGACGCGAAGAAAGCCGCAAGCTGAGCCATGGCCAATCATCCGTCCGCAGAGAAGCGTAACCGCCAGCGCATCGTGCGCACCGATCGCAACCGCGCTGCGACCAGCGCGCTGCGCACCACCCTCAAGAAAGCTCGTGCTGCCGTGGCAGGTGACGACAAGGCCAAGGCCAAAGGCTCAGTGCTCAGCGCCGAAAAGTCGCTGGCCAGGGCGGCAAGCAAGGGCGTGATTCACCCCCGCACGGCCGCGCGCACCACCGCCCGCATCGCGAAGGCCTTGGCGAAATCCGCCAAGGCCTGAAAAGCCTCGGGCATCAGTGCTAGCCTCTGTTGCGGCGCGCCGGGCGCGTCAGCCACGGAGAGGCATGTCGTTCGACAGTGGGAAAAATCAGCTCGACGAGCTGGATCTGCTCGTAGGCTCCACGGTCGCAGGCAAGTACCACATCGACCGCCTGATCGGCCGCGGCGGTATGGGCGCGGTGTTCCAGGCCACCAACGCCGCCATCGGCAAGCGCGTCGCACTCAAATTCTTGGGCGCCGAGACCAGCAAGGACGTCGACGCATCGACGCGCTTTCAGCGCGAGGCGGAGGCCGCGAGCCTGGCCGAGAGCCCGCACATCGTGCAGATCTTCGACTCGGGTCGCAGCGAGCGCGGTTTGCCGTTCCTGGTCATGGAGCTGCTAACTGGTGAGGACCTGCGCGCCCGGCTGCGGCAGGAGGGACGGCTGCAGCCCGAGACCGCAGCCCGCATCGCACTGCAGGTGCTCAAGGCGCTGCGCCAGGCACACGCCGCGGGCATCGTGCATCGCGATCTCAAACCGGACAACGTGTTCCTGTGCCGGCGCGACGATGAGCCTGCCTTCGTCAAGATCGTCGACTTCGGCATCTCCAAGCTGCAGCAGTCGCCCGGCGTGGACACGTTGACGCACAAAGGCGCGGTGCTCGGCACCGCCTTCTACATGTCGCCCGAGCAGGCGCAGTCCTTCTCGGACATCGACGGGCGTACCGATCTGTTCAGCGTGGGCGCCATCATGTACGAAATGCTGACCGGCGAGCCGCCACATTCTGCGCCAACCTACGAAGCGGTGCTGATCGCCATCTGCACCCGCGATGCCGAAGACGTGCGCAAAAAGGCGCCGGAGGTTCCGGAGAAGCTGGCGCGCGTGATCGCCCGCGCGCTGCGGCGTGATCGCGACGAGCGCTATCAGACGGCCCAAGAGATGCTCGACGATCTGGACGCGGCGCTGCGCGAGAGTCGGGCGCTCGCGCAGAAGACGCGAACCACCGGCGGAGTCTGGGTGGAAGCACCGAAATCTCAAGGCGCGGTGGACCGCTTTCGCACGCTGGTCTTCGCGATCGTGGCAGCGCTCGGCGGCTTCGCGGTCGCGGCGTACTTCGTGGCGCGTGGTGCAGCAGCACCTGCCGATCCGGTGCCCGGGCCAAAGGCCGCTGCGGTGCCCACGGCTGTAGCCCCACAGCCAGTTACGGTAGCCCCCGAGCCGTCTGCGTCGGTCGGCGCGCCACCGGCCAGCGCGGACGCCAGCAAGCCGCCCCCCGGCAAACTGACGAAAGGTCCCGGCAAAAAGCCGGCGCCGGCGGGCTCGGCCGGTGTGGCCGGGGGCCTGGGCCTGAGTACGCGCGAACCGTAGAGCGGCCCTTCGAGCTGTGTTAGCCGTGAAGGCTCTTGGCTCTTCGCGGCTTCGTTCGGACGGCCGGGCTCGCGCCGCTCGTCTACCTCGCGTGCGGCGCGTCTCTGGCTCGCGCGCAAGCGCCGAACCACAAGCCAGCCGCAGCCACCACGCCCGAAGCGCCAGCGGCGCCCGACGCCCAGACCCTCGAGGCGCGGCGTCACTTCAAGGCGGGCACCAAGCTCTACCGCGACGGCAACTACGCCGGCGCGCTGGCGGAGTTCGAGGAAGCCTACCGCCTGAAGCCGGGCGCCGGCTCACTGCAGAACGTCGCGCTCAGTCAAAAAGGGCTGTTTCGATACGCGGAAGCGGCCACCAGCCTCGAGCAGCTGCTGGCGCGTCACGCCGGCGAGCTGAGCGAGGGCGAGCGCAAGGCGGTCGACGATGCGCTGAGCGAGCTCAGGGGCCTCATCGCCAGCATCAAGCTGCGCGTGCAGCCGGAAAACGCACGCGTTCTGCTGGACGGCCGCCCGCTGGCGCCGAGCGATCTGGCCGTACCAATCGTGCTCAACGTAGGCGAGCACACCCTGACCGTCGACGCTCCCGGCTACACCTCGGAGCGCCGGGTGTTGCGCGTGCCCGGGGGCCAGCGCGACGTTGCGGTGAACGTGGAGCTGCGCTGCGTTTCCGGCTTCGTGGACGTGACGAGCAACGATCCCAGTGCCAACATCGCGATCGACGGGCTACCCAAGGCGCGCAGGGCCTACAAGGGGCCGGTCGAGCCCGACACCGATCACCTGCTGCAGGTCTACCGCGAGGGCGTCGAGCCGTTCGAGCAGACGTTCCAGGTCGGCGTGTGCAAGACCTTGGCCATCCAGGCTACGCTCGAGGGGCTGGAAAATGCGCCGCCTGACGATCCCGCCGATGCGAGGCCGGCGCTACCGGGCGCGCCGCCGCGCAAGGTGCAGCGCGGCTTCTACGGCTTGGTCGCGCTCGATCTGCTCGGAGTTTCCAAGCAGCCGCTCAATCTCGAGGTCTCGAAGGCACAGAGCGGGGGCGGGTTCGGCTCGATCGGGCTACGCGCCGGCTATCGAGTGTCGAATCCGGTCGCGCTGGACCTGATGCTGGACGGCGGGCTGCTCGAGGTGGTCGGCGCGCCGAACGTGGACGGGAGCGACCCCCGCAACTACTCACTGCGCTCGATTCACTTCGGTCCGACGCTCAAGTTGATGACGACCGGTGAAAAGCTGCGCTTCGTCACCACCATCGGTGCCGGCATCGTGCACCATCGCCTGGCTGTCGAAGCTACCGATGATTTCAAGGCCGGCGAGGTGCGTGGCGTCGACCCCTTCTTCCTGCTCGAGCTCGGCCTGGGCTTCAACTACCGCCAGTTTCTAGGCGAGATCGGGCTAATCGCTCTGATCGACGGCAGCACCGCGCTTCAGAAGGGCTTCAAGGAAGATGAGAACAAACAGCTGACGCGCGACCTCGGCACGACCCTGCCCATGGTCGGAATCGGCCTGCGCGGTGGCTTTTCTCAGTGGCGCCCCGGGCGCTAAATACGCAACGAAACGGCAGAAACACGCCACGCCCGGGCTTTTCTCGCGGGTTTTTGCTGGTACTCTCGGGGGCGCCATGACCCTCGACACCTCCGCCATCGAGACGCACACCGTCGAAACGCGCACCTTCGAGCCGAGCGCCCAGTTCGTCGAGCGAGCACGTCTGAATCGGGCCAAGTACCAGGAGCTCTACCGCGAAAGTCTGGAGTCGCCCGAGACATTCTGGAAACGCGAAACCCAGGAGCTGGTGTTCAGAAAACCGTGGCAGAAGCTGCTCGAGTGGGACCTGCCGCACTCGAAGTGGTTCCTCGGCGCTGAGCTGAATGCCAGTGAGAGCTGCCTGGACCGGCATCTCGAGACGGACGTGAAGAACAAGGCCGCGCTGATCTGGGAGAGCGAGCCCGGTGAGACGCGCACCGTGACCTACGCCGAGCTGCATGCCGAGGTCGTCAAGCTGGCCTCAGCACTGCGCGGCTTGGGTGTCAAGAAGGGTGATCGCGTCGCGATCTATATGGGCATGGTGCCGGAGGCGGCGATCGCGATGCTGGCCTGCGCGCGCATCGGCGCGCCGCACACGGTAGTGTTCGGTGGCTTCGCCGCGGAATCGCTACGCGATCGCATCAACGACTGCACCGCCAAGGTGGTGCTCACGCAAGACGGCGCCCTGCGCCGCGGCAATGTCGTGCCGCTCAAAGCCATCGTGGACAAGGCGCTCGAAGCCACGCCTAGCGTGGAAAAAGTTCTGGTTTACCGACGCCTTAGCGACGAGCAGGCCAGGATCGAGATGAAGCCGGGCCGTGACCTGGACTGGAAAGAGGCCCTGGCCAGCGCTGACCCCAAGCTCGGTGCGGAGCCCGAGATCGTGGACGCCGAGCACCCGCTGTTCATCCTCTACACTTCCGGCTCGACCGGCAAGCCCAAGGGCGTGCTCCACACCACGGCCGGCTATCTCGCGGGCACCCACCTCACGTCGAAGTATGTCTTCGACCTGCGACCCGACGACGTCTACTTCTGCACCGCCGACGTCGGCTGGATCACCGGACACAGCTACATCGTCTACGGTCCGCTCTCGAACGGCGCCACGTGCCTGATGTACGAAGGCGCGCCGAGCACGCCGGACTGGGGCCGCTTCTGGCAAATCATCGAGAAACACAAGGTCTCGATCCTTTACACCGCACCGACCGCCATCCGCGCTTTCATCCGCGCCGGCAACGAGTGGCCGGCCAAGTACGACCTGTCGAGCCTGCGACTGCTCGGATCGGTAGGCGAGCCCATCAATCCGGAAGCCTGGATCTGGTACTACGAGCACATCGGCCGCAAGACCTGCCCCATCGTCGACACCTGGTGGCAGACCGAGACCGGCTCGATCTTGCTCACTACGCTGCCGGGCGCCCACACCATGAAACCGGGCGTCGCGGGCCTGCCATTCTTCGGCGTGTCGCCAGCGGTGGTTTCGGCGGACGGTCAGGCGGTGAGCGCCGATCAGGGCGGCTTTCTGGTGATGCAGAAGCCGTGGCCCAGCATGCTGCGCACCGTGTGGGGCGACGACGAGCGCTACCGCGCACAGTATTGGAGCGACGTGAAGGGCGCTTACTTCACCGGTGACGGCGCCTACCGTGACAAGGACGGCTACATCCGTGTGGTGGGGCGCGTCGACGACGTGCTCAACGTGTCGGGGCATCGTATCGGTACCGCCGAGATCGAGAGCGCGCTGGTTTCGCACAAGGCAGTGGCCGAGGCCGCCGCGGTCGGTCGCGCTGACGACTTGAAGGGTCAGGCGCTGGTGGTGTTCGTGACGCTCAAGCCGCAGTTCGCGGGCGACGATGCCATGAAGAAGGCGCTCGCCGAGCACGTGGCCCAGGAGATCGGCAAGTTCGCGCGCCCCGACGAGGTGCGCTTCGCCGACGGTCTGCCCAAGACGCGCAGCGGTAAGATCATGCGCCGCCTGCTCAAGGACGTCGCGGCCGGGCGCGCCACCTCCGGCGACGTCTCCACCCTCGAAGATCTCAACGTCCTCGCCAAGCTCCGCGGCAACGACGAATAACGCCGCCATACGATCGAGAAAACAGGGAGGCGGGGAGACGGGGAGGTTTGGGTTGCGCCCAATTGTCTCGTCGATTGCGTCGCGCTCCATGGCTCCGCAACTGGAGTGCTCCAAGGCGTTGCGAGCGCCTGAACGTCATGGCACCCAGAAATCTCCCCGTCTCCCCAGCCATGATTGGTGATCGGGCCGGGTTCGGGCTCGGGAGCGGCTGATCGGGAGCGGGAGTGGGGTCGGAATGGGGCTCGGGTTCGGCCGAGCGTAAATTCGTAAACGCTGGGAGCGGGAGGGTTGTTCGGTCGAGCGG
>DATEDZ010000345.1:0-13260 GCA_035281385.1 Polyangiaceae bacterium
CCGCTCGACCGAACAACCCTCCCGCTCCCAGCGTTTACGAATTTACGCTCGGCCGAACCCGAGCCCCATTCCGACCCCACTCCCGCTCCCGATCAGCCGCTCCCGAGCCCGAACCCGGCCCGATCACCAATCATGGCTGGGCGTCAGAGTCGCACCTTCACGACCAGAGCCCGGCACGCGCCGTCGGCGTCAGCCCCGAGCCGGGCGCGCAGGGCGGCCTCGGTCTGGCAGTGCGTGGCCTGTGCTGGGGCAGCTCGAAGAACGCCCGCGCGACCCGCTCGCCCTCGACCTTGGCTATCCCAGCCGCCGAGCAGAGGAACGCGAGCTTGCGGCAGAGGTCGTAGCTCGAATCGTCGGACACGCCGCCCTCGTGGCAGCCAGCATGGCGCGTTCGAATGCATCGCCGCTGAGCTTCTCTTGTGATGCCATGGCTGCTGTGGTCATGCGTTGACGCCTTACCCCCAGCCACCTGGGGCGAGGCCGACTTGCCCGCCTGCAGGGCCTTGAGGGCATCCGCATAGACGCTGGCTCCTTGGCGCGTTTCATCGATTCCTCGTAGGCGTCGGTGTCGCCCCAGCGCTGCCTGGTTTCTTCCTCGTACGTCGACGGGTCGTAACCGTCGAAAATCTGCTTCAGGTCCATGGTGGGCTTTCGCCGCTTCGATTTGAACGCCACCTTCGACTTTGCCGTGACAAATCGGCGCGAATGTACGAGCCAGCTATCGCTTACGGGCAGGGCGGGGTCGGCTCAGTGGGTGGGCGCGGTGCAATGGGTCCACCGCCGATGCAAGCCGATCGATCGAAGAGCAGAAACTCGAGCGCCAGCTCCTGCGGGCTCAGGTCGCCCTCGACACATCCGTCGGGAAAACGACCAGGAGCATCGAGCTGGGCGACGCTGGCAACGTGGAAGCCGGTGAACGTCACCCGACCACAAACCTGATCTTCGGGAGCCCCGACCGGTGTGAGCATCGAGAACACCACCACACCCGAAGCGCCGGCCGGATCGCCCGCGGCATCGGCGTAGACCCATTGCCGGGCTACACGCGGGTCGACGGCGCTGAACGAGAAATGAGGGTCGTGCAGCAAGACCTTACCCTTGAGTGCTGAAGCCCCGGTCTGTACGAGCCAATCGGCAAAAGCGTCGCCTTTGGGAGACGTCACGTCGACCTGAGCCTCGAGCTCTGCTGGCCCAGTCAACGCGGGCTCGATCGGCGTCATGACGAGCGGCCAAGGCGGGGGTGTCCGCAGCCAAACCGACTGCGAGTGGCTCAAGAACAGGCGACCGCCCTGATTGGCGTAGTCGGCCACGTTTTGAGCGTGCTCGGTCTTGTCGGCATCGCAGACCTCACCGTCGCACCCGAGCAATACGGCGTCGTAACGAGCGAGCGCCGAAGGGTCCTGCCAGAGTGCCGACGCCGGCGGGAAATCGGCGTCGCCCAGCGCTACCGTGAAGCCGCCACTGCTCGGGGGGGCCGGAGCGTCGCAACCGGCGAACACGTGAACGCGGCCCGGCCTGTCGGGCGTCGTGAACTCTTCGTCCGCGATGCCAACCCGGCGCAGGAAGCATTCCACGGAATCGGCCAACCCCGTGGTGACGGCAAGGCGCGGCAGCCAGCCCTCAGCGCGATTGCGCGGAAGCCGCGTGAGCTCGGGCTCGATGCGATTTTCCGCGCAGGCGGTGACCTCTGGCAGCACCAGCTCACGCCTCCACTTGCCGATCTGGATCACCAGTGGAACGTCGAGGCCCGCCGGAGCCTCGAGATCGAAGCGTCCATTCAGATCGGTGATCCCACCCGCCAGAGGCGAAATGGGCGCAGCGCAGGGGTCGTCGCAGCTCGGACCCTCGACAATCCCCGGCAGCGAGTCACTCGGCACGAACACGAGCGCGCTATGAATCGGAACGCGACCCGCCGGATCGCGCACGACACCGGTGATGCGCGTGCGCTCCCCCGCTCCACAATCGACGGGCGCGCCGTGTCCGCCGGCGCCAGCCGCAGCGGCGCGCGCCGGACCGCAACCGCCGCGAGGCGCGGTCGTGCCCGCAGCCCCTTCGCCAAACGTACCGCCTTGCCCGGACGAAGACGAAGCCGCGCCTGCGCCCTTCGACTCGTCGTCATTGCTACCCCGCTGCTGGGACGATCGACCGCCGCACCCCAGTAGCAGCGCGGCAATCAGCACGAGCAGTCGCCTCGCGGTCGAACAGAGCGCGGGAACCGCGAGAGTCGAGCTCACGCCCACGCCATAGCCCCGTGACGAGCGCGCCGCAAAGTCGGGGAACGACTACAGCGCTGCACTCAAATCTGCTTCACGCCCGGCGCAGGTGACACCGGCATCGCATCCGGCCCCAGCGCTGAAGATGCTGGCCTCCCAGCCCCGGGCGCGCAAGTGACGGACACGAAGGACAAATCTGGCCGCAGCTCAGGTCGTGAGGTTGCTGAGCGGGCCGGTGTTGAAGCTCGGGTTACCCCAGGTCGGCTGCTCATCGCCGAAGAGCGCCAGCAGCGCGACGAGTAGGTCGTTGTGGGAGCGACCGCCGTAGTCACGGTAGCGATTGCCGACCAGGCCGCCTCCGCCGCCCGCCAAGAGCATGGGGATGTTCGCGTTGGTGTGCGTGGGCGGGTAGCCGACGTGGGAACCGAACAGCACCACGCTCTCGTCGAGCAGCGTGTGGCCGCCCATGTCGACCTTGGCCATCTCGCCGAGCAGGTAGGCGTGCTGCGTGGAATACCAGGTGAAGATCTGGGTCATCTCCGGCTCCCAGAAGCCGCAGTTGTCCTCGTAGCAGTTCTGCACCTGGTCGAGCCCGAGCCACGGCAGCGTGTAACCAGCGTAACTGTCGGCCCATTGCATGATGCCGACACGGGTCTGATCGCAGGCGAGCGCCGCCACCAGCATATCCATCAAGAGCTTACCCACGGTGGGGATCATGGCGTCGGTTTCGGGGCTGAGCGTGTCGAGCGCCTTGGGATCGTAACCCGTGGTGTCGACCAGCGTGGGCTTCACGCATGAGTTGACGATACCTTTTTCGAGGTCCCGCAGCATGGTGATGTGCTGCTCGAGCACCTGCCGGTCACGTGAGCCGAGCCTTTGCGACAGCCTTTGGTAGCGCCCGAGCACGCTGTCGAGGATCGACTTTCGCCAGGCCGAGTCACCGGCGGGTTTGCCGAAAAGGCGCTGAAAGGTGGCCGCTGGATCGATATCCGGCTGCGCCAACTCATAGTCGTTATTCTTGAAACGGTAGCTCAGCGTGTTGACGGCGGAGGACGCAGCACTGCCATTGAGGCGGCCGGTGCCCCAGCGCACCGCCTGGTAAAGAAGCGGCGTGTCCAGCGCGTCGGCCAGCTCTTGGTCGATCGATGCCGGTCCGTCTGGATAGGTGCCCGGCGTCAGTAGCTGCTCGCGTCCGGTGAGCCAAGCCACCATGCCAGCCTGGTCCTGTTCGCCGTGCTTGCATTCGAAGTTCAGGCCCTGCAGCACGACCAGCTTTTTCTGAAACGGCTCGAGCGGCGTGAGGATGGAACCCAGCTTGAAGTCGGTCTCGGTACCGATCGGCTTGAACTTGTCGGGCACGGTGCCGCCTGGCCAGTACACCCCCACGAAACGCTTCGCGGTAGGCCCCGCGGCACGGGACTCTTTGACGGGGGACATGGCTTCGAGCCACGGCAGCGCGATGGCCACACTGCCAGCGCCGCGCAGCAGCGTGCGCCGATCTAGACGAAACGGCTTCATGGCTGGCCCTCCTGCACCTTTCGGTAGCGGAACGATTCGGTTTGGGTCAGCGCGACCATCAGCTGCTGCACGCTTTCGGCATTCTGGAAGAAGGCCTCGCGCAGGTCGGAGTGGGTGCACTGGTTGACCTCAGCCTCGTGCCGGCCGAAGGCAAAACGCTGCCATTGGGTGATGTAACAGTCGCGCGTGCCCGTACTGTCGATGAGCGCCCGAGCCAGCCCAGGCGCGCCGTCGAATTCGGCCTCGCCCTCGTCCAAGGGCACCCTGCCAGAGGAGTCAATCGGCAGGTTGTTCTCCGTATCACGCCAGCGGCCGGTCGCATCGAAATGCTCGAGCCCGAGGCCGATCGGGTCCATCAGCTGGTGGCAAGCGGCGCAAACGGGGTCGATCGCGTGCTGCTCGAGACGCTGGCGGGTCGTGAGCGTGCCGTCCGGCTCGGGCAGAGGGGGCACCAGCGGCGGCGGGGGCGGTATCTCTCGACACAAGAAAGCGCTCGACACGGCCAAGCCGCGCAGCGTGGGGCTGGTCCAGGTACTGCGCGCGCTGCTTAGCCATGCTCCCATAGTCAGCAGTCCCGCGTGGCGCGCCGGGTCCAGGTCGACGCGGCGAAACTGCTCACCGCCGCCGTCCCATTGGACGCCATAGAAGCCCGCCAGCGGCTTATTGAGCCAGCTAACCGGTGCGAACAAGGCTCGGTAGTCGCCCGCGCCGTTGAAGGTGGCGTCGACCACGAACTGGTCGAGCTCGACCTGCATCAGCTCGTACACGAGGGGAGTGAAGGCAGGGCTTGCCGGGCGCTCGAAGCTGTAGGGCGGCGTGGCGCCGGTGAGCTCGCGATAGAAGCGCGCTACAGTCCGCGCCGCGCGTACGTCATCGAGCATGCGGCCCGCGTGCATTGCCAAGAAGTCGGGGTCACTCAGCTGGCCCGCCTCCGCCGCGCTCAGCAGCACTTCGTCCGGACCGCCGTCCCAGAACAAGAAAGAAAGGCGCGAGGCCAGCTCGAAATCGGTCGGTTCCGCCCAGGGCGGGTCGCGATCGGCGGCAGGACGCCCCAGCTCGAAGCGATACAGAAACTCGGGCGACTGCAGCGCGACCTCGAACAGCGCGCGGATACCGCTCTGAAAGTCGCCGCCCAACTTTTGCCCCTGGTCGAAGAGGTCTTCGAGCTCGGCCTCGCTCTCGGGGCTGCCCAGGCCGCGAAACACGCGTCGAAGCACGAACCGAATCACCGACTTGCGACAGGCCGCCTCGTCCTCGATGAGGCAGCCCGTGACGCGCTTCAGCTTGTCGGGGTGCTCGCTCAGGTCGCGCGCCACGTGCCGGGCCAGCTCCACCTGCGCCGCAACGAAGCCGAGGGTCGCGCTATCGGGATCTTCGCTGAACAAGCGCGAGGGCGTTGGCAGTCGCGCGTCGTTGCCGACCTCGGCGCCAACCTCGAGCAGCTCGTTTTGGAGCTGGTAGTCGGTCAGCAGGCGCAGCGGCTCGTCGGGCGGCTCGCTACCTGGGCACGCGAGCGGCAGATCGCCGCCGAAACCCGAGACGCCGCCGCTGGAGGTGCCGCCGGTCCCGATCGCTGCGTTGCCTCCAGAACCCCTTGACCCTGCGTGCTGCTGCGCCGTGCGCCCGCACGACGCCAAGAGCGCCAGCACCAGCACCGACCAGAACCGCATGGCCATTCTGCTCCTTAGTGTGTTCAGCAGAGGGATTTTGACAGGAATGGCGGTGTCAGCGGCTCCACATTCCGCTAACAGCGTAAAGATTGGTTTATAACGGCTTTTGCAGGATTCGCCACGAGCCGGAAGCGGGTGTTGGTCGGGGTTGCCCTGTTGGGGCAACTACTCAGGCTCAGGTACCGGGATGCCGATGGCGCGGAGGACTGCACGCTCGACGGCAGCGACACGGTCCGGGGTGAGCTTGCTGCCTAACGGACGTGGTTCCAAATCGGCGTGCGGCAAGGTCGTGACCTGCTCGCATTTGAGGACGGTTCGAGCGCGCAGGCCACCCTCCCCACGGCGCAGAACAACGTGCGTGGGAGCGTCGCGAACGATCGTCGATCCGGGGATGACGATGACATCGCTGGCACGCTCGTTGCGATAGTCGGGGGAGATGACAAGCACCGGCCGGCGCTTGTCGAGCCGCGCCCAATAGAGTTGGCCGCGCTTCAGCTTGGGCGTGCTCAACCGCGGTCGAGCTCCAGCTTGCGCGCGGCGCGCGACGAGGCACGAGCGATCGAGGCGTTCTCGCTGCTCTCCTCAGCCGAGAGACTCTCGTAGTAGGCAACGGTTTCGGTGCGAAGCGTGTCCTCCGCGCTGATACGGGCGGCGCGCCGGAGCCAGGCGGCAATCACGGAGCTTCGGCTTGCACCACGACCACGCTTCACGGCTCGATCGACGGCGCGCACCAGATCAGGCGCGAGCGTGATGCTTAGCTTCGTCTTCGTATGTTCCATCCTACCGTTTATCTTACCCCGGAACTTCACTCGAGCAAGCGATACGTACCCGGCGGGGTTCCGTGCTCGCGTTCGATCGAGGTCTGGGAGTAACCCGGCGCTCAGCGCTTATTTCGAGCTCGGGCAGGTGTCACGCGTCGAGAGCGCGCTGGCGGCCGCACGCCGCGCCTGCGGCGGCGCCTTCTTGGCCGAGAGCGGCGCCAGAGTATCCTTCAAATTCGGCAGCGCGAGCCGGCCGAGGGAGAGCACCGCGCCAGACGCGACGAGCTGCGCGTCGGGGCTGGCCATCGGGTCGGCCAGCTTCTTGGCGAAGGCAGCCAGAACGTCGGCCGATTCCGCGTCGCACAGCGTGCCGAGCGCGCGCGCCGCTTCAGCGCGCACCTCCGGCCATTCCTGATCGTCGATCAAGCGATCGCGGATGTGATTTGCGACGCCGCTCGCGCGGCGCTCGCCCAGCGCGCGGATGCTGCGCGCGCGCACCAGCGCCGATTCGTCGCCCAGCGCGGCGACGAGCGGCTTGTCGAGCGCGGCACCGGCTGGGTGACGCGCCAGCGCATCGGCCGCCGAGGCGCGCACCAGCGGCCAGCGATCCTCGCGGAGCCGCTCGGTGAGCAGCTGACTGGCAAACGTCGCGTTGGGCGTGGCCAGCGCGCGCACCGAGGCCTCGCGGACGCGCACGTCGCCGTCGGCCAGCGATTTGAGCACCTCGGTTTGAAAACGCTTCGGGTCCCGCACCAGGTGCAGCGCCGCCGCTCGCACGTGTGGCTCTGGATCGCTTGCCAGGCTGTTGCGAAACGCGGCTTCGGCCTGCGCGTTGACGCGGCTCAGCACCGCGCTCGGACCGAGCAGCAGATAACGCGTGCGAAATTCGGGCGAGCCTTGCTGCAGGCGCTGAAGCGCCGCGGAGGCCTCGGGCTCGTAGCGCGGCGCCTCGTCACCCAGAGCGCGCAGCATGTCGATCAGGGCCACCGGCGGGGTCTTGGGGTCGGCCAGCACCGCGCGCACGGCGGGCTCCGCCTTGGCGGTGCGGGCCGCCTGCGCCAGCGCGGTGCGCAGCAACCGGCGCCGCAGCACCGTCTTCTCCTCGAGCAGCGGGACGAAAGCCTGAACCGAGCGAGCCGGATCGGTCAGCGCCAGCTCGGTGACGAGCAGCGGAATCAAGCGCTTGTCGGTCTTGTCGCTCCTGCGCAGCGCCTCGGCGAGCGCCTGACCACCGGCCGTGCCGCAGCGGCGCAAACGACTGCTCGCGTGCTTCTGGTGCGCCTCGATGCTGCTGGTCAAGGCCATCACGTACGTGGGCGCGCTGCGTTCGCAGGGCGCGCTGTCCATCACGTCGAGCGCCACGCGACGGCCGCCTTCGTCGAGCGCTGCGAAGGCTTCGGCGACCGCAAGCTGCGCAGGCTCACCGGCAGCAACCAGCAGGCTCTTGGCCGACTCCGCGCGCTGCCCGCCGCCGGCCAGGGCCTTGACGAGCTCCGGCAGCTTGGACGCGTCGAACTCGGTCACCGCGGTGATCTCGGCCAGCGTGACCTTGGCCGCTGGGCTCTTGTCGAACGAGGAGTCGAGCGAGATGGCCACGCAGGAGCTCTGGAGCGGCGGCTCGAGCGTGACTCGATAGCGCGCGCCTGGCTGCTTCCAGGCATCTTCCGGCAGATGGACCTTGATGACGTCCCGCGGACCCGCGACGAAGAAGCGCTCCGGGGCTGCACCGCCGTCGACCGTGGCTTGCTTGGGACGGATCGTGATCTCGAGCCCGGAGATGGGCGTTTCGGGCGGTGAGCGCAGCACCACGAACTCACCCTTGCCGTCGCCGCCGCGATCCTCCGACCAGGTCGTTTCGGGATTGCCATCAGCCAATGCCTCGAACGTGCCGCCAACGGCGCTCGAAGCATTGAGCGCGCGCAGAACTCCGCGCGCGCCTCGACTGGCTTCGTCGTCCGGCATGCGGCGCGCGCTGACGTTGCGCGCTTTCTCGATCTCCTCGGGGGGTAGACGCTGCAGCTTGGCGGCCTGAAGCTCCAAAGTCTTCGGGTTCAAGAGCGTGGGCGCCAGGATGGTGGAGCGACCACACAGCGACACCGACTCCCACTGTTCACCTACCACCACGCTGCGCGCGCCGCTGCTGGTGTCGATGACGCGCACGACCGAGCCCTTGCGATCGCCCGGCTGACCGCTGACCAGACCGACCAGCCCCGAAAACAAAACCTTCGGCGCTCCGCCGCCGAGCGGGCCCGCCACCACGGCACTGAAGCTGCGCGTATTGTCGGTGACCGAGACCACCACCGCATGTCGCCCCTGCCCGAGCGCGATCACTTCCGCGCGCGCAGGCTTAGCGCGCAACTCCTTCGGAACATTGAGTGAGACCGCGCCTGCGCTGCACGGCGCGGCGGCACAACTGGCCACTCCGATGTCGCCGTCCTTGAGCGCCAAGACGCTGAGCGCCGCCTGCCCGGTACCGGCGGGCGCGCTTACCGGCAGGGCGGCTTGCGCCCGTGCGAGCACGGGCAAGCCGAGCAGCGCGAACAAAAATCTGGCCTGAGACGAGACCCGTCGAAGCGACATCGGGGGCACGGCGCGCAGTCTACCCCGAGCTGCGCCCCCGCCCCGCTGCGGAGTGCATTCTTGGGGCTACTTCGAATAGGGAACGACGTCACTCGTGACGCCGAATTGGACTTGGATGACGCTGGCTCCGGAAGACGGGAGGGCAAACCACGTCCCGGTCGACGGACGAAACACGGCGACGTCCGTTTTGCCGTCACCATCGTAGTCTCCAGGGATGGCACGGTCTGTCGACTCTCCCCACTGCACGTCGAGATCGTTGCCGCCACCACTCAGGTGAGCGAACCATCTGCCATTCGAGGGCCGAAACACGGCGACGTCCGTTTTGCCGTCTCCGTCGTAGTCACCGGGCACCGGCCGATCACTGGAGAGGCCAAACTGCGTGACCATGTCACCCATGCCGCTCGTGAAATGTGCGAACCATGTGCCATTCGAGGGTCGAAACACGGCGACGTCCGTCATGCCGTCTCCGTCGTAGTCGCCTGGAACCGGGACGTCGGTCGAAACGCCGAACTGGACGACCATGTCGGCCACGCCGGAGCTTCGACGTACGAACCAAGTGCCATTCGACGGCCGAAAAACGGCTGGGTCAGCTCTGCCGTCGCCATCGTAATCGCCTGGAGCGGGAAGGTCGGTCGACAGACCGAACTGGATCACCATGTCGGCTCCGCCGGCGCTTCCACGAACGAACCAGGTGCCGTTCGATGGCCGATACACCGCCACGTCGGCTTTCCGATCACCGTCGTAGTCGCCCGCCACAGGCCGATCGTTAGACAAGCCGAACTGGGTGACGAGGTCGTTGCCCCCGCTGCTGCGATGAACGAACCAAGTCCCGGCGGATGGCCGGTAGACCACCAGATCCACCTTGTTGTCGCCATCGTAGTCTTGCCGGATGAAGGTACGCTTTCCAACCGGCCCGTAGAGCACACGCGCTCCCAGCTTATCATAGCCAGAGAGCTGGTCGTTCACCGTGTCCCAGGCTCTTCGGGCGCCGCCGAGCACGACGGAAGCCCGAGGATGAGCAGCCCCGCCACGCCTCGCGCGCTGATCGCGCCGGCGCGTCGCAACGGGCATTTCGGCGATGACATGGACTCGACGAAGCGATGGTTTTTCATTCGGTTCTCCTGCGTCTCTACGGGTGGTTGGTCGTTGCTGCGAATGCGACTTCAAGCAAGAACGAGACCGGACTGTTTCACCCTCGAACGACTCACCATCTCATCGTGCGGCCAGCTTTTACACGCTGCAATGCAGCGATTGACAGGATGCTTGCCGGCCACCGCCTCACGAGCAGCGCCGGCTGCTCGCGGACGTTCGCGAACGTTCGCGAACAACCGGCGGCCACGGTCACGCTCACGATTGCCGCTCACCGGCTGGCGCGAGCGCTTGCGCGAGCTGCACCGGCCCAGCTGGTCTTCAACGGTTTCCCCCACTGGTGCCGAAGGCGGCATGACGCGCCTGATGTGCACAGGACGTTCGGCCTCACAGTTCCGATCCATCCCATCGCAATAGATGTCATCGACCGCCGGCACGCAGGGCGCGCTAGCGAATCGGCAGCAGCGCGTGAAACTGGAACAGCAGGAACGCCGGGAACGGCGTGTACCCGAGACTGAAGCTGCCTTGCAGGCAGCCCGTGCGGAGCAGCAGGTTGGCGAGGCAGCCGGGGGTCACCGGGAACTCCCACCCCATGCGCATGCCCAGAGCGGCGCGGGCCACATGATCCCCACTCAAGTAAGTCCACTCGCCCTCCGGTTCGTTGATCGGCCGCAGCAGGGCATGCAGGAAGACCTGGGTATAGCGCACCCGGTTGACGACCGGCGCGGCCATCGTGGCTTCCGAGTAGTAAACGTAACGAATCCCTGCAAAGGGCAGAACCAATTGGTGCGAAACCGCAACCATCTCCGGCTCGAGGGCGGGCATCAGGGGGTCGTAAGCGCAGCTCGCCACGCAATGCTTGAGAGCCATGTAGCCGGTGAACGCACCGCCCTCGACGAATAGAGCGTGGGACGATGGCAGCCACACCGGGATCGTCTCCGCATCGCTGCCCGTGGCGCGCCGGAGCCAACTCGGGAGCGCCTCTCCGTACCCGCCCACCGACCGCCGCAGTTGCAGCTCCGCATCGGCTTCCGAAGCCCCACCGAACAGGCGCACACCGACTTGCCCCTCTCCATATTGCGCGAACGCCAGCTTGCGGTTGTCGCTGAACGACATACCGGCTCCGTAGATAAGGCCGAAGCGCAACCAGCGCACCGGATACACATCCAGCGTTCCCTGCAAGCCCAGCGGCACGTACAACATCCGTACCCCGAACCCGACCGCGCCCTGCACCACGCGCGGTTCAGCGCGCAACTTGAGCTGGGGCAGGCGGGCATGAAGCGCCGCCCCACGCAGACGCTCGGGCTGCTCCTCCACCTCACTGGCCTCGGGCTGCTGGGCCTGTTTCGACCCGATGTTCCACGGTTTCGGATCGGCCGATGCGTGAGCCGAGGCGAGCCAGAGCGCGAACCCCAGCAGGCTTACGCGACTACCGCAACCGCCACGACCACCCATCGCCCACCGAATGTACACCACTCAGCCGGCCGGTGGGAGCGGCGTCAGCGCTAGGTTATCCAACCATCTTTTGGACGGCTAGCAGGGCGCGGCGGGTGACATAACCGGGCGTTATCGGCGCATTTCCTACCGAAGGCGGCTCCGAGCGAGCCGGGCCGCTGGCCAGCGTAGCGCACAGGACGTTCCATCTCACCGCAGCAGCGCGCTCGCGTCGACCACTTGTTCGACGAGCCCTTCGGACCACGTGTTCTTCTTCAACCCGAGCGGCGCCCGACCGCCGTCACCAAGTTCTCGATGCCGAGCGCCGACTCCAGCTCATGGGCGTGCTTGAGACAAATGCTCTCGAAGGCGTAGCCCGTCTCCGCCGGCGAAGACCGGCTCCAGAGCCTCCCGGAATCGCCGCAGCTGGACGGCGCCGCTGCCACCCTTCGTGCCCGTCACCTCGAACAACGTTCCCGCGCGTGGAGCCATGAACTGTCGCACCAGGAACGTCTTGCCGACACGCCGGCGACCGTACAAGGCCACCAGCTCCGCCGTCTTCGATTCCAAAACCTCGAGCAGCAAGGCCTGCTCGCGTTCGCGTCCGATCAGGGATTTGGCCACCTATTTCAGGATAGCTGGCCAAATCTCGAAGAGCACAATGGCCGCAGTCTTCGCGACGACTCAGCCAGCAAGTCAAGTTGGCTCGAGCGGTTGCGTCATCTAGCAGCTGATTCCCTGGCTGGGCCCGCGTCGGGCGAGAAGGATCCCGACGCCGATGGCGCAGAGCTGGCCGCCCTCGCTGAGCTCGGCCGGCGAACGGCGCGCACGGTGGGCAAGCTCGAAGCGCGACTCGAAGGCGTCGAGACCGAGCTTTCGCGGCTCGTGGCGCAAGTCGAGCGCCACGGAGATGAGCTGTTTCTACCCCTCATGGATGCACTCGACGCACTCGAAGCAGCGCTCTGGATCACGCCGCAGCACATCCCGGGAGCTAGCAGCGTTGCTGCTCAGCGCGGCAGATCAGTCGGGGCCCGAAGCGCTCTCGACCGCAACGCGGCGGCAATTGCAGTTGGCGCGGCGTATCGCGCGCGGGCTCGAGCAAGCGCTCGAACCAGCCTTCACGTCAGCTGACACTAGGTGGGGTGCGATGAACGACCGAGCGTGCAGGCAACTGCCCGTCGGTGGCTCGAGATGAAGGAAAAGGAGCACACTAGCGGACCCTTTGCGGCGCTCGGTATCGAACCAACGCTCGAGCTCGCAGGTGTGCAGCACGCCTAGGCGGCCTATCTTTCGGCGCCGCTGGCGTCGAGCCGTAAGCTTTCGACGCTGCGCGAACACTACGCGAAGGCCCTGGCCGAAGCAGGCCAACGAGCCATCGGGCGCCGCGCGATCGAACAGCGCGCGCCGGCGTTCATCGAAGCGGCCGCCTCGACCTCGCTCGCGGCCTTTATCGCCGCCCGCCGCCGCGGAGATTGAGCAGGAGAGCGGACAGCCAGTCAGCGCTGGCTCAGCTTGCCAGCCCCCTTCCTGCGGCGCGTTTGATGATGAGCCCGAAGTAGTGGTAAGGGAGCCTTCTCGTAATCAACTCCGCCCTAAAGGACGGAGTTTTGTGGAGGTCGACGTGGAACACGCAGAACAACCACTTTCCCCTTTCGACGGGTGCCCACAGGCAGCGCTCCCTCCGGGGGCAGAGCCGAGCGATTCGCACGGCTTGTCAGAACTCTGGCAGCGTTGAGGTCAGCATGGTCCGAGTAGCCGCAGCGACTGCAACAAAAGCGCTCCGCCGAGCGCGAGCTCGCGTCGACGTGCCCGCAGGCCGAGCATGTCTGCGAGCTGTAAGCAGCTGGCACTTCGACCAGCTGTCCGCCTTGCCAGGCGAGCTTGTAACGAAGCATCTGAGCGAGGCGGCCCCAGCCCGCATCCAGAATGCGCCGGGCGAGTCCCGTCCTCACTTGGACCATGTTGCCGATCTGAAGGCGCTCGACGATCACCGTGCCG